>JARLGR010000202.1 GCA_031292665.1 Mycobacterium sp. | reverse complement strand
CCGGTCAACTTCAAATCATTGGACGCGATGGACGGCGACAGCCGGACGGGTATGCGGTCGTATGACCGCCGGTATAAAACACCCGGATGGTCCACCTTCCCTTATCCGGCGTATACCGGGGTTTGCACCACGGTGGGACGGAAACCGAACCTGGGCGCATAAGCGGTGGGAGCGCCCATACCGCGCGTCGCGTTGGGGAGCATCGGCATCCCGTTGAGCATGCTTTCCGGCCCGGCCGACACCGCCGGCGTCGCGCTGACGCTGGTGCCCGGCAACGCCGAGCCGACCTGGCTGAATGCCGGGGCGGCCGAGGCCCAGCTCTGTGGCACCGAGAGCGTGCCGAGCGAGGCCGCGCGCCCCACACCCGCGGTCACCTGGGCGCTGCCCATACCAGGTGCGCCGAAGGCGCCGGTCCCCGAGCCGAAACCGGGGGCCAGTGTCAATCCCAACATCCGGATTTGGTTGGCGAGGACGGCGGACCTCGGGCCAAGGGATCCGACGAGCGAACCCGCCGAACCGATCGCCGAGAGGCCCAGAGTCGACATCGACGTAGCCGAGCCGGTCCCCGAGGCCAGGCTGATGCCCGAGGTGAGTGCCGTGGACGACGATGTCAGGGTCGTCAACACTGACAGCGGCGACGCTGACGACGAGGATGACATCGAGGAAGCGATCGAGGCTAGTTCCGCCAGCGCATCAGGCGCCCAAGCAGCGGTCAGCGGTGTAGACAGCGCGAAACTCAGCGGGGAGGACATTGCTGTGGTCAACGGTGCCACGGTCTGCGCACTCGTACCCGCAGACGTGCTGACAGCTTCGGCGACCGCCGCAGCCTGCCCAGCCAACCCCGCCGGACCGGTGGTCGGCGCCGGCACCGTAAACGGGCTCAGCACTGACGCAGCCTGCGCCGCGGCCTGATAGCCATACATCGCCGCGGCGTCCTGGGCCCACATCTCCACATACTCGGCCTCTGTGGCCATAATCGCGGGCGTGTTCTGACCGAAGAAGTTCGTCGCGATCAACGCCATCAGCAACGCGCGATTCGCCGCAATCACCGGCGGGGGCACCGTCATCACGAACGCCGCCTCGTAGGCGACCACGGCCGCCTTGGCCTGCGCGCCAGCCTCCTCGGCTTGCCCCGCAGTGGTGACTATCCACAACACATAGGGCGCGGCGGCGGCCGCCATCGCCACCGACGACGGACCCAACCACCCACTAGTCAGGTCCGAAATCACCAAGCCGTAGGACGACGCCGTCAAGTACAACTCCGCGGCCAAATCATCCCAGGCCACCGCGGCGGCCAGCATCGGTCCCGATCCCGGGCCCGTATACATCAGTCCGGAGTTGATCTCCGGTGGTAGCGCCGCGAAATCGAGCATCTATAGCCGCCGAAAAATTAGCCGGCCGCGATCGCGTTGGCGGCCTCGGTGGCCGCATACGACCCGGCGCTAGTCGCCAACGTGTTCACGAACATCTCGTGAATCGCAGCGGCTTGGGCGCTGACGGCCTGATACATCTGGGCGTGCGTGGCGAACTGCGCTGCGGTCAGCGCCGACACTTCATCGGCAGCCGCGGGAACCACCCCCGTCGTTGGGGCCGCCGCGGCCGCGTTCTGGGCGCTCATCGCCGAGCCGATCCCTTGCAAGGTGCCGGCCGCCGCGGTCAGCGCTTCCGGCTGTGTGGACACGAACGACATGCGCTCCTCCTCACGGATGTGGACCGACCCCAAAACGACCGCTGCGGTGACGTCCGGCCGTAGCGGTCACGGGCCGAGCGTGGCACAAACGGATGATTTAGCTTTACGCCATTGTACATACTTTGTGGATGATACAAAATCATATCACAAACTTATAGTATCCACCTATGGGCGGCGATGGAGAGGATGCGCCCGTGCAGCAGATGACCGGCAAGGTGTTTGGTGAAGCGGCGTTGATACGGCGATCGCCGCGTGGTGGATCGGTGTCGCCGTCGCGGCGGTGGTGACGGTCGCCGCGGTACTCACCCCCACCGGAGGATCATGGTCGCCTCGGCTCTGGTCAGCTGGGTGTGGGGCTGGGCGGCCCCCGACATGTTTGACTCCTCGCCTGACCCGGAGGCGAGATCGAGCCCGGAATGCACGCGCGCGATCGATCACCGGCGCCGCTTCGGCCGCGACGTGGTCGGGGTGCGCGAGTACGAGGGCCAGCTGGTCGCGGTGATCGCCGTGGACGGGTCGGCCGACGCACCGTCGGGGCGGACGACGAACGATACCCGACGACAGTCGAGGGATCAGTGCGGTTAATCGATTCGTATTGATGGTGTGAATCCGCAGGTGAGGAGCCTTGGGTGCCGGCAGCTAGCAGCGGGGCAACCTCGCCGATCGCCGCCCACTCCCGACTCGTGCTGATCGGTGCTCGCGGCAACTATTCGCAACGCGCGCTCACGCAGCTCAGGCGGATATCTCCTCGAGGAACCGCCTGACAAAAGCTCGCGGTCTGTTCTCTGCCAGTCTTCCGGGGGTAGTGATGTTTTCTGCAGTTAGGGTAAACTGACCGTTGGCTATTTGCTTCCATTATCGTCTAATAGTATGTAAGCTACCGCTCAGTCGCATCACCGGTATACACATACCTTCGCACTCAAGCGTTGGCGTAACAACCGCGGGTTGGGCTGCTTCCCTTAGGAGGAGCAAATGTCGTTGGTGACCACACAGGCAGAAATGCTGGCGTTGACGGCTCGAGACCTGCAGGGCGTTGGGTCTGCAGTGGTTGCCGGGAATACGGGAAGGAGCCATTCAGGTGCCTGAAAACGTGTGCCCGCAACGGTGGGAGGGTTGCTGCAGGAGCGTCAGGCTGCCTTTGACGCTCGGAGAAGGTGACGGCACATGAGCGCTGTCCCGATGGAGGTAGTCGCGCGTGCGGAAAGTCGCTCCTTCACCAGCGACAACACCGCCGGTGGTGCACCCGAGATCATCGCAGCTGTTGCAGCGGCAGCCTCCGGGCAGGCACCGCCCTATGGCACCGACAGTTGGACTTTGAGCGCACGACACCGCTTCAGCGAGATCTTTGATTGCGACGTCGATCTGCTCCCCGTTTCCACCGGCACGGCGGCGAACGCATTGAGCTTGGCCGCGCTGACCCCACCGTGGGGCAGCGTGTTATGCCACCGCGACAGCCATATCAACAACGACGAGTGCGGCGCACCGGAGTTCTTCACCGGGGGTGCCAAACTCATTGCCCTGGGTGGGGAAAACGCCAAGATCGACGCCGACGAGCTGCAGGCCGCGGTGCACCGCAAGGTCGGAGACGTGCACAGCGTGCAACCCTCCGTGTTGAGCCTCACCCAGGCAACCGAGACCGGCGCGGTATACACCCCCGCCGAGATCGGACACCTGGCCTGCATTGCGAAGCACGCGGGCCTGCGCGTTCACATGGATGGCGCCCGCTTCGCCAACGCCGTCGCCGCATTGGGCTGCAACCCCGCCGAGCTAACCTGGCGCGCCGGCGTGGACATGCTGTCCTTTGGCGCCATCAAGAACGGGAGCATAACCGCCGATGCGATCGTCGTCTTCGAGCGCTCCGTGACCACCGAGCTCAGCTTCCGGGCTAAGCGAGCCGGACAACTCGCCGCCAAGATGCGTTTCGCCGCCGCCCAACTCGACGCCTACCTCGCCGGCGATCTGTGGCTGCGCAATGCCTGGCACGCCAATGCCATGACCGCGCGGCTCGAAGAGGGGCTGAAGTCCATTCCCGGCACTCGCCTTGCGGGCACGCCAGAGGCGAACATCCTCTTCTGCCGCCTGCCCCAGCAGGTCATCGACGGACTTCTGGACCAGGGTTACGGCTTTTACCACGGCCGTTGGGAGCCAGGTGTCGTCCGTTTCGTCACCTCCTTTGCCACCACGACCCACGATGTCGACGAGCTGGTACACGCGGTCCGCCGACTCACCGCGGCCGCGATCGAGGAAAGCCGGTCTAAACGGGCTCGAACGCAGAGATCAGCCAGCGGCCGCCGATCTGAGGTGGCGTGTATGGGACGCGTCCGATGATCGAGATGGCCATCGTGGGGCTCGGCTCGTGGGGTCTGTGCGTCTTGGAGCGGACGGTGAGCCGGGCCCGGCGGGTAGGGACGCCGGTGCGGGTGCACGTGGTCGAGCCCTCTCAGCTCGGAGGCGGGGCTTACGCCACCTAGCAGCCCGACTTCCTGGTCCTCAACAACGCCTGCGGTCAGCTCTCCCTCTACACCGCCCCCGACGGGGACGCCCTCCCCCCCTACGCCATGGGCCTGCACCAGTGGGCAGTGCGCTGCGGCTACCGCTGGGTGGGTTACGAGTGCCGCATCGGCGCCGGGGGTGACCCCATCCTGCCCACCGACTACCTGCCCCGGCGGTTGATGGGCGAGTACCTGGTCTGGTTCTACGACACGCTGGTGGCCTACGCCCCGCCCAACCTCGAGATCGTCCGGCACTACGCGGCGGCCGTCGACATCTCGCCGGCCCTCGGGGGGAGCGAGGCGGTGCTGCTCGACAACGGCACCACCCTCACCGTCGACCACGTGGTGCTGACCTCGGGGCACACCTGGAACGACGAGCCCGGGGCCGGCGGCGGCGCGCACTACCTGCGGCCCTACCCCATCGAGTGCTTAGACCAGAGCGCTCCGGCCGGATCCTCGGTGGCCGTGGCCGGCATGGGCCTGGTCGGCTACGACGTCCTCACCGCCCTCACCATCGGACGAGGCGGGACGTTCGAGGACCGGTGCGACCGGGCCGACCGCTTGCGGTACGTGCCCTCGGGCCGGGAGCCGACCATCACCCTCTACTCGCGCTCAGGCATGCCGCACTGCGCCAAGTCGGCCACCGGCGTCGACCCCACCGGCCAGTACCAGCCGGTGGTGTGCACCCCCGAGGAGTTGGCGGCGCTGATCAATCCGGGCGGGTACGGTCGCCGGCTGCCTGCCGGCCAGGGATGGAGACGTACCCATCACGCGTACGGTACCCGCCGAGAACGCCTGCCGCGCAACAAGGTTGAAGTCAAGGTGCGGCGGCACGTGGACTTCCGGGCCGAGCTCCTCCCCCTCATCTTCGCCGAGATGCAGGCGCGCTATTACATACAGGCCGCCTTGCTGGCCGGGGGCGACGTGGAGTCGACCGAGGTCCGCACCGTCCTCCGCCGCGGCTGGGACAACGGGCACTACGAGAAGGCCGTCGACAGTCTTGAGCCGCTCTACGGGCGCTTCGACCCGGTCACCCACGTCTTCGCCGGGTCAGACCGCCACTACACGTCGGCCGCCGACTACCAGGGCCAGGTCTACGACATGATCGAGGCCGATCTCACCGAGGCCCTGCGACCCGGGGGGAGCCCGGTCAAGGCGGCCGAGGAGGTGCTGCGCATCCTCCGCGACCAGCTGCGTTCGATCATCGAGTTCGGTGGTCTCCACCTCGACTCCTATATCGACTTCCAGTCCAACGTCCGGGGCCGCATCAACCGCCTGGAGGCGGGCCCGCCACCCATGCGCTCCCAGCAGCTGCTGGGGCTGCTCGACGCCGGGGTGGTGCGCATCCCGCTCGGACCGAACCCGGAGCTGGCCGCCTGCCCCGACGGCGTCCGCCTGAGCTCCACGGCCCTCGACGAGCCGACGGCCGTGACGGCCGACGGGGTGGTGCGGGGCCATCTCGACCTGCCCTCGCTGACCCGGTCGAGCTCGCCCCTGCTCAACCGTCTCTACGCCAACGGAAGGCTGACCCAGCTCAGCTACGGTGACACGCCCGTGG
>JARLGR010000201.1 GCA_031292665.1 Mycobacterium sp. | reverse complement strand
GGCGCGTGCGGATCCAGACCCAGCAGATAGTGGTCGCCCTCCGGGCTGCCGGCCGCCAGCGTCCACGCCCGCAGCTCCCGCGGGCCGGGCAGCCAGCGCGGCGGCACCGTCTTGACCGCGCCACGCGTCCATTCGGCGGCGATGCTGACCAACGCGGGGTTCACCGCCGTCCGCACCAGCGGGGTGTCTTCGTCGGTGCGGCTGATCTCCGGGACCAGGCCAGCCTCGTGGATCATCTCGGCCAGCGCCGAGGCGCGCCAGAGCTGGTCCACGACCACCGAAAGCCGGGCACCCTGAACGTCCGGAGCTCCAACGAGGACGATCTGGCCGGAGGCCGCCAGCACTCCGGAAAGATCGGCGACCGCGGGCGGCACCGACTCCGCTGTGAAGAAGGAGAGCTGGCTCACGCCAACGACAGTAGGCCAGGTCGTGCGTCCGCGCCTCAACGTATCCGGCGCGGCGACAAAACGAAAACCCCCCGGCGGGGCCCGCTCTGCGGGCCTGTACGGGGGGTTCCGTGGAGAATATGCTCCGTTTAGGCGGGGCGGACTCCGGTGGCCTGGGGGCCCTTAGGGCTGTGGCCGATCTCGAACTCGACCTTCTGGTTTTCTTCAAGGGTGCGGAAGCCCGAACCCTGGATCTCCGTGTAGTGGACAAACACATCCGCGGAACCGTCTTCGGGGGCAATGAACCCGAAGCCCTTCTCCGCGTTGAACCACTTCACAGTTCCCTGTGGCATCTCTCGATCTTTCCTTTTCTTCTGGGTGCGGGGCGCCGCCTTTCGGCGCCCCGGGCCTGGTAACGACCGCCATACCTCGCTGAGTCGCCGGAACTTCACCCGACCGATTAACCTCGCAGGAACCGCGGCCGCAACGTCGATCCTGCGAAAGTTTGACACGAACACAGAAGCTGCGACCGCAATCATCCAATCATGTTCGTCGCGTCGGCGACAGACTTGTGTCACCGACGGATGTTAGGAGGTTGTGACGTTGGTGAGCTTCGGCAGCGAATTGCTTGCTGCCGCGCTCGCCGGCACCGCCTCGGGCGAGCATCCGCTGCGCCATGTCGCCGAGCTGCCCGCGCGCAGCGGGCGGCCGCACGAGTGGCCGGAGTGGGCCGAACCCGACGTCATCCGCGCGTTCGCCGGCCGCGGCATCAGCTGCCTGTGGGCACACCAGTTCGCGGCCGCGGACCTGGCCCACGCCGGACGCCATGTGGTGGTCAGCACGGGCACCGCCTCGGGCAAGTCGCTGGCCTATCAACTACCCGTCCTCAACGCGCTGGCGACGGATCCGCGGGCCCGGGTGCTGTACCTGTCGCCCACGAAGGCGCTCGGTCATGACCAGTTGCGCGCCGCGCACGAGCTGACCGCAGCCATCCCGCGGCTGCGCGACGTCGCGCCGACCGCTTATGACGGCGACAGTCCCAGCGACGTGCGCCGCTTCGCGCGGGAACGCTCGCGATGGTTGTTCTCCAATCCGGACATGATCCATTTGTCGACCCTGCGCAACCATGCCCGTTGGGCCGTGTTTCTGCGTGGCCTCAGATTCGTGATCGTCGACGAATGCCATTACTATCGTGGTGTTTTCGGCTCGAACGTGGGGATGGTGCTGCGCCGGCTGTTGCGGCTGTGCGAGCGGTATTCCCCTCAGCCCGATAAAGCGCCGACCGTGATCTTCGCCAGCGCGACGACGGATTCCCCCGGTGCGACGGCCGCCGAACTCATCGGCCACCCGGTCGAGGAGGTCATCGACGACGGCTCACCCCAGGGAGCCCGCACGGTGGCGTTGTGGGAGCCCGCGTTGCGCACCGACCTGACCGGCGAGAACGGCGCCCCGGTCCGACGGTCCGCGGGCGCCGAGGCGGCGCGGGTGATGGCCGACCTGATCACCGAGGGCGCCCAGACGCTGACGTTCGTCCGGTCACGCCGCGCCGCGGAATTGACCGCGCTGGGCGCGCAGGCGCGGCTGGCTGACGTTGCCCCGGGGCTGTCCGACAAGGTGGCGTCGTACCGGGCCGGTTATCTCGCCGAGGACCGCACCGCGCTGGAGCGCGCCCTGGCCGAGGGGCGGTTGCGCGGCCTGGCGACCACCAATGCGCTGGAGTTGGGTGTCGACATCGCCGGGCTGGACGCGGTGGTGCTCGCGGGGTTTCCCGGCACGGTGGCCTCGTTCTGGCAGCAGGCCGGCAGGTCCGGCCGGCGCGGCCAGGGTGCGCTGGTCGTGCTGGTCGCCCGCGACGACCCGCTGGACACCTACCTGGTGCACAACCCCGCCGCGCTGTTGGACAAGCCGGTCGAGCGGGTCGTGATCGATCCCGCCAACCCCTACCTTCTCGGTCCGCAACTGCTCTGTGCCGCAACCGAGTTGCCGCTCGATGAAGCAGAGGTCCGTGATTTCGGCGCGACGGGGGTGGCCGCGGGCCTGGTCGACGAGTTGGTTGAGAAAGGGCTGCTGCGGCGGCGCAACGGCAAGTACTTTCCCGCGCCCGGCCTGGAACCACACGGGGCGGTGGACATCCGGGGCTCGACGGGCGGGCAGATCGT
>JARLGR010000200.1 GCA_031292665.1 Mycobacterium sp. | reverse complement strand
CGCGGTGGAGCAGGCGCAAGCCGGAGGCGGCGGCGCGGCTGGAGGCGGTGCGGGCGGCGCTGGCGGAGGTGTCGCAGCGGGTGGACGTCCCCACCGAGAACCTGATCTCGCCCGACTTGGTGCGACGGTTGTGTTGGGACTGGGAGGTCACCGGGGAAGGATCAGCGGATGCGGCTGAGGCCCTCGACGCGTTCCTGCGCGCCGGTCAGGCGCGGGCGTGGCAGCGAGAGTTCGTGGTTCCGGTGCTGGCGCGGGCGCTGCAGCCCCCGGCCGACACGCTTTAGTCATGATGCCGGCGACCCGCTTCGCCCGGCGTCGCCGCGCTCGCGATCGCCACTAGTCGTGATCCCGGCGACCCGCTTCGCCCGGCTTCGCCGCGCTCGCGATCGCCCTAGTCGAGGTGCTCGCGGATCTCCGCTTCGGCGACGGAGTTGTTGCCCAGCGCGGCGACCCAGCCGGTGATGCGGCGGGCCACGTCCTGGTCGGTCA
Source organism: Mycobacterium sp. (assembly GCA_031292665.1). Classification (GTDB taxonomy): domain Bacteria; phylum Actinomycetota; class Actinomycetes; order Mycobacteriales; family Mycobacteriaceae; genus Mycobacterium. The sequence goes on along the minus strand of JARLGR010000200.1, from coordinate 10,095 downwards.
GCCCGAGGTCGGCCAGCAATTCGTCCCGCGAGGCCTGCGCGAAGAACTCTTGCGGCAGCCCGACGTCGCGGCACGGCATGTCGATCTCGGCCCGCCGCAGCGCGGCCGACACCGCCGAGCCCACCCCGCCGTTGACCCCGTTGTCCTCGAGCGTGACGAGCAGTTTGTGCTGCGCCGCCAGCTCCCGGACGCCGTCAGACACGGGCAGCACCCAGCGCGGGTCGATCACGGTCACGCCGATACCCTGTTTGTGCAGCCGCTTGGCCACCGCGAGCGCCATCGACGCGAACGCGCCGACCGCCACCAGCAGCACGTCGTGGTTCAACCCGGCGGCCGGCACCGCGAGCACGTCCAGGCCCGAGACGCCCGACCCGCGCCGCTCCAGAGCCGGAATATCTTCTCCGACATCACCTTTGGGGAACCGCAGCACCGTGGGGCCGTCGGCGACGTCGAGCGCCTCGCCGAGCTCCTCCCGCAGCCGGGCGGCGTCCCTGGGCGCGGCCACCCGGATCCCCGGCACGATCCCGAGCATCGACATGTCCCACATCCCGTTGTGGCTGGGGCCGTCCGAACCGGTGATCCCCGCGCGGTCGAGCACCACGGTGACGGGCAGCTTGTGCAGCGCCACGTCCATCATGATCTGGTCGAAGGCCCGGTTCAGGAACGTCGAATAGATCGCCACCACCGGGTGCATCCCACCCATCGCCAGGCCGGCCGCCGACGTCAGCGCGTGTTGCTCGGCGATGCCCACGTCGAACAGGCGATCCGGGAACTGCGCCCCGAACGCCGTCAGGCCGGTGGGGCCGGGCATCGCCGCAGTGATGGCCACGATGTCGCGGCGCGTTCTCGCATAGGCGATCAGCGCGTCGGAGAACGTCGCCGTCCAGCCCGGGCCGGCGACCTTGGTGGCCCGGCCGGTGACGGGGTCGATCGGGACGGTGGAGTGCATCTGCTCGGCCTCGTCGGCCTCGGCCGGCGCGTAGCCCATCCCCTTGCGGGTGACGACGTGCACGATCACGGGCCGGCCGAACCCGCGGGCGTGCCGCAGCGCCGCCTCCACCGCGCGTTCGTCATGGCCGTCGACCGGGCCGACGTACTTCAGCCCCAGATCGGTGAACAGCAGCTGCGGTGACAACGAGTCCTTGATGCCGGCCTTGACGCTGTGCATGAAGTGGTAGACGAACTCGCCGACCAACGGCATCGAACGCAACGCGTCGCGGCCCCGCTCCAATGCCTGCTCATAGGCCGGCTGCAGCCTGAGCGTGGCGAGACGGTCGGCGACGCCACCGATCGTCGGCGCGTAGCTGCGGCCGTTGTCGTTGACGACGATGATCACCGGCCGATTCGACGCGGCGATGTTGTTCAGCGCCTCCCAGCACATACCGCCCGTGAGCGCGCCGTCCCCGACCACCGCGACGACGTGCCGGTTCCGGTGCCCGGTCAGCTCGAACGCCTTGGCCAGGCCGTCGGCGTACGACAAGGCCGCGCTGGCGTGGCTGGACTCCACCCAGTCGTGCTGGCTCTCGGCGCGCGACGGATACCCCGACAGACCGCCCTTCTTGCGCAGGCTCTCGAAGTCGTGGCAACGCCCCGTCAGCATCTTGTGGACATAGGCCTGATGGCCGGTGTCGAAGATGATCGGATCGTGCGGCGAGTCGAACACGCGATGCAGCGCCAGCGTCAGTTCGACGACGCCGAGGTTCGGTCCCAGGTGTCCCCCGGTGGCAGCCACCTTGTGGATCAGGAACTCGCGAATCTCGGCGGCCAGATCGCGGAGCTGCTGTTGGGACAGGTGCTGCAGATCGGCGGGTCCGCGGATCTGTTCGAGCATCCGGTCAGTCTACGCAGCACTCCCCGAATGGTCCCGCCAAGCGATTCCGGGCCTGATTGTGGGCCTTAGCCGATCGCACCTTTGATAGCGTCGTTGCGCGGTGAGCCGGGAAGCCTGGTCGGCGATGAAGTCCAGTGTCGCCCCAATGACCTCCGGAGCAAGCCGTGAGCCTCGACGCCGACCGAACCGCACTGATCGCTCGGACGTATCGTGCCCCTATGCGCGCCGAGGATATCGCCGAGGAATATCCGACCGTCAGCATCGAGGCGGACGCCCTGGACGCCGCCCGGATGCTCGCGGAGCACCGCCTGCCCGGGCTGTTGGTCACCGACACCTCGGGGTGCCCCTACGCGGTGTTGCCCGCCTCCCAGGTGGTCCGGTTCATCGTGCCCCGCTACGTGCAGGACGACCCGTTCCTGGCCGGCGTGCTCAACGAATCGACGGCCGACCGCTGCGCGGAGAAGCTGAGCGGCAAGACGGTGCGCGACGTGCTGCCCGACCATCTGGTCGACGTGCCCCCGGCCAACGCCGAGGACACCATCATCGAGGTGGCCGCGCTCATGGCGCGGCTGAGAAGCCCGCTGGTCGCCGTGGTCAAGGACGGCAAGTTGCACGGGGTGATCACGGCATCGCGGGTCCTCGCGGCGGCGCTGCAGCATTGAGCGTCGTCGCCGTCACCGTTTTCGTGGTGGCCTATGCGCTGATCGCGACCGATCGCGTGCACAAGACTTTGGTCGCGCTGGCGGGCGCCGCGATTGTGGTCGCCCTGCCCATCATCAACTCCGATGACGTCTTCTACTCCCACGAAACCGGAATCGATTGGGACGTCATCTTTTTGCTGCTGGGCATGATGATCATCGTCAGCGTGCTGCGCCAAACCGGTGTGTTCGAGTACGTCGCGATCTGGTCGGCCAAACGCGCCCGCGGGTCGCCGTTGCGCGTCATGATCCTGCTGGTCGTGGTCACCGCGATCGCGTCGGCCCTGCTCGACAACGTCACCACGGTATTGCTGATAGCCCCGGTCACGCTGCTGGTGTGCGACCGGCTGGCGATCAACGCCGCGCCGTTTCTGATGGCCGAGGCGTTCGCATCCAATATCGGCGGGACGGCGACACTGGTCGGCGACCCGCCCAACATCATCATCGCCAGCAAGGCCGGGCTGAGTTTCAACGACTTCCTGATCCATCTGGCGCCGATCGTGATCATCGTGACACTGGTCCTGATCGCTTTGCTGCCGCGCCTGTTTCCCGGCGCGTTCACCGTCGATCCCGAGCGGGCCGCCGACGTCATGTCGCTGGAAGAGAGGGAGGCCATCCGCGATCCCCGGCTGCTCATCGCGTGCGGTGTGGTCCTGGCGGCGGTGTTCGCGGGTTTCATCGCCCACTCGGCGTTGCACATGGAGCCTTCCATCGTGGCGTTGTTGGGCGCCGGCGTCCTGATCGTGGTGTCGCGGCTGGAGCGCTCCGACTACTTGTCCAGTGTCGAATGGGAGACACTGCTGTTCTTCGCCGGCCTGTTCATCATGGTCGGCGCGCTGGTGAAGACGGGTGTCGTGAAACAGCTTGCACGCCTGGCGATTACCGCGACCGGCGGCAACACCCTGCTCGCCACGATGGTGATCCTCTCCGCGTCGCTGCTGATCAGCGGGATCGTCAACAACGTTCCTTATGCCGCGACGATGGCGCCCATCGTGGCCGACCTGGCGCCGGGCCTGGCGGACCACGCCAACCCCGGCGTCCTGTGGTGGGCCCTTGCGCTCGGCACCGACTTCGGCGGCAACCTCACAGCCGTCGGCGCCAGCGCCAACGTCGTCGTCATCGGAATCGCCAGGCGTGCCGACAATCCCATCTCCTTCTGGGACTTCACCCGCAAGGGCGCGTTGGTGACGGCGGTGTCCCTGGCGCTGGCCGCGGTCTACCTGTATCTGCGCTATTTTTTGTTGACCTAACTCTGGTCGAACGGTGTTTGCGCCGAGCCTGCGTCCACGGTGTACCCACGAGCTCTACGCGAGCGCTCCAGTCTCGGCGGATCGTGGTGCCCCTAGCGGGTCAGCAGCGCCACGCTTTCGGCGTGGTGTGTGAGTGGGAAGGCGTCCAAAACCTTGATTTTCTCGACGGTATAGCCGTGGCCGAGGTAGAGACCGATGTCGCGCGCAAAAGATGCCGCCTCGCAACCGATGTGCACCACCCGCGGCACTCCGGCGGCGGCCAGCAAGTCGATGACCTCGCGCCCGGCGCCGGCGCGCGGCGGATCCAGCACCGCCACGTCGGCGGCCGCCCGCTTTCCCGATAGCCCCTGTGCGGTCAACACGCGCCGCGCCGAACCGGTGACGATCTCCACCTGCCGCAGGTCGGCCAGGGCTGCGCGACCGGCCCGCGTCGCCGCGCGTGACGTGTCGACCGTCAACACCCGCCCGGACTCCCCCACCGCGTCGCCGAGCGCGGCGGCGAAAACGCCCGCACCGCCGTAAAGGTCCCACACGGTCATGCCGGTCGCCGGCTGGGCCCAGTCGGCGACCAGCTTGCCGTAGGCCCGCCCCGCATCCCGGTGCGCCTGCCAGAACGCCGTCACGGGGACCCGCCAGGTGCGCCCCCCCACCCGCTGGACCGCCTCGTAGTTGCCCTGCATCACCTTGGTCGCGGTCCGCCCGCCCTCGCGCAGGGTACGAACCACGTGGCGCTCGCCGTCGTCGTCGACGGCCACGTGCAGCTGGGCGGCCGGCGGCCAATCGGGCACGTCCAGCCCGTCCAGCATGCCGTCGGGCAGCTGCGCGCAGCGCAGGTCGGTCACCAGCTCGTCGCTGTGGTAGCGGTGAAAGCCGGGGCAACGGTCCGCGCCCACGTCCAGCCGGACCCGGGTGCGCCAACCGGTGTGACCCGAATCGCCGAGCGGTTCGGCCCCCGCCTCGGCGCCGCTCCAGTGGTGCCCGCCCAACCGCTGCAACTGATTGGCCACGACGCGCGCCTTGAGGACCCGGGCCGCCTCCGGCGTCGCGAACGCCAGATCGCAGCACCCGGCGCCGTCCACTCCGGCGATCGGGCACAGCGACGCGACCCGATCGTCGGACGGCTCGATCACCTCGACAACCTCTGCGTGCCAATACGAGCCGCGGTCGGCGGTGACCCGCACCCGCACCCGCTCCCCGGGCAGCGCGTAGCGGACGAACACGACCCGGCCCTCGTGGTGGGCCACGCAGCTGCCGCCGTTGGCGGCGGAGTCGACGACCACCGTCAGTTCCCCGCTCGCCGCCGACTCCGGCACCTTCGCCCTCACCTCAGCCGGTTCCGGTGTGGTCCTGCTGCTCAATCGAAAATTCCGCGACGGGCGTCGCCGGGCGCCCCGTGCGGTTCGAAGGTCTGCAGCCGTTCCGACGAAGTCAGTTGCCACGGAACGGAAGTCACCATGACGTTTGGCATGAACAGCAACCGGCCCTTGAGCCGCAACGCACTCTGGTTGTGCAGCACCTGCTCCCACCAATGCCCCACCACATACTCGGGGATGAACACGGTGACCACGGTGCGCGGCGACTCCTTGCTGACGCGTTTGACGTAGTCGAGTATCGGACGGGTGATTTCACGGTAGGGCGAGGCAATCACCTTGAGCGGCACGCTGATATCGCTTTTCTCCCACGTGTGCACCAGCTCGCGGGTTTCCCCGTCGTCGACGCTGACCGTGAGGGCCTCGAGCGTATCGGGGCGGGTGGCACGCGCGTAGGCCAGTGCGCGCAGGGTCGGCAGATGCAACTTCGACACCAACACCAGGGCGTGGTTGCGGCTGGGCAGCACCACGTCGTGCTGGGCGGCGGCCTGCTGCGCCAATTCCCGGCTGACGGTGTGGTAGTGCCGGTGGATCATCTTCATGATTCCGAACAGCAGACTCATCGCGAACAGGGCGATCCACGCCCCCGCGACGAACTTCGTGGCCAGGACGACGAGCAGCACCGCACCGGTGGACACCAGGCCGATCGTGTTGACCACCCGCGAGCGCATCATCTTGCGCCGCGCCCGGGGATCGGTCTCGTTGCGCAGCAACCGGGTCCAGTGCCGGACCATCCCGATCTGGCTCAGCGTGAACGAGATGAACACGCCGACGATGTACAGCTGGATCAGCGCGGTGACCTCGGCGCGGAACGCGATGATCGCCAGGAGTGCCGCCCCCGACAGGAACAGGATCCCGTTGGAGAACGCCAACCGATCGCCGCGGGTGTGCAACTGGCGCGGCAGGTAACTGTGCTGTGCGAGCACCGAGCCGAGCACCGGGAACCCGTTGAACGCGGTGTTGGCCGCCAGCACCAGGATCAGGGCGGTCACCGTGGCGATCAGCAGGAACCCGATGTGGAAGCTGCCGAAAACGGTTTCGGCCAGCTGGGTGACCAGGGTCTTCTGGTAGTAGTTCGGCGGGGCACCGGACAGCTGCGTCGCGGGGTCGTCGACCAGCTGCACCCCGATCTTTTCGGCCAGCACGATGATCCCCATCAGCAGGGTCACCGCGATTCCGCCCAGCATCAGCAGTGTCGTGGCCGCGTTGCGCGACTTGGGTTTTTGAAACGCCGGCACCCCGTTGCTGATCGCCTCGACGCCGGTCAGCGCCGCGCACCCCGACGAGAACGACCGCGCCACCAGGAACGCGAAGGCGAAACCGATGACCTGGCCGTGCTCGGCATGCATCTGGAAACCGGCGGATTCCGCCCGCAGCGGATCACCCAGCACAAAGATCCGGAACAAACCCCAGCCGATCATCACGACGATCCCGATGATGAACGCGTAGGTCGGGATGGCGAACGCCAACCCGGACTCGCGGACCCCACGCAGGTTCAACGCCATCACCAGCAGGATGGCGGCCACACAGAACAACACCTTGTGTTCGGCCACGATCGGAATCGCGGAGCCGATGTTGGACATCGCCGAGGCTGTCGAAACGGCAACGGTGAGAACGTAATCCACCATCAGGGCACTGGCGACGGTGAGGCCGGCGGTGTCGCCGAGATTGGTGGTGACCACCTCGAAATCGCCACCGCCCGAAGGGTAGGCGTGCACGTTCTGCCGGTAGCTGGCCACCACCACCAGCATGACCGCGGCCACCGCCAGCCCGATCCACGGCGTCAGCGCGTACGCCGTCACCCCAGCCACCGAAAGCATCAGGAATATCTCTTCGGGTGCGTAGGCCACCGACGACAGCGCATCGGAGGCGAACACCGGCAAGGCGATCCGCTTGGGCAGCAGGGTGTGGCTCAGCCGGTCGCTGCGAAACGGCCGGCCAATCAGCAACCGGCGCGCGGCGGTGGAAAGTTTGGACACGAGAGCCAAGGGTAAGCCCACCGCGGCTTGATAGCGTTCCGTAGGCGAGAATGATCCCGACCGAAACCGGCTGGCCACTTAGGTTTGCCGATCGAGTGACACAAACAGGACCAGCCGGGAGGACCTCAAGTGCGGGTGGTTGTGATGGGCTGCGGCCGGGTGGGGTCGTCGTTGGCCGACGGGCTGTCCCGCATCGGCCACGACGTTGCGGTCATCGACCGCGACAGCTCCGCCTTCAACCGCCTCAGCCCGGAGTTCGCCGGCGAGCGGGTGCTGGGCCAGGGGTTCGACCGAGACGTACTGCTGCGGGCGGGCATCGAGGAAACCGATGCCTTCGCCGCCGTGTCATCCGGCGACAATTCGAACATCATCTCGGCGCGGCTGGCACGGGAGACCTTCGGCGTGAAGCGCGTCGTCGCCCGCATCTACGACGCCAAACGCGCGGAGGTCTACGAACGCCTCGGCATCCCCACGATCGCCACCGTCCCGTGGACCACCGATCGCCTGCTCAACCTGCTCACCCGGGCTGGCGAGACCGCCAAGTGGCGAGATCCGACCGGCACCGTGGCCGTGGCCGAACTCGACCTGCACGAGGACTGGGTGGGGCACCGTGCCAGCGACCTCGAGCAGGCCACCGGCGCCCGGGTGGCGTTCCTGATCCGGTTCGGCACCGGCGTGCTGCCAGAGCCGAAGACCGTCATCCAGGCCGGCGATCAGGTCTACATCGCCGCGATATCCGGCCGCGCCGCGGAGGCGGTGGCCATCGCCGCCCTGCCGCCCAGTGGGGATTTCGAGGGACCGAGCAAATGAAGGTAGCTGTCGCAGGGGCCGGCGCGGTCGGCCGCTCCGTCACCCGTGAGCTCGTCGGCAACGACCACGACGTGACGCTGATCGAGCGCAACCCCGACCACGTCGACGTCGACGCGATCCCGGCCGCGCACTGGCGCCTGGGCGACGCGTGCGAACTGAGCCTGCTGGAGTCGGTCCACCTCGAGAGCTTCGACGTGGTCGTCGCCGCGACCGGCGACGACAAGGCCAACGTGGTGCTCAGCCTGCTGGCCAAGACCGAATTCGCGGTGCCGCGGGTGGTGGCCCGGGTGAACGATCCCCGCAACGAATGGCTGTTCACCGACGCCTGGGGCGTGGACGTGGCGGTCTCCACGCCGCGCATGCTGGCCTCCCTGATCGAGGAGGCCGTCGCCGTCGGCGATCTGGTGCGGCTCATGGAATTTCGCCGCGGTCAGGCCAACCTGGTCGAGATCACCCTGCCCGACGACACGCCGTGGGGCGGCAAGCCGGTGCGCAGGCTGCAGTTGCCGCGGGACGCCGTGCTGGTGACGATCCTGCGCGGCCCGCGGGTCATCGTGCCCGAGGCCGACGAGCCACTGGAGGGCGGCGACGAGCTGCTGTTCGTCGCGGCCGCCGAGGTCGAGGAGGAGCTGCGTGACCTGCTGCTCCCGGAGGCCTCGCCACCGGGCCCCTAGTCGGCTTCGACCTCCACCGGGGCCTCGGTGGCGCGCTGAGCGGCTTTGACCGCCGCATACGTCACCAGCGCCGCGACCACGGTCAGCGGCCAGCCCATCCCGATCCGCGCAACCCCGAGCCAACCCGTCTGGCCGGCGTCGTAGAGCAGCCGCTGGACGACGAACCGGGCGCCGAACACCAGCACCCAGCACAGCGAGGCGACGTCGAAGGCGTAAACGGCGCGCGGCACCCGGCGCCACCCCCGATCGCGCCCGCTCGCCCAGCTCCACGCGTAGCCGGCGAGTGGCCGGCGAACCACAACCGAGGCTAAGAAGATCACCGCCCACAGCAACGACATCCAGATGCCCACCAGGAAGTAGCCCTTGGACTGGCCAACCGCGTAGGCGATCAGCGCGCAGACCGCAACGCCGACGAAGCCGGAGAACGCCGGCTGGGTGGACTCCCGCCGAATCAGCCGCCACAGCAGGATCAACGCGGAGACGCCCAGCGCGGAGCCGATTGCCGGAAGCAAGCCCGAGACGCTCGACACCGCGACGAAGGTCACCACCGGCAGCGACGAGTAGATGACGCCGCTGACCCCGCCCAGCTGCGCCAACAAGCGCTCTGGACTCATGCGGTTGGTGGTCACGGCGTCCGCTTGCGGACCTGCCCCCCGATCGTTCGGGATGGTCACCGCTGGATTTCGTAGTGCGGGTTGTAGATGGCCTTGGTGCCGTTCTCGAGCGTGCCCAGCCGACCGTGCACCCGCAGCGTGCGCCCGGAGTCAATGCCCGGTATGCGGCGCTGCCCCAGCCACACCAGGGTCACGGTGTCGCTGCCGTCGAACAATTCGGCGCGCACTCCCCCGGAACAACCCTTGCCGTTCGTCTCGACGCTGCGCAGAGTGCCGATCATGGTGACCTCCTGGCCACGTTCGCAATCGATCACACGCTGCGCGCCGGCACTCGCGACTTCGTCGGACAACTCCTCGGAGTCGCGTTGCCCCGGATCCTCCGTCAGCCGACGGGTGAGGCGGCGCAGATACCCTTGGGCCCCCATGGCCACTCCTGACATTGCTGATGAGCCGCTGATGTGCCTCGTGCTTCATTTATGCCAACGGCCACCGTAGACCTCTTGGTTCCCCCGCGCCAACCGAAACAAACGTGGTATTGGAGCACGTCTGAAGGCGGGGCAATATCGTGGGGTGGCTGTCGATCTGCGCGGTGTCACGACCGTGTTGCTGCCGGGAACGGGCTCCGACGACAACTACGTCAGGCGGGCGTTCTCCGACCCATTGCGCGAGGTCGGCGCGTTGCTGGTGGCCCCGCCGCCCCAGCCGGATCGATTGATCGACGGCTACGTGTCCGCCTTGGACGACGCCGCTCGCGACGGCCCGATCGCCGTCGGCGGGGTCTCGATCGGCGCCGCGGTCGCGGCCGCATGGGCACTCGCGCACCCCGATCGCACGGTCGCCGTCCTGGCCGCCCTGCCGGCGTGGGCCGG
>JARLGR010000199.1 GCA_031292665.1 Mycobacterium sp. | reverse complement strand
GGCGGCGCCACCCTCCTACCGCCCGCCCGTCCGCGACGAAGAGGCCTTCGCCCGCCGTCGGCGCAACCTCCTGATCGGCCTGGGCGCGGGGCTGGCCGTCATCCTCGTGGCACTGCTGGTGCTGGCATCGGTGGTGAGCAAGGTCTTCGGCAATCTCGGCGGTGGCCTGAACAAAGATCAGCTCGGACTCAACTCGCCGTCCTCGTCGTCGTCGGAGTCCGGTTCGGCCCCGGCCGGCGCCATCGTCAAACCCACCAAGGCAACGGTCTACTCCCCCGACGGCGACGCCGACAACCCGGGCCAGGCCGGGCAGGCGATCGATGGCGACCCCTCAACCTCCTGGTCGACCGAGGTCTACACGGACGCAGTCCCGTTCCCCAGTTTCAAGCAGGGCGAGGGGCTCATGTTGCAGCTGCCGAACTCCACTGTGGTTGGCCAAGTGACCCTCGACACGCCGAGCACCGGGACCAAGGTCGAGATCCGATCGGCATCCACGCCGACGCCGTCGACGCTGAACGACACCACCGTGCTGGCGCCGGCCTTCCCGCTCAAGCCCGGCCACAACGTCATACCGGTCCGGGCCGGCTCACCGACATCGAACCTCTTGGTGTGGATCTCCACCCTGGGGACGACCAACGGCAAGAGCCAGGCCAGCATCTCGGAGATCACGGTCCAAGCCGCGTCCTGACGGCGTTCACAGGCCCGCGCACCGGTGAAGTGCTGCGCTACCACCGATTAGTTACTGTCCGCCCGTGGGTTTCGGGGGGCACGCCAAGCGCGAACGCAGCGACGCCGAACTGCTGGCCGCCCACGTCGCCGGCGACCGGCACGCCTTCGGCGAGTTGTTCCGCCGCCACCAGCGTCAGCTGCACCGCCTGGCCCGGCTCACCACCCGCACCCGCGAGGACGCCGAAGATGCGCTGCAGGACGCGATGCTCTCCGCGCACCGCGGCGCCGGGTCCTTTCGGCATGACGCCGCGGTGGGCAGTTGGCTGTACCGCATCGTCGTCAATGCCTGCCTGGACCGGCTGCGGCGCACCAAGGCCCGCCCGACCGCACCGCTCGAGGACGTCTATCCGGTGGCCGACCGGACGGCCCAGGTCGACACCGCGATCACGGTGCAGCGCGCCCTGATGCGGCTCCCCGTCGAGCAACGCGCGGCGGTGGTGGCCGTCGACATGCAGGGCTACTCGGTCGCCGACACCGCCGCGCTGCTGGGCGTCGCCGAGGGCACGGTGAAGAGCCGATGTGCCCGCGCCCGGGTTCGCCTCGCCGAGTTGCTCGGCCACCTCGACGCCGGACACCCGGCCGATCTGCGCTGACGCCACCCGTGGCCAACCGTCGGTGCATCCCGGACACTGGGGCGGATGGATGGAAACCCGGACACCGGGGCCGCGGATGACGGCCCTGATCATGTCCCTGCGGGAGCAGACCCGCCGCTGACGGTCGAGGTCCTCGCCGACCTGCAGGCCGGACTGCTCGACGACGAGGCCGCCGCCCGGGTGCGCAAGCAAGTCCGCGCCGACCCGCACGCCGAACGCGCGCTGGGGGCCTTGCACCGGGTGCGCCGCGACGTCGCCGCCGCCGGCACCGACCCGACGTCGGCGCCGGACGTTCCCCCCGAGGTCACCGCGAGGATCTCGGCGGCACTGACGGCGGTAGACCCTGTATCGGGACGCGCTGCCGCCCACTGGGCCCGACCACAGGCCCGCCCCACCCGAACCCTCGCGGCCGCGGCGGGCCTGTGTGCGGTGCTGGCCGCGATCGGCGTCGGGACGGCGGCGCTGCTGCGCGCGCCCGCGCCGACTCCGAGCACACCCACGACTGCCCTGCACATCACGGTGTCGACGCCGCCGATGGTGATCCCGCTCACCCAGGCCGAGATCTGGGGGCTGCTCGGCCGCGCACCCGACTACGGGCCCCTCGGCGACCCGGCGCGGCGCGCGTCCTGCCTCGGCGGCCTCGGCTATCCCGCGTCGACACCGGTGCTGGGCGCCAGGCCGATCGAGATCAACGCTCGCCCTGGCGTGCTGCTGGTGGTGCCGGCCGACACGCCTGACAGCCTGGCGGTCTTCGCCGTGGCGCCGAATTGCAACGCCGCCGATACCGGGCTGTTGGCCAGCACCCAGGTCCCCCGCCCTTAGGGTGCCCTGACACCTGCGGGAACAGCCGCGCCTACCCTGGCGTTTGTAGGAACCGGAGATCATCGTTCGAAAGGCTCGTATGACTGCCGACAAAGTCCATGACGTGATCGTCATCGGTTCGGGTCCTGCCGGGTATACCGCGGCGCTGTACACCGCGCGGGCGCAGTTGGCGCCGCTGGTGTTCGAGGGGACGTCGTTTGGTGGTGCGTTGATGACCACGACCGAGGTGGAGAACTATCCGGGGTTTCGCGACGGCATCACCGGTCCGGAATTGATGGACCAGATGCGCGAGCAGGCGCTGCGCTTCGGGGCGGATCTGCAGATGGAGGACGTGGAGTCGGTCTCGCTGGAGGGGCCGGTCAAGTCGGTGGTGACCGCCGACGGGCAGACCTACCGATCCCGCGCGGTCATTTTGGCGATGGGGGCCGCGGCGCGGTATCTGGGTGTTGCCGGCGAGCAGGAGTTGCTGGGCCGCGGGGTCAGCTCGTGCGCCACCTGTGACGGGTTTTTCTTCCGCGACCAGGACATCGCGGTCATCGGCGGGGGTGACTCGGCGATGGAGGAGGCGCTGTTTTTGACGCGGTTTGCCCGCAGTGTGACGTTGGTGCACCGCCGCGAGGAGTTCCGGGCATCCAAGATCATGCTCGATCGTGCCCGCGCCAACGACAAGATCACCTTCGCCACCAACCAGGTGGTGCTCGCCGTCGAGGGGGCCCAGACGGTGAGCGGGTTGCGGTTGCGCCACAGCGTCACCGGGGAAGAGACCACGTTGCCGGTGACCGGCGTGTTCGTGGCGATCGGTCACGAGCCGCGCTCGGAGTTGGTGCGTGACGTCCTCGAGGCGGACGCTGATGGCTACGTCCTGGTCCAGGGCCGCACCAGCGCCACCTCCCTGGAAGGCGTGTTCGCCGCCGGCGACCTGGTCGACCGCACCTACCGCCAAGCCATCACGGCCGCCGGAAGCGGCTGCGCGGCAGCCATCGACGCCGAACGCTGGCTCGCCGAACACGTGGAGTCCAGCGCCGCCGCGCAAGGCGATGCAACCGAATTTCCGGGCAGTAACGACACATTGATTGGAGCGCCACAATGACCGACGCCGAAAAGCACGGAGCTACAATCGAAGTCTCCGACGCGTCTTTCTCCACCGACGTGTTGTCGAGCAACACTCCTGTGCTGGTTGACTTTTGGGCGGCGTGGTGCGGACCGTGCAAGATGGTGGCGCCGGTTCTCGAAGAGATCGCCACCGAGCGGGCGGGCCAGCTCACCGTCGCCAAGCTCGACGTAGACGCCAACCCCGAGACGGCGCGCGACTTCCAGGTGGTGTCGGTCCCCACGATGATCCTGTTCAAAGACGGCCAACCGGTGAAGCGGATCGTCGGCGCCAAGGGCAAGGCGGCGCTGCTGCGTGAGCTTTCCGACGCCGTTCCCAACCTCACCTGACCCGGCTCCGGCCCGACGCACCGCGCCCGCGGTTAGCCTGGGTTTTTCCGGAAATCGACAAGCGTCTGCGACAATAGCGGTTAGTTGGTGCCCCACTATCAGCCTGTCAGTTTGTCTCGGAGGGCCCCTGGTATGTCGAGTCCGCGCCGTGAACACGGCGACGCGCTGCGCTGTGGTGACCGCAGCGCTGCTGTGACCGAAATCCGGGCAACGCTGGCCGCACTGGGGCTGCTGGAGAATCCCGACGAAGACGTGACCACTGGGCGGCATGTGGCCGTCGGGCTCTTCGACGCCGAGCTTGACCAGGCGGTGCGGGCATTCCAGCAGCAGCGTGGGCTCCTGGTGGACGGCATCGTCGGCGAGGCCACCTTCCGCGCGTTGAAGGAGGCCTCCTACCGGCTCGGGGCGCGCACGCTGTATCACCAGTTCGGGGCCCCGCTTTACGGTGACGACGTCGCCACCCTGCAGGCGCGGTTGCAGGACCTCGGCTTCTACACCGGCCTGGTCGACGGCTACTTCGGTCTGCAGACGCACAACGCCCTGATGTCGTATCAGCGTGAGTACGGGCTCGCCGCCGACGGGATCTGCGGCCCGGAAACGTTGCGCTCCTTGTACTTTCTGAGTTCACGTGTCACCGGGGGCTCACCGCACGCCATCCGCGAGGAGGAACTCGTCCGCCGATCGGGCCCCAAGCTGTCGGGCAAGCGGATCATCATCGACCCGGGCCGCGGCGGCACCGACCACGGTCTGATCGCGCAGGGCCCGAACGGGCCCATCAGCGAGGCGGATATGTTGTGGGATTTGGCAAGTCGCCTCGAGGGACGGATGACCGCGATCGGGATGGAGACTTTCCTGTCGCGCCCGGCCAACCGCAGTCCGTCGGACGCCGAACGCGCCGCCACCGCCAACAGCGTCGGCGCAGATCTCATGATCAGCCTGCGCTGTGAAATCCAGGCGAGCCCGTCGGCTAACGGCGTAGCCTCCTTCCACTTCGGCAACTCGCACGGATCGGTTTCCACCATCGGCCGCAACCTGGCCGACTTCGTTCAGCGAGAAGTGGTGGCCCGCACCGGTTTACGCGATTGCCGCACGCATGGCCGGACGTGGGATCTGCTGCGGCTGACCCGGATGCCGACGGTCCAGGTCGACGTCGGTTACATCACCAACCCGGGTGATCGCGCCATGTTGATGTCGACCCAGACGCGCGACGCCATCGCCGAGGGCATCCTCGCCGCGGTCAAGCGCGTCTACCTCCTGGGCAAAAACGACCGCCCCACAGGCACCTTCACCTTCGCCGAGTTGCTGGCTCACGAATTGGCCGTGGAGCGCACCGGCAGGCTGGGCGGCTCCTAACCGTTCTGGCCGATC
Organism: Mycobacterium sp.; assembly: GCA_031292665.1. GTDB lineage: Bacteria > Actinomycetota > Actinomycetes > Mycobacteriales > Mycobacteriaceae > Mycobacterium. The sequence continues at coordinate 22,835 of JARLGR010000199.1, read as the reverse complement.
CTCAAGGTCGTGCCGGCCGTAGCACCCGCCCCGACCGGCTGCTGCAGCTGAGCGTTCTCCAGCAGACGCTCCAGCGCGGCCTCCACCTCGGCCTTCCAGCCGAGACCCTTGTCCAGCTCCAGCCGCAGCCGCGGGAAGTACGGATGTGGCGCCACCACAACGAAACCCGCATCCTTCAGGAACTCCGCGTCGATGATGCAGTGCTCAACCGAACAGTCGCCCAGGGCCTCCAACACCGGTCGCACATCGGGGTCCACCATCCGCGGGTCTTGCAACTCCGAAGCCGCCGGCGTGCGGCCGAAAGCCTCCAGCGCCCGCACGCCACGCCGGACCAACTCGTCGACGACCCGCGCAATGAGTCCGTGCGGCAGATCCTCGGCGGCTTGCCCTGGTTCGATGCCCATCGACGTCAACAGCACTGCGTCCGCGGACACCGGCGCGGTGGGAAATCGCTGCGCCCGCGGCACCGCCCCCGGCGGGGCGTACAGAACATATCCCAGACACGGCGGCTCGGCCTGGCTGCGCTCGTCGGGAATCGCGGTCGCGACCTGACCGCACGAGCCCCACTCCAGCATCACCATCGACAGCCAGGCTTCCTTTTCGAACTCGGGGTCGGCGAGGTGATCTCGGTTTCCGAGGGTGGCGGGGTCGACCTCCCAGAAGACGCAGCGGCGCGCGTGCTTGGGAAGCTGCTCGAAGGCCTCGAGCCGCAACGGCATGATTCGAGCGGACACTAGCCTCCTGGCCTCCGTGCGATACTGCAGCCGATTGCACCAGCAACCCCTCCAGGATAGGAGAGTTGGTGCTGCTGCGGCCAGCTTTGGCCAGGCCGGCCGATCCGCGGGCCAAAACAGGCCCGGCGGCGTGGTTGCGGCCGGCCGGGGCGCCGAAACGAGTTGGGGGACATCAGCTTTCCATTAATTGCGGTAGTCGCGGCGAGTCAATCGCGCCCTGGAACGGCTCGGGTGTCACAGTGACGTAATTACAGGTGGGTCACGACTTGGTCTCAGTCATCATGTCGACAATCCGCTGGAGATCATCGACCGAGCCGAACTCCACGACGATCCTGCCCTTCCGCTTGCCCAAAGCAACCGTCACCCGGGTGTCGAACGCGTTCGACAGTCGCTCGGCGACATCCTGCAGGCCCGGCATCTGGATCGGCTTGCGCCGCTGGGGTGTCGGGGTGGACCCGCCGCCGCGGTTGGCCAGGGTGACCGCCTCCTCGGTGGCCCGTACCGAGAGACCCTCCGCGACGATCCGGCCGGCCAGTTCCTCCTGCGCCTCCGGGCCGGCCTCGAGGGACAGCAGTGCCCGGGCGTGACCGGCCGACAGCACACCCGCAGCCACCCGCCGCTGGACCGGGATCGGCAGTTTGAGCAGGCGGATCATGTTGGTGATCAGCGGGCGGGAGCGGCCGATGCGGGATGCCAGTTCATCGTGAGTGACGTCGAACTCATCGAGAAGCTGCTGGTAAGCCGCCGCCTCTTCCAACGGGTTCAGTTGAACCCGATGGATGTTCTCCAGCAAGGCGTCGCGCAGGAGATTGTCGTCGCCGGTCTCGCGGACGATGGCCGGGATCGTGGCCAGCCCCGCCTCCTGGGCCGCCCGCCACCGCCGCTCCCCCATCACGATCTGGTACCGCACACCGGTCGGTGAGCCCTTGACCGCCCGCACGACGATCGGTTGCAAGAGCCCGAATTCACGGATGGAGTGCACCAGCTCCGACAGCGCCTCCTCGTCGAACACCTGCCGCGGCTGACGAGGATTGCGCTCGATGTCGGCCGGTGGGATCTCGCGATAGACCGCACCCATGGCCGCAGCGGGCGCCGGCCCGCCGATCAGAACGTCCGCGGCGGCGTCCCCCATCCGCGGACCCAGCGTCGCGGGCCCCGAGTCGCTATCCGCCGGACCCGTCGGGATGAGCGAAGCCAGGCCGCGGCCGAGGCCGCCCTTCTTGCGTAACGGCTGCGTCATGGTCGTCCCTTCAGGAATCGTGGTTGGCGCGCTCGGCGAGTTCGCGGCTCGCGTCGAGGTAGCTCATCGCCCCGCGTGAACCGGGGTCGTAATCGATGATGGTCATGCTGTAGCCGGGCGCCTCCGAAACCTTGACGCTCCGCGGGATCACCGTCCGCAACACCTTGGCTCCGAAAAAGCGGCGCACCTCTTCGGCCACCTGGTCGGCGAGCTTAGTTCGCCCGTCGTACATGGTGAGGATCACGGTGCTGACTTCCAGCTTGGGGTTGAGGTGGGCCCTCACCATTTCGATGTTGCGCATCAGCTGCGACACGCCCTCGAGAGCGTAGTACTCGCATTGGATCGGGATCATCACCTCGGGTGCCGCGACGAGAGCGTTGATCGTGAGCAACCCCAGCGACGGCGGGCAGTCGATGAACACGTAGTCGAAGTCGAGGGCGTCGAGTTGGGCGAGCGCGGTCCGGAGCCGGTTTTCCCGCGCCACCATGCTCACCAATTCGATCTCCGCTCCGGCCAGGTCGATCGTCGCGGGGACGCAGAACAATCGTGGGCTATGCGGGCTGGGTCGTATCGCGTCCTTCAACGAGACCTCGCCGATGAGCACCTCGTACGACGACGGGGTCCCCGCTTGGCGATCGGAGATGCCCAACGCGGTGCTCGCGTTGCCCTGGGGATCGAGATCGACGACGAGGGTCTTGAGCCCTTGGACTGCGAGTGCGGCCGCGAGGTTGACCGCGGTCGTCGTCTTTCCGACGCCGCCCTTTTGGTTGGCGATGGTGAAGACCCGGCGGCGGGCCGGTCGGCGCAGCGGCTCGTAGGTGGTGTGGATGACCCGCATGGCGCGCTCGGCGGCGGCCCCGATGGGGGTGTCGAGTTCGGTGGATGTTTCACGTGAAACATCCCCGCCGGCTCCGCGCTCCGCCGTCGGCGCCGTGGCCTGCGGCATGTCTGGAGCCGGGCCGGGGCCCTCGGACCGGTCTTGTGGCGAACTCATCGCGTTCCGCCCTCCGCCATCCGTGCCGACCTCTGGCGCTTCGGACTGCCGCGTCGCGCTAGAACCACGGTTGCGGGGGGCCGCAAATACTCCGCGCCACATGTCACCACCCTGACATCAACCGCCCCCGCTGCCGCCATCACACGCCGGTGTTGTTCGACTTCGTCGGGCGCGCGCTCCCCCTTGATCGCGACCATCCGCCCGCCCGGTCGTAGCAACGGCATACTCCACTTCGTCAGTTTGTCCAATGCTGCTACCGCGCGCGACACCGCGGCGTCCCGCTCGCCCAGCCGGTCGCGGACCCAGCGTTCCTCGGCCCGGCCGCGCACCACCTCGACGGATAACCCTAGTTGGCCGACGACCTCATTGAGAAATTCGCTGCGCCGCAGCATCGGTTCGAGCAGCACCATGTCGAGATCGGGCCGGGCGATCGCCAGCGGAATGCCGGGCAGCCCGGCCCCGCTGCCCACGTCGACCACCCGCTCCCCCGGCTCAAGGAGTTCTCCGACTGCGGCGCTGTTGAGTAGATGGCGGTCCCAAAGGCGATCGACTTCCCGCGGTCCGATGAGCCCGCGGGCCACGCCCGCGCCGGCGAGCGTCTCGGCGTAGCGCCGGGCCAGCTCGAGCCGCGGGCCAAACAGTTCGGCGGCCGCCTCGGGCGCCGGCCCGGGATCGGCGGCGTCCGGGTCCACCCGCTCGTTCGTCCCGCTATGTTTCACGTGAAACATCCTTCGCCCACGCGGTCCCGAACTACACGTCTGTAACTCGGCCCGACTTAGTCGTGCAGGACAACGACCCGGCGCGACGGTTCGGCGCCCTCGCTCTCGCTGCGCACCCCGGGGACCGCCGCCACGGCGTCGTGCACGATCTTGCGTTCGAATGGTGTCATCGGCGACAGCTCTTCGCGTTCCCCCGTTGCCAGCACCCGCCGCGCGACCTTGTCGCCCAGCGCCGCCAACTCCTCCCGGCGCCGACGACGCCAATGCGCGACGTCCAGCATCAAACGGCTGCGCACGCCGGTCTTCTGGTGCACCGCCAACCGGGTCAGCTCCTGCAAGGCATCGAGCACCTCGCCCGTACGCCCGACCAACTTCTTCAAGTCCTCGCCACCGTCGATGCTGACGACCGCGCGGTTGCCTTCGACGTCGAGATCGATGTCGCCGTCGAAGTCCAACAGGTCCAACAACTCTTCGAGATAGTCGCCGGCGATCTCCCCCTCGGCGACCAACCGCTCCTCCAGGTCGTCGGGCGCGTCGGACTCCTTCGGCCCGTCCTCGACCGACGGTGCGTTGTCGAGGTCTGCGTCGAGGTTGCGCTCGGTGGTGTCGGCGTCTGTCATTTCTTTCTCTCCCTCATCCACGGGTCTCTGCCCCTTGAAGCTGTGTGGGTACCCCTCAGCGTTTCCGCTTCTTGGGCCGCGCCCCGGGTCGCGGGGTGCGGTTGCTCGGGCCTTCGTTGCGGCCCGGCGGGTTCGGCTTGCCCGGCTCAGTGCCGGCCTCCGGTTCGGCCGCTGGAACGTCGGGGGCTTCCGAGGTCGTCGCGACCGTGTCGCCCGACGACCCGTCCCCTCCCGCCGGGGCCGCCTTCGGAGCGCGCTTCGGCTTGGCGCCGGGCGCCGGCGCGTTGGCCGCCCGGCGCGCGACCGCTTCCTGCTTCTTGGCCTCTTCCTCTTTTTCGATCAACCCGAACACATAGTGCTGCTGGCCGAAGGTCCAGATGTTGTTCGCAAACCAGTACAGGATGATCGCGAGCGGAAGAAACGGGCCGCCGACGACCACGCCCAGCGGAAACACGTACAGCGCAAGCTTGTTCATCATCGCCGTCTGTGGATTGGCCGCCGCCTCCGGGCTCTGGCGGGCCACCGACGCGCGGCTGTTGAAGTACGTCGCGATGCCGGCCAGGATCATCACCGGCGCGCCCACCGCGATCACGGCGGGCCGACTGAAGTGGGTGAACGCGTCCAGGCCGGTCCGCTGCGTCATGAACGCGCCGATCGGCGCGCCGAACAGGTTGGCATCCAAGAAGTGCCCCACGTCGGCCGCGGTGAACACGTAGTTTCCCGTCATGCGATTCTGGGCCACCGACAAGTGCGGCTGTCCGAAGCCGCCCGTGGTGCGGTTGAACGACCGCAAGACGTGATAGAGGCCGATGAACACCGGGATCTGGGCGAGCATCGGCAGGCAGCCGAGGATGGGGTTGAAGCCGTGCTCGCGTTGCAGCTTCTGCATCTCGAGCGCCATGCGCTGGCGGTCCTTGCCGTACTTCTTCTGCAGCGCCTTGATTTGCGGTTGGAGCTCCTGCATCTGGCGTGTGGTCCGGATTTGACGGACGAACGGTTTGTACAGCAGCGCCCGCAGGGTGAACACCAGGAACATCACCGACAGCGCCCACGCGAAGAAGCTGGACGGCCCGAGCAATGCCGCGAAAAGCTTGTACCAGGCCCACATGATCCACGACACCGGGTAGTAGACGAAGTCGAGGCTGAAGAAATCAAACAAGAGACTCACTCTCCCCTCGCGCCGCCGGGAGGACCCCGGCGCCGCTCGCGTCTTGGAAGGTCGGGCGCTCCGGCATGGGATCCCACCCGCCCCGGTGCCATGGGCCGCACTTGGCGAGTCGCGCCACCGCCAGCCAGCCTCCCCGGATCAAGCCGTATTCGGTCAAAGCGTCGACGGCATATTGGCTGCAAGTCGGAACGAAGCGGCAAGTCGCCGGTCGCAGGGGCGACACCATGTGCCGATATAGCTGGATCAGGTAAACCACAACCCGCACCGCGGCCGCGCCCCCGGCGTGGAATCGCGCCCGCACCGGCGCCGCCGCACTCACCGGTTCGTTCCCGCCGACTGCAAAGCACGACGCAAGCCGCGTCGCAACTGCTGCTCCAACCGTGCGGACGACACATTGCGGCTACTCGGCAGCGCCCGAATCACCACCCGGTCCGCTTCATGGAGATCCGCCAGCATCGTGCGCACGACATGCCGCAGCCGACGGGCGACCCGATGACGTTCGACGGCAGAGCCCCCCGACTTCGGAATGATCAGACCCACCTGCGGAGCGCCGCCATCATCCCGCCGGACATGGACGATGAGATCGGGCTGCACCATCCGCATCCCGTGTTTCACCGTCGCACCAAACTCGTCTGACCGCCTCATGCGGTTGCGTGCGGGAAGCACCGCCAAAAACCTGGCGCTGCGATCAGGCAGTCAATGCGCGGCGACCCTTACGGCGCCGGGACGACACGATCGAACGGCCGGCCCGGGTGCGCATCCGCAGGCGGAAGCCATGCACGCGGGCTCGCCGCCGGTTGTTCGGCTGAAAAGTGCGCTTGCCCTTGGCCACGACATTCTCCTCGTTGTGTCTCGCTCAAGTAGTCCCAGCCACCCGGCCGCTCTCAGGCTTGTCGTCTGCGGGTCGGTCGGGGATGGTTCTCGCTCGCTGGCCGGCGCGGTCCCCAGGCACATCTGGGTCGCAGTCGTATCGCCGACGTTCGGGCGACTGTTTGAGGGTACTGACGTGGCTTCGCCGGGTCAAACCTGGCCTGCGCCAACGTACCCGCTCGAATACGCTGGCAACCCGGGCGGTGCCGCCGGGTCGACGCGGGCGTGGGGCCGCCGGTGAGTCGAACCGAGCCCGAATCATCCTAATCAACTTGATCGGAATGGAGCAGAACGGTTGGCAGCCGCACGGAAAACTGTTAGCTTCTGCCAAGGTCGTTTTAGACTGGAACGGCGCTCGACAACGAAGCGAGGATGGCGGATCAACTAGCTGCGTAGACGACCTTCAGCGGGTTTTCTTCAGCACGGGGATCGCGGGCCGTTGCCCCTGGGTTGCGGCTCGCTGACGATCATCTTGTCCACACCTGTGCATAACCATGTGGACAGATGCTTTCGTCGCCCCAGCGTCCATTACAGTTCCGACCCAGATGTGCGAAACCAGGGAGATGCGTCGTTGACCGATGACCCCGGTTCCGGTTTCACGACAGTGTGGAACGCGGTTCTATCCGAACTCAATGGCGACACCACCGCGGACGGCACCTCCCCCAACCGCACAACACTCATCACTCCCCTCACCCCGCAGCAACGTGCCTGGCTGAATCTCGTCCAGCCGCTCACGATCGTCGAGGGATTCGCGTTGCTCTCCGTGCCCAGCAGCTTCGTTCAAAACGAGATCGAACGTCATCTGCGCACACCCATCACCGACGCGCTCAGCCGCCGGCTGGGACAGCAGATACAACTGGGAGTGCGCATCGCCCCGCCGGACGAGGATGCCGACGGCGGCTCCTTCGCGCCGGCGGATGCCTTCCCCCAAACCGAAGCGGCCGCTGCGGCCGAGGAGCCCGCCGCCGAACTCGACGACGGGGACGATAGCGACGAGATGGCCGGCGCGGCCGAACACGCCTGGCCCAACTACTTCACCGAACGCGCAAACCACGCCGATTCGGTCACCACGAGCGGCGCCAGCCTCAACCGCCGCTATACCTTCGACACGTTCGTCATCGGCGCCTCGAATCGGTTCGCGCATGCCGCCGCCCTGGCGATCGCCGAAGCCCCGGCCCGCGCCTACAACCCACTCTTCATCTGGGGGGAGTCGGGCCTCGGCAAAACCCATCTGCTGCACGCCGCCGGCAATTATGCCCAGCGACTCTTCCCGGGCATGCGGGTCAAGTACGTATCGACCGAAGAGTTCACCAACGATTTCATCAACTCGCTGCGCGACGACCGCAAGGTGGCGTTCAAGCGCAGCTATCGCGACGTCGACGTCCTGCTCGTCGATGACATCCAGTTCATCGAAGGCAAGGAAGGCATCCAAGAGGAGTTCTTCCACACCTTCAACACCCTGCATAACGCCAACAAGCAGATCGTCATCTCCTCTGACCGGCCCCCGAAGCAGCTCGCCACACTCGAGGATCGGCTGCGGACCCGGTTCGAGTGGGGCCTAATCACCGACGTCCAGCCGCCGGAGCTGGAGACCCGCATCGCCATCCTGCGCAAAAAAGCACAAATGGAGCGCCTTGCGGTCCCCGACGACGTGCTCGAGCTCATCGCCAGCAGCATCGAACGCAACATCCGCGAACTCGAAGGCGCCCTCATCCGGGTCACCGCGTTCGCCTCGCTCAACAAAACCCCGATCGACAGGGCGCTCGCGGAGATCGTGCTGCGCGACCTGATCGCCGACGCCAGCACCATGCAGATCAGTGCGGCGACCATCATGGCCGCCACCGCGGAGTACTTCGACACCACCGTGGAAGAACTACGCGGACCCGGCAAGACGCGGGCGCTGGCGCAGTCGCGGCAGATCGCGATGTACCTGTGCCGCGAACTCACCGATCTGTCACTGCCCAAGATCGGCCAGGCGTTCGGCCGCGACCACACCACGGTGATGTACGCGCAACGAAAGATTTTGTCCGAGATGGCCCAGCGACGTGAGGTCTTCGATCACGTCAAGGAGCTCACCACCCGGATTCGTCAGCGCTCCAAGCGCTGACTCCAGGCCACTCGCGCCAAGTTTTTTCAAAAAACTTCCCACACCCCTGTCACAACAGTCACAGCGGCGTGCTGTGCGCACGCTGTGCACAGCACATTTAAAACAGCCGTGTAATAACACGGGGTGGGTGCACAGCCGCTCGTCATCCCCAGCGCCTCACCGAGGGACACACAGTCATCCACGCTGCCATGCACACCCCGGCGACTCCCCTAGCTGCATCGGGACCAAGCTGTCCACAAAATGCACAGCACTTAATACTGTTACTGAGATCTCTCCGAAGGTTTTTCTTCGAAGTACGGCGTTGGGGACGCGTCGCGCACAGCGCGTCGTGACGCCTTCGTCGGGCCGGCTTGTCGGTCCGATCCAGTAGCTTTCAAGTTGGCCTAAGAAGATCTACGGTTGTTCTTCGACTGCTAGTCACTACATCGGGAACGCTTGGTAGGTGAAGGGACGCCATGGACGCGGCTACGACAACAGCTGGCCTCACCGACTTGAAGTTCCGTTTGGTGCGAGAGTCCTTCGCCGACGCGGTGTCGTGGGTGGCGCGCAACCTCCCGGCCAGGCCGGCGGTGCCGGTGCTTTCCGGGGTCCTGTTGTCCGGCTCGGATGACGGCCTGACCATCTCGGGTTTCGATTACGAGGTATCCGCCGAGGCGCAGGTCGCAGCTGAAATCGCTTCGCCCGGAAGTGTTTTGGTTTCCGGGCGGTTGTTGTCCGACATCACCCGGGCGTTGCCCAACAAGCCGGTCGACTTCTACGTCGACGGCAATCGCGTCGCCCTGACATGCGGGAACGCCAGGTTCTCGCTGCCGACGATGGCGGTGGAGGATTACCCGACGCTGCCCGCGCTGCCGGAAGAGACCGGGACCCTGGCGGCAGACCTGTTCGCCGAGGCGATCAGTCAGGTCGCCGTGGCGGCCGGCCGGGACGACACGTTGCCGATGCTGACCGGCATCAGGGTCGAGATCTCCGGGGACACGGTGGTTTTGGCCGCCACCGACAGGTTCCGCCTGGCGGTCCGCGAGTTGACCTGGTCGGCGTCGTCGCCCGACATCGAGGCCGCCGTACTGGTCCCGGCCAAGACCTTGGCCGAGGCCGCCAAAGCGGGGACGGACGGGTCGGATGTCCGGTTGTCGTTGGGGGCCGGCACGGGGGTCGGGAAAGAGGGGCTGCTGGGTATCAGCGGTAACGGCAAGCGCAGCACCACTCGGCTCCTCGATGCGGAGTTCCCAAAGTTTCGCCAGCTGTTGCCGGCCGAGCACACGGCCGTCGCCACGATCGACGTGGCCGAGTTGACCGAGGCGATCAAGCTGGTCGCTTTGGTGGCCGACCGGGGCGCTCAGGTACGGATGGAATTCGCCGACGGCATGCTGAGGTTGTCCGCCGGCGCCGACGACGTGGGGCGGGCCGAGGAAGACCTGGCCGTGGATTTCGTCGGGGAACCGTTGACGATCGCGTTCAACCCGACGTACCTGACCGACGGGCTGGCATCGGTCCACTCCAACCGGGTGTCGTTTGGTTTCACCACTCCGGGCAAGCCGGCCTTATTGCGACCGTCCTCGGACGAGGACGGTCATCCGACCGGTGGTGGTCCGTTCACCGCCCCACCGACGGATTACGTGTACCTGTTGATGCCCGTCCGGTTGCCCGGTTAGGTGTACGTCCGCCAGCTGGGACTGCGTGACTTCCGGTCCTGGGCACACGCCGACCTCGAATTGGAGCCGGGCCGGACGGTTTTCGTCGGTCCCAACGGTTTTGGTAAAACGAACCTGATTGAGGCGCTGTGGTATTCGACCACTTTGGGCTCGCACCGGGTGGGAACTGATATCCCACTGATTCGTACGGGCGCCATCAGGGCGGTGATCTCCACCATCGTCGTCAACGAGGGTAGGGAATGCGCGATCGACCTGGAGATCGCTACCGGACGAGCCAACAAGGCGCGGTTGAATCGGTCTCCGGTGCGGAGCACGCGCGAGGTGGTCGGGGTGTTGCGTGCGGTGCTCTTCGCCCCGGAGGATCTGGCTCTGGTGCGTGGCGACCCGGCGGATCGTCGCCGCTACCTCGATGATTTGGCGACGGTGCGCCGGCCTGCGATCGCCGCGGTGCGTGCAGACTACGACAGGGTCTTGCGCCAGCGCACTGCGCTGTTGAAGTCCATCTCCGGTGCCCGGCACCGCGCCGATCTGAGCGCCTTGGACACCCTTGACGTCTGGGACAGCCGGCTGGCAGAGCACGGGGCCGACCTGATGGCGGCGCGCCATGCTCTGGTGAACCAACTGGCGCCGGAGGTCGAGAAGGCCTACCAACTGCTGGCGCCCGGATCGCGGCCGGTGTCGATCTCCTACCGAGCCAGCCTTGACGCCGAGAGTGCGGACCACACCGAGGGCGGGGACCGCGGCTTTCTGGAAGCCGCCTTGCTGGCCGCGTTGTCGGCACGCCGCGATGCGGAACTGGAACGTGGGATGTGCCTGGTCGGCCCGCACCGCGACGACCTGGAGCTGCGGCTTGGCGATCAACCCGCCAAAGGCTTTGCCAGCCATGGTGAATCGTGGTCTTTTGCGGTGGCGCTGCGCTTGGCGGCGTACGAGTTGCTCCGCGACGAGGGCACCGAACCGGTGTTGTTGCTCGACGACGTGTTCGCCGAGCTGGACGTCGCGCGGCGGCGCGCTTTGGCCACGGTGGCCGAATCGGCGGAGCAGGTCTTGGTGACCGCGGCGGTCGAAGACGACATTCCGGAGGGCTGGGCCGCCAGGCGGGTGCATATCGACTTACGCGACGACGACTCCGGGCGCATCTCGGTGGTGCGATCGTGACCGACAGCGATGACGGTGAAGAGCTCGAGAGCTTCAAGCCACCGAGCGGGTTGAGTGGCATCGACTTGGTGCGGCGCACCCTCGAAGAAGCGCGCGCGGCCGCGCGCGCACAAGGGAGGGAGGCCGGCCGCGGCCGAACGGCGCCGGTGGTTCCGCGCCGTGTCGCGGGACGGCGGAGGAGTTGGTCGGGTCCGGGGCCCGACGTCCGGGATCCGCAGCCGCTGGGCATGTTGACGCGAAACCTGGCCAAGAAGCGCGGCTGGTCTGGGCGGGTGGCCGAGGGCACGGTATTGGGACAGTGGTCTTCGGTGGTGGGGCACCAGATCGCCGATCACGCCACGCCGACGGCGCTGAGCGACGGGGTGCTCAGTGTGACAGCCGAGTCGACGGCCTGGGCCACGCAGCTGCGGATGATCCAGTCGCAACTGTTGGCCAAGATCGCCGCGGCGGTTGGCAACGGCGTGGTGACTTCGCTGAAGGTCACCGGCCCGGCCGCGCCATCGTGGCGCAAGGGGCCACGCCACATCGCCGGCAAGGGACCCCGCGACACCTACGGGTGACACCGGCGACCGGCCGAATCATCCCCACACAGACCTCCATCAACAGACGGCTGAAAGCCGCCAGGACGGAACGAACCGGCACGACTAACGTCATGACCCGCCCGGAATTAAGAAATCCTGCGCACGGCGCAGTTAGCTAGGTGGAAACACGCCTAGAAAATCGGTGCCGAGCCCCGATCACGGTAGACTGATCAGGTGCGACCGCTGCGGTGACCGGACCGCTCGCACGAAATCCCGAGGAGAACATTCCGACCGTGGCTGCCCAGAAGAAGAAGGCCCAAGGCGAATACGACGCCGCACAGATCACCATTCTCGAAGGTCTGGAAGCCGTCCGCAAACGTCCCGGCATGTACATCGGCTCCACCGGTGAGCGCGGTCTGCACCACCTCGTCTGGGAGGTGGTCGACAACGCGGTGGACGAGGCGATGGCCGGTTACGCGAGCACCGTCGGCGTCGTGCTGCTGGAGGACGGCGGCGTCGAGGTCACCGACGACGGCCGTGGCATCCCGGTCGCCATGCACGCGTCCGGGATTCCGACCGTCGACGTGGTGATGACCCAGCTGCATGCCGGCGGAAAGTTCGACTCCGACTCGTATGCGGTCTCCGGCGGCCTGCACGGCGTCGGTGTGTCGGTGGTCAACGCGCTGTCCTCCCGACTCGAGGTGGAGATCAAACGGGACGGCCACGAATGGTCGCAAAGCTACGACCACTCCGTGCCCCAGAACCTCAAGCAGGGTGCGGCGACGAAGAAGACGGGGACGACGGTTACGTTCTGGGCGGATCCCAACATCTTCGAAACCACCGAGTACGACTTCGAAACCGTCGCCCGTCGGCTGCAGGAGATGGCCTTCCTGAACAAGGGGTTGACCATCCATCTGACCGACCAGCGGGTGTCGCAGGAAGAAGTCGTCGACGAGGTGGTCAGCGATGTCGCCGAAGCGCCCAAGTCGGCGCAGGAACAAGCAGCAGAATCCGCCAAGCCGCACAAGGTCAAAACCCGTACCTTCCACTACGCCGGCGGCCTGGTCGACTTCGTCAAGCACATCAACCGCACCAAGAACCCGATCCACAGCAGCATCGTGGATTTCAGCGGCAAAGGCGAAGGTCACGAAGTCGAAATCGCGATGCAGTGGAACGCCGGCTATTCGGAGTCGGTGCACACCTTCGCCAACACCATCAACACCCACGAGGGCGGCACCCACGAGGAGGGCTTCCGCAGCGCGCTGACGTCGGTGGTGAACAAGTACGCCAAAGACAAGAAGCTCCTGAAGGACAAGGACCCCAACCTCACCGGCGACGACATCCGGGAGGGCCTGGCGGCGGTCATCTCCGTGAAGGTGAGCGAACCGCAGTTCGAGGGACAGACTAAGACCAAGCTCGGCAACACCGAGGTGAAGTCGTTCGTCCAGAAGGCCTGCAACGAGCAGCTCACGCACTGGTTTGAAGCCAACCCGGCAGACGCGAAAGTGGTTGTTAACAAGGCTGTTTCGTCGGCGCAGGCGCGGATCGCGGCGCGCAAGGCGCGAGAGCTGGTGCGCCGCAAGAGTGCCACCGATCTCGGCGGGCTGCCCGGCAAGCTTGCCGATTGCCGCTCCACCGAGCCACGGCGGTCGGAACTGTATGTAGTAGAAGGCGACTCGGCCGGCGGCTCGGCGAAGAGCGGCCGCGACTCCATGTTCCAGGCGATTCTTCCCCTGCGCGGCAAGATCATCAACGTCGAGAAGGCGCGCATCGACCGTGTGCTCAAGAACACCGAAGTCCAGGCCATCATCACCGCGCTGGGCACCGGGATTCACGACGAGTTCGACATCAGCAAGCTGCGCTACCACAAGATCGTGTTGATGGCCGATGCTGACGTCGACGGCCAGCACATCTCCACGCTGCTGCTGACGCTGTTGTTCCGGTTCATGAGACCGCTGATCGAAAACGGGCACGTGTTTCTGGCGCAGCCGCCGCTGTACAAGTTGAAGTGGCAGCGCAGTGAACCGGAATTCGCCTACTCCGATCGTGAGCGCGACGGCCTGATGGAGGCGGGACTCAAGGCCGGCAAGAAGATCAACAAAGAAGACGGTATTCAGCGTTACAAGGGTCTGGGTGAGATGGACGCCAAGGAATTGTGGGAAACCACCATGGATCCGTCGGTGCGGGTGTTGCGTCAAATCACCCTGGACGACGCGGCGGCCGCCGACGAGTTGTTCTCCATTCTGATGGGCGAGGACGTCGACGCGCGCCGCAGCTTCATCACCCGAAACGCCAAAGACGTTCGATTCCTGGATGTCTAACCCGCCCGACGTTCGACTCTAAAAGAGGAATTCATGACTGACACCACGTTGCCACCGGGTGACGAAGCCGGCGACCGGATCGAACCGGTCGACATCCAGCAGGAGATGCAGCGCAGCTACATCGACTACGCGATGAGCGTGATCGTGGGCCGGGCGCTGCCCGAGGTGCGTGACGGCCTCAAGCCGGTGCACCGCCGGGTGCTGTATGCCATGTATGACTCCGGGTTCCGCCCGGACCGCAGCCACGCCAAGTCGGCGCGTTCGGTCGCCGAGACCATGGGTAACTACCACCCGCACGGCGACGCCTCGATCTACGACACTTTGGTGCGCATGGCGCAGCCGTGGTCGCTGCGCTACCCGTTGGTCGACGGGCAGGGCAACTTCGGCTCGCCGGGCAACGACCCACCGGCCGCGATGAGGTACTGTCTCACGGGAGATGCCTTGGTGGCGTTGCCGGAGGGTCGTTCGATTCGCATCGCGGATGTAGCGCCGGGTGCTAAGCCGAACAGCGACAACGCTATTGATCTGAAAGTGCTTGACCGGCACGGTGCGCCGGTCTCGGCGGACCGTTTGTTCCATTCGGGTGAGCACCCAACTTTCCGTGTGCGCACGGTGGACGGGCACGAAATAACGGGCACAGCGAACCACCCGCTGCTATGCCTGGTGAGTGTCGGCGGTGTGCCGACACTCCTTTGGAAGCTGATCGACGAGATCCGAACAGGCGACTGCGCCGTCATGAGCGCTGAGTGTGTGGCTTATGCACGCAACACGCCAACAACAGGGTGCATAGCCCCCAGGGTCGATGAGGTACCCGGACTCGCCGAATTCCTCCGCGTCTACAGGAACGATGCGGACGCATCGGCCATCGCCTCGGAACTCACCGACGGCCGGTTCTACTACGCGCGCGTCGCCTCGGTCACCGATGGCGGAGTGCAGTCCGTGTACAGCCTGCGCGTGGACACAGAGGACCACGCGTTCCTGACCAACGGGTTCGTCAGCCACAACACCGAGGCGCGACTCACTCCCCTCGCCATGGAGATGCTGCGCGAAATCGACGAGGACACAGTCGATTTTATCCCCAACTACGACGGCCGGGTGCAAGAACCGACGGTGCTGCCCAGCCGGTTCCCCAACCTGCTGGCCAACGGCTCGGGCGGCATCGCGGTGGGCATGGCGACCAACATCCCGCCGCACAACCTGCGCGAGCTGGCCGACGCCGTGTTCTGGGCGCTGGAGAATTACGACGCCGACGAAGAAGCCACGCTGGCCGCCGTGATGGAGCGGGTGAAGGGCCCGGATTTCCCCACTTTCGGCCTGATTGTCGGCTCGCAGGGGATCTCCGACGCCTACAAGACCGGCCGCGGTTCCGTCCGGATGCGCGGAGTTGTTGAGGTAGAAGAAGATTCGCGCGGCCGGACTTCGCTGGTCATCACCGAGTTGCCCTATCAAGTCAACCACGACAACTTCATCACCTCGATCGCCGAGCAGGTTCGCGACGGCCGGCTCGCAGGTATCGCCAATATCGAAGACCAGTCCAGTGACCGTGTCGGCCTGCGCATCGTGATCGAGCTCAAACGCGACGCGGTGGCAAAGGTCGTGCTGAACAACCTCTACAAGCACACCCAGCTGCAGACCAGCTTCGGCGCCAACATGCTGTCGATAGTCGATGGGGTGCCGCGCACGCTGCGGCTGGATCAGATGATCCGTCACTACGTCGAGCACCAACTCGACGTCATCGTGCGGCGCACCACGTATCGGCTGCGCAAGGCGAACGAACGCGCGCACATCTTGCGCGGTCTGGTCAAAGCGCTCGACGCGCTGGACGAGGTCATCGCCCTCATTCGGGCGTCGGAGACCGTCGACATCGCCCGGGCCGGTTTGATCGAGCTGCTCGATATCGACGACATCCAGGCCCAGGCGATCCTGGACATGCAACTGCGCCGCCTGGCGGCCCTCGAGCGGCAGCGCATCGTCGACGATCTGGCCAAGATCGAGGCCGAGATCGCCGACCTGGAAGACATCCTCGCCAAACCAGAGCGGCAGCGCGGCATTGTGCGCGACGAACTCAGAGAAATCGTCGAGAAGCACGGCGACGACCGGCGCACCCGCATCATCGCCGCCGACGGCGAGGTGAACGACGAGGACCTGATCGCCCGCGAGGACGTCGTCATCACCATCACCGAAACCGGTTACGCCAAACGCACCAAGACCGACCTCTACCGCAGCCAGAAGCGCGGCGGCAAGGGCGTGCAGGGCGCCGGACTGAAGCAGGACGACATCGTCGCGCACTTCTTCGTGTGCTCGACGCATGACTGGATCCTGTTCTTCACCACGCAGGGGCGGGTGTACCGCGCCAAGGCGTACGAACTGCCGGAGGCTTTGCGGACGGCCCGCGGTCAGCACGTTGCCAACCTGCTCGCGTTCCAGCCCGAAGAGCGCATCGCTCAGGTCATTCAGATTCGTAGCTACGAAGACGCGCCGTATCTGGTGCTGGCCACCAGGAACGGGCTGGTGAAGAAGTCCAGACTGACCGACTTCGACTCCAACCGCTCGGGCGGGATCGTGGCGATCAACCTGCGCGGCAGCGACGAGCTGGTCGGTGCGGTGCTGTGCTCGGCCGATGAGGACCTGCTCCTGGTGTCGGCCAAAGGGCAGTCGATCCGATTCTCGGCGACCGACGAGGCGCTGCGGCCGATGGGCCGGGCCACCTCGGGCGTGCAGGGCATGCGGTTCAACGAAGACGACCGGCTGCTGTCCCTGAACGTGGTCCGCGAGGGCACCTACCTGCTCGTCGCGACGGACGGCGGCTACGCCAAGCGCACTGCGATTGAGGAGTACCCGGTGCAGGGTCGCGGCGGCAAAGGGGTCTTGACCGTAATGTACGACCGCCGGCGCGGCAGGTTGGTCGGTGGGTTGATCGTCGACGAGGACAGTGAGCTGTACGCCATCACCTCCGGAGGGGGCGTAATCCGCACGGCTGCGCGCCAAGTGCGCAAGGCCGGGCGGCAGACCAAGGGCGTCCGGTTGATGAACCTGGGTGCGGGCGACACACTCCTGGCCATTGCGCGCAACGCCGAGGAAAGCGCTGACGAAGTCATCGCCGAAGGCGGCGATGCTGCGGAGTCGGACGGCTAGGCGGTAACGAAGGGGGCAAGCGGCAGCCCGTCGCGGCACCGAGGCAACTAGACTCAGCGCGACCAGACATAATGCGCATGATGCGACTGCCACCGCTTGGGCGGCCTGGTAGCAGATGTAAGGAGTCGGGGTGACCTCACCGAACGAGCCTGGCGTCCCCAACCAGGGCGACAGCCCCAATGGGGGGGGTTCGGTCGATCGTGCCGGTGCGCGCCGCACGACGCCCGCACAGGCTGGCCGAACTCAGGATGGCGGCGGGTCGCCGCCGCGGCAGCGCGGTGCCACGCGCGGCTCCCCGACGCCGCCCCGCCGGGGCGACGCCCAAACCGAGGCGCGCCCGGCAGGGCCGCCCGGCGGCGCCGATGCCCGGTTGAACCGCTTCATCTCCGGCACGGCAGCACCCGGTTCAAGCGCGCCGGCGCGCGTGGAGGCCCCGCCCGCCGAGGCCTACGCCAGCGAGTTGCCCGACCTGTCCGGCCCCATTCCGCGAGCCTCGCAGCGCACGACCAACACCGACCGGAGCGAGACGTCCGGCACAACGGGGTCGGCCCGCCCGGCGGTCTCCGAGGCCCGCGAAACCCGGGAAAACCGCGTACAGGTGGCGCGGCGAGCCCGGGGCCCGGTCCGGGCCAGCATGCAGATCCGGCGGATCGATCCGTGGAGCACGTTGAAGGTGTCGCTGCTGCTCTCGGTGGCCCTGTTCTTCGTCTGGATGATCGCGGTGGCCTTCCTCTACCTGGTACTCGGCGGCATGGGTGTGTGGGCCAAGCTGAACAGCAACGTCGGTGACCTGCTGAACAACACCAGCGGCAACAGCGGCGAACTGGTTTCGAGCGGCACCATTTTCGGTGGCGCCGTCCTGATCGGCTTGGTCAATATCGTGCTGTTGACCGCCATGGCGACCATTGCCGCGTTCGTGTACAACCTGACCACCGATCTCATCGGCGGCATCGAGGTCACGCTCGCAGACCGCGACTAGTCTGGTTTCGGCCGAGCAATTCGACTCAGCGGTTTTGGGGGTGGGGCGCCGATTGCGGTAATCTCGTCGCTCGTGCGTACGCGCGTTCGGGCCTATAGCTCAGGCGGTTAGAGCGCTTCGCTGATAACGAAGAGGTCGGAGGTTCGAGTCCTCCTAGGCCCACAACCATGTGCCCGTCCAGACGTTGCATGAGGGTGGCATTGCCACTGGTGCTGATCGCCGTTGCGGCGGCGGTGGCGCAGTCGCGACGCGGAGTCGAGGTCTGGCACGTGGCGGTGGACGACTCCCCCGGTCAGCCACCCAGTCACGGTGAGGGGCCTTAGCTCAGTTGGTAGAGCACCGCCTTTGCAAGGCGGGTGTCAGGGGTTCGATTCCCCTAGGCTCCACAAGTAAAACCGCAGTTCACAGCCATAAATCTACTCGATACAGAATCTGCGTCAAGACTCCCGTCAAGACTCGGCGTCGTTCGTGACGGTGCCCGCCAGATGCTCGCGGCCGCGTTGGCCGCCGAGGTCGCCGCCTACATCGACACGTTCGCCGACCAGGTCGACGAGAACGGCCACCGTCTGGTGGTGCGTAACGGCTACCACCACGAGCGTGACGTTTTGACTGCGGCGGGTGCGGTGACGGTGACAGCGCCGCGTGTCAACGACCGCCGTGTCGACGCCGATACCGGAAAGCGGCAACGGTTCTCCTCGGCGATCCTGCCGGCGTGGGCGCGCAGGTCTCCGCGGCTGGCCGAGGTGCTGCCGCTGCTGTACCTGCATGGTTTGTCCAGCAACGATTTCGGTCCGGCGTTAGAGCAGTTCCTCGGGTCGGCTGCGGGTCTGTCCGTGGCGACGATCACCCGGCTGACCGCGCAGTGGCAGGACGACGCCGCGGTGTTCACCACCCGCTCGTTGAAAGACACCGACTACGTCTACGTGTGGGTCGACGGGATCCACGTCAAGGTTCGCCTGGAGCAGGACAAGGTGTGCCTGCTGGTGATGATCGGGGTGCGCGCCGACGGTACCAAGGAACTCGTGGCTCTTGCCGACGGGTTTCGCGAGTCCAGCGAGTCGTGGGCCGAGCCGCTCCGGTGCTGGCGGTCGGCGACGGCGCGTTGGGGTTCTGGAAGGCCTTGCGGGAGGTATTCCCCGCCACCCACGAGCAGCGGTGCTGGTTCCATGTCAGCTCCAACGTTCTTGCCGCCCTGCCGAAGTCGGCGCAACGAGGGGCGAAAGCCGCGCTCGCACAGATCTACAACGCCGAGGACCGCGACCACGCCCTGCAGGCGGTCAAAGCATTCGAGGCTGACTACGGCGCCAAGTGGCCCAGAGCGGTCGCGAAGATCACCGAGCACATCGATGTGCTGCTGGCCTTCTACGACTACCCCGCTGAACATTGGATCCACTTGCGCACAACTAACCCGAGTCGACCTTTGCCACCGTTAGGCTGCGGCAGCGAGTCACCAAGGGCCCGGGATCGCGAGCTGCCGGCGTAGCCGTGGCGTTCAAGCTCATCGAGTCCGCACAAGCCCGCTGGCGTGCCGTCAACGCCCCACACCTCGTCGCCCTCGTCCGTGCGGGCGCCAGATTCGAAAAGGGGAAACTCGTCGAACGACCCGACGAAACAGGAGGTGATCAGCAAGTCGCATGACCTACTTGGTCGTAGGCAACAGCGCGGTATCCCACAAAGGAAAACGGGGGTCACCGGATGAATACACCTATCCAGGTCTTGGCGATGTTTTCACCGACGACGGACCCCTACCTGGGGACGCACTCGGTACGATCTCATTGAGTCACGGAGGGATGGTCCATGGCCCTGAGTTCGCGCCGGCCAGTCGAGCGATCGATCACCAGGGCGGCGGTTGGTCTGATCACCGCTGGATTTTTGGCGTCGTGTGGCGGCAACACGATCGCCGGCGCCCCCGTCGAGCAGACCACGACGTCGCAACCGGCCAGCGCAAGCGGCGAGGTCCGGCTCGGGTGTGGAACGTATTGCCAGAGCGCGGGCCCCCTTGGCGGCGACACGGGCACCGGTGTGACGGCAGTCACGATTGTTTCCAGCGGAACGGTCACCCTCGACGCGGATGGCTATGTACCCGTGACCGTGACCTGCAATCTGTCAGTGCAGTGCAGTGGTGGGCTCTTCGCCGAAAACAACTGGGCCGGAAGGGGCGGCGGCAGATCGGACCTTCTGATAGACGCGGGCGCGACGCGGACGTTCGGTGTCCGGCAGGGGCCCGACTCACTCGCGTACATACGATCCCATGGCCCGACCACGCTTGCGGTGACCGCCGACAGCGGCCAATCCCCGGGGACCGCCCACTGGGCTCCGGGAGCCGGGGGGCCTTGGGTCGGCGGGATCATTCCCGTCGACTGGAAGGGACTGACCGTGGTAGCTCCGGGATGACGTGAAGCTGCCGAGGTTTCGGCCCTCCCGCCGCGACATACTCGTGGCGGCAGTCGCGGTCCCCGTCGCGGTCTTCGTGCTGGTCCTCTACGCGGCGGGGCTTTTGAACAACGTCGAGCGGCAAAGCGTCGACGAGCGGTTCTCATGGCGGGGCGCTCAATCGCCCGGCAGCCAGATCGTAATCGTGGGGGTCGATCAGACGACGCTGCAGACGCTGGGCACCCAGCCGCCGCTGCCCCGTTCTGACTACGCCCGAGTGCTCGACCGCGTGCGCGCCGCGTCACCACGCATGATCGGCATCGACATCCAGTTGACCGGGCGGTCCGATCCCGCCGACGACAATGCTCTGCTCGCCGCCATCGCCCGTGACGGACCGGTCCTGCTGGCCACCCACGAGGGGGACCAGGGACCGATCACGGTGCCAGCCGGTGTGGCCGACGCGCCGGGAGCGGTACCAGCAAGCGCTGCCGTCGACAAGGACCCCGATGGTGTGCTGCGCAGGATGCTCTACGCGCCGGTGGGCCTGGAAACATTTGCCGTTCGCGCCGCCGAGATGTTCCGCAACCAACCGGTGAGCCCGGCCGACTTCCCCGGCAACCACGCTTGGATCGACTTCCGCGGACCCCCGGGCACGTTCCCGCACTACTCGTTCGCCGCCGTGATGGCGGGCACGATCCCGGCGAGCGCGTTCAGCGGCAAGGCGGTGCTTATCGGTGTCACCGATCCCGCGCTCAGCGCCATATACGAGGACTTGTTCGTGACGTCGAAGTCGTCGGTTCCGATGCCCGGGGTCGAGGTCCACGCCAACGCGCTGTGGACCGTCCTCGCCGGCCTGCCACTCAAGTCAGCGGGCGCACCGGCAGATGTCGCGCTGATCCTCGCGCTCATCGCGATCCCTGCGGCCATCGGTGCTCGCAAATCGGGCCTGTTCACGCTGGCCGGATCGGTTGGGTTGCTGGTCGTCTTCCTGGCCGGCGTGCAACTTGCCTTCAACGCTGGCCGGATCGTGACAGTCACCTACCCGATCGTTGGTCTCGCCCTCACCGCGGCGGGCATGATCGGCGTGGACGCGTATGTGGAGCGGCGGCAGCGGGCGGCACTCGAGCTGGCCCTGGGCGACCTCCTGCCGCCGCAGTCGCCTCCTGCCTTCTTCATCAGCTACCGACGCAGTCAAAACACCTGGCAGGCACGCGACATCCGGCGAGAGCTCACGCGGCGCTACGGAGACGCCAGCGTGTTCATCGACACCTCATCCATCGACTATGGCGAAGCGTTTCCCGACCGGATTGTCAGCGCCATCAGGGGCTGCAGCGTGATGCTCGTGCTGATTGGACCACACTGGCTCGAACCCATCGCCGGGACTCGGCGCATCGACGACCCCAACGACTGGGTGCGTCGGGAGATTGAAGCTGGCCTGCAACGTCGAGAAGCCGTCGTCGTCCCGGTACTCCTCGATGGCGCGCTCGCCCCCACCGACGCGGAACTGCCCGAATCGGTCAAGGGTTTGGCGGCTCTGCACGCGGTCGCGATCATTGGTGACGACCTCGCCGCCGACATCGACAACCTGCTGAGCTCCGTGGAGCGGGGCCGGCGAAGAGCCACGAAGTGGGAAAGCGGATCGTCGGCCACCGCCCCCCATCGGGGATAGCCGCGAAGCCATCGGGTGCTTGGGGGCAGGCATCACCCCAGCTCCCCGCGACATCGAGTTCGATAATATGGCCCCGATACGCAGCCGCGGCTGTGGCTCAATACTGAGTCTCGAGGCTAGGGCAGCGTTACCTCCAGATGACGCCGCCGCGCGCGCAGGTGTGGAACGGATTCCACGAGTCCACCGGACGCGACGTCATGACCGAAGAGCGTTGGATCGCAAATACCGGTTCGGCTTAGCGACAAACGAAGTAGGACAATGGATACCGACCAGATCCAGCCACCATAGAGCGCGGGCCGGCGCCCTGGCACCTGCTCGTCGTCGGCGCTGGCGCGGCTTTCGAGGGCGGCCAGCAACCCTCATTAGAACAACCAAAAGACACCGATCAACCAGGCGAGCCTACTAAATCGCCTTCATGTCGGCGCTAACTGAATACCACCGGTCCGCAGCGGCGGCGCGCGGTCGAGGTGGGTAAAACGTCGTCGAACCCGGCCTCACGGCACAGCGTCAAACACACAGAGCCTCAAGCTAATCAGACCGATTACACGACGCCACGGGGCGCTGCCCACCGC
>JARLGR010000198.1 GCA_031292665.1 Mycobacterium sp. | reverse complement strand
TATGCAGACGATTTCGTCGTGCTCGTGCACGGCAACGGCGTTGATGTCGAAAACCTGCGCGAAGACATCACCCATGTGTTGGCACCCCTGGGTCTGTGGCTTTCCGAGGCCAAGACCCAGATCCTGCACATGAGCGACGGGTTCGACTTCCTTGGGTTCCGCATCCAGTGGCGCCGCAAGCGAGGCACGACCAAGTGGTACGTCTACACGTTCATCGCCGACCGGCCCGTCCGGTCCCTGAAGGACAAGGTCCGCGCCCTGACCAGCAGGTTATCGCAGCAGCCACCCAGGGACGTGCTGATCCGGCTCAACCAGATCATGCGCGGCTGGTCGGCCTACTTCCGGCACGCAGTCGCTAAACACACCATGAGCTCCCTGGAAAACTTCGTGTGGCACAGGGTGATCCGCTGGTGGAAGACGCTGCATCGCTGGAGGTGGAAAGACGTCCGCCGACACCACACCGCACCCACCGGTCAGTGGGCGCGGCCATCGGCGGATGGGATCGAACTGTTCAACCTCGCCTCGGTACGCATCACTCGATACCGGTACCGCGGCAACACGATCCCCAACCCCTGGACCCTGGCCAACCACGCCTAACGGTAGACACCGTGGAGAGCCCGCTGCGTGGAAACACGCACGGCGGGTTCGGCGAGCGGCCTGGGGAAACGAACCGATGGCAACATCGGGAACCGCGCCCCAGGCCGACTCAACCAGACCGCGCATACCTGTTGGCGGCGCACGCGGATGGAGAAACCCGCACAGGCCGGTGGGAGCGGGCGAAACAACAGCGGTACCCGCCCCGCCGCCCAGGCAGGGCCGTCGTTACGCCGGTTGGATGAGTTCACATAAATAGCGTTACGCTCAGCTTCTGCCGTGTGCGCGACAGCGTCCCGGGTGCCTGCCAGGGATCGTCTCGACTTGGTCGGAGGTGGGCAATTTGTCGTTTGTAACCGCGGCGCCGGAGATGGTGGCGTCAGCAGCGTCGGATTTGGCCAGTCTCGGTTCGACGATCCAAGCGGCTAACGCGGGCGCGGCGGCACCGACTACGGGGGTGCTGGCCGCGGCCGAGGATGAGGTGTCGGCGGCCATTGCGGCGGTGTTCGCCGCCCACGGTCAGGGTTTTCAGGCGCTCAGTGCGCAGGCGGCGGCGTTTCACGACCAGTTTGTGCAGGCGTTGACCGCGGGTGCGCGATCCTATGTCAGCGCGGAGGCCGCCAATGTTGCGGCGTTTACGGCCAATCCGGCGCAGACGATCCAGCAGGATCTGCTCAGCCTGATCAATGCGCCCAGCCTGGCGCTGACCGGGCGTGCGCTGATCGGCAACGGCGCCAACGCGGCCCCGGGCACCGGGGCAAACGGCGGGGCCGGCGGGTGGCTGTTCGGCAACGGCGGGGCCGGCGGGTCCGGAGCAAGCTCAGCCACCGCGGCCGGTGGCAACGGCGGCAACGGCGGGGCCGCCGGGCTGTTCGGTGTCGGCGGTGCTGGCGGAACTGGCGGGTACGGCGGCACCACCGGAGGCAACGGCGGGCAGGGTGGGGCCGGCGGTCTAATGTATGGCTACGGCGGTCTCGGCGGCGCTGGCGGCACCGGCAACAACGACATCGGCGGGGCCGGCGGGGCCGGCGGCAACGCCGGCTTGTTGTCCTTCTCCGCCGGCGGGGTCGGCGGTGCCGGCGGTGAGAGCTTCAACAGCCCAGGCGGGGCCGGCGGGGCCGGCGGGGCCGGTGGCAACGCTGGCCTGCTGTTCGGTACCGGCGGGGCCGGCGGCGCAGGCGGCGTTGGCGATGTCGGCAACGGCGGGGCAGGCGGGACCGGCGGCAAGGCCGGCCTGCTGTTCGGTACCGGCGGGGCCGGCGGCTCCGGCGGGTTCAGTCTCAACTTGGCCACCGGCGGGGCCGGCGGGGCAGGCGGCAACGCCGGCCTACTCGTTGGCAACGGCGGTGACGGCGGCTCCGGCGGGCTCGGCGGCGTCTTTAGTAGCGGCGGTAACGGCGGTCAAGGCGGCGCGGCTGGGCTGATCAGCGGCAACGGCGGTGGCGGCGGCTCCGGCGGAGACTCCCCTGTTATCGGCGGCAACGGCGGCAACGGCGGCAACGCGTTGGTGATGGGCAACGGCGGCAACGGCGGCAACGCCGGGATTGGTGCGACGACGGGCACCCCCGGTACCGGCGGTAGGGGTTCGGTGATCCTCCTCGGCGCGCCCGGGAATAACGGGATGACATAGCCCGCGCGGTCGATCAGGGTGGCGCCGATCACCATTCGGTGATGATGACCGAGCAGTGCCCCCGACGAGAGCAGGGGCGGCCCGATCAACCACCTAGACCGGGGCAGGCATGATCTGGTTCCCGTATTCAGCCTGCCGCGGCATCATAGGTAACCATGCTGCAATGGGAAACAGTGGACGAGAACGCGACCTACCCGTTCGAGCGCTACCGTGCGATCAGCGGCAAGCATGAATACCGGGTCTTCCACGACCCCACCGGGGCGGCAAGCCAAGACCTCCCGTGGATTCTGGTGGTCCGGGAGGCGCCGGAGGGTGGCGCCTCGACGCACATCCACCACGGCGCCTACAGCACTATCGACTGGGCGAAGCGACACGCTGAGTTATGGGAAGGCCCGCCACCCCAGGAGGGATGACGGGCCGACCTTCAACTGTGGGTCAGGGGCCTACGGTTGGCAATTCACTTCCATCGAATATGCACCGCCGATCTCGTCCGCAACCGCGACCAGCTGAGCGGCGAGCTGGCGTGCCTCGTCAGCAGTGAGCTTCGCTGAGATGTCGAAACCGCCTTTGTCATAGCCCGGCAATTCCACGTGCAGGTACACGACGGGCAGCTGATTGAAGCCCCTGTAGGCGCACGGGGTGATGTGTGGCAGATAGATATCCCAATCGCCAAGCTCCTTGAGCGGCTCCGCATTGACCTCTTCGACTGATGACCGGGCGGTCTTCGCCCCAGCAGTCTTGGTCATCGCGGCTTACCGCCCTGGGGTGACCGTGTCCATACTTGCACCACGGCGCGCAGGCGATCGGCGTGATTTTGTTTGGTGAGACGAACGTCGTCATCGCGTAGCCCACCCGTCCAGCTCGGCGGCGGCCTCGAGAAGTACAGCGGCCAGCTCGCGGACCTGGTCGCTGTTCAGCCCGTCGGTGTCTCCCTCGGTGTGGACCAGGGGCGGCTCGTTGGGCTCCACATCGATTCGGCCGTCGGCCCGCTGGATTGCGGTCGTCCGGACGAAGACGTCGGAATCGGTGATCCCGCGGTTCGGCCCCGTGATGACCCGCTCCGGGTCGTCGCCTTCCCAGATGTTGCCGAATACGGCGCCGGCGGGCAGTGGGACGTTGGGATAGGAGTGCTGCGGTATCGTGCTCATCGAGCCTTTCCTTTCGTTGCAAAGCGGTCGGTTTGGTTCTGGCGGCCTCCGCCCGGTGTTAGCGCACCGGGGTCAAACGGGGGCCGCTGTTTGTTTGCGGCAGTGCTTGATTCGTGCTGAGACTAAGACCGACCTCCCTTTGATGTATAGAAATTTGTTGAATCAAATCTCCTGGCAGGGCCAAAAATCCGCAGGACGTCGGCAGACCCGCTGACAATGGCAAACGCTGTCCGACTCCCGGATCGCGACGTTGCTGATGAAAAACCATTGACGCGTCCACATCGGCACTTCTGCGCATAGGTCGCTGCCTGCGTCGATGCGCTTAGGCGTGCCGGGCACGGAATAGTTGCCCCCCTAAGCCCCGGCAAACGCGCTGTACACAAAGATTTCGCGGGACTGCACCCAATGATGCTTCGGCGTGTCGGCCTCGGCGTGTCGCCGCCGGAGCACTGCTACGTTGACGCCGATGAGCTATTCACTGGCAATGCATTACGCGCACAACGCCGCGACGAAGCGACGACTGCGGCGACCAAGGCCAACGGTGAGCATCGCCAGACGCTCCTGTGCGAAGCGGTGGCCAACCTCGCGCAGGCCGTCGTGTGCATATGCCAGGCGGAGTTGGCAGACACCTGAATCCTCGGCCCCGCGCGCCGAGTCGTGTCGGCTGGGCTGTCCGTGCCGCGCGTCTACCAGATCAGGGACGGGCGACGGTGGGCCGTGAGCGCGCCGTGAGCGCATTCTGAGGTCAGTAACAGATAACTAGCGTTAATCACCGTAATGTTATTTCGCAGCTAGACGCCATTTTGATGCTCTGACTAGGTAGCTGAATAGGGTTCGAGTCCCTCCGCCCGCACTTTTCGGCGAGGGTCCGCCGTGTTGGCGTGAAACCCTTATAAGCGGGTACCCAATGGTGCACGACAAAGGGAGTGCGCCATGGTCTCGGGACACCAGCCACCATCACCCGACGAAGCCATCACCCCAGAAGTTATGGAGCTTGCAGAACGCCGAGCCGCCGAGGCGCGCGAACGCGCCGCACGGGCGGGACTCCTGGCCGCCCGCAGCTTCGAAAAATCCGCGCTGCAACACGAACGCGTTGCAGCGGTGCGGGAGCGGTCGGTCCAACGGCGGGTCCCCGACGTAGACAGGCACCGGGAGTCCGCAACCATCCATCGCAAAGCTGCGGCCGAAGATCGGAAGCTGGCCGAGTTGAAGCGCAAAGAGTCGGAAGCGGACCTGTCTCTCGACACCGATCACTAGCGCCGCCCATCCGGTCAGCCGTCCAAGAAGCGGTCCCGCACCTCCTGCGGCGGTATCGGACAGCTGTCGTACTTGCCGAAGACGCGATAGCGGATATCGGCGAACCTGTCGTAGAGCCGGTCGCGCAGTGCTGCGGGCATGATGCGGGTGACGTTGAGCAGCTTCCACGGCCCGCCGAGATAATCGACGACACGCAGCGCGGCTTC
This sequence comes from Mycobacterium sp., assembly GCA_031292665.1. Lineage (GTDB taxonomy): Bacteria > Actinomycetota > Actinomycetes > Mycobacteriales > Mycobacteriaceae > Mycobacterium. The sequence continues at coordinate 41,935 of JARLGR010000198.1, read as the reverse complement.
GGACCGCACGGCGACCCGTTCCCCGGGCTGCCCGGGTTCGTCGACGAAGACGACGGAATCCACGTTCTGGATCGCCGGATGGCGTTTGATGATCGCCCGGGCGAAGTCGCTGTCCAGGGCCGCGAAGCGCAGGCTGCCGCGTCGGTCGAACCGGAGCACCGTCCGGACCGCCCGGTTGCAGAAGCCGCAGACACCGTCGTAGAGCAACACCGGTGGCGCCGCGCGCTGCGTATCACCGCTCACATGGACCAGGCTACTGACCGACACGCGCCCGGGTTTGACCAAAGGTTAGGCAACCCTTAATTTAAAGGGGCTTAGGAGGGTGGAGTCACATGAATTGGGTTGTGTCTCGTCAGAGGCGGTTGCCGGCCACATTGATCCGGAGCCCGGTCTCGGTGCTACCGATCGGCGAGGCCGTCGCGGACCTCAGCGCCGGAGGGGAGCGCTGATGGCACGCGGGTTACAGGGTGTGATGTTGCGCGGTCTCGGCGCCCGCGACCACAAGGCAACGGTCATCGAAACTATCCGCGTGGCACCACATTTCGTACGGGTGCGGATGGAGTCGTCGACGTTGTTCGACGATGCGAAGGCCGAACCCGCGGCGTGGCTGCGGTTTTGGTTTCCCGATCCGGACGGGTCCAACACCGAGTTCCAGCGCGCCTACACGATCTCGGAGGCGGACGTCCCCGCGGGCCGCTTCGCGGTCGACATGGTGCTGCACGACCCGGCGGGACCGGCGTCGCTGTGGGCGCGCACCGTGGAGCGCGGCGCCACGATCGCGGTCATGTCGCTGATGGGCTCCGCTCGATTCGACGTACCCGAAAAACAGCCGGCCGGCTATCTGTTGCTCGGCGACTCGGCATCGATCCCCGCGTTGAACGGAATCGTCGGCGTCGTCCCGCACGACGTGCCGATCGAGATGTACCTCGAGCGGCACGACAACAACGACACCGTGATCCCGCTCGCGCGGCATCCGCGGCTCGCAGTGCACTGGGTCGCTCGCCGCGATGAGAAATCGCTGGCCGCGGCGATCGGGAGCCGGGACTGGTCGCAGTGGTACGCATGGGCGACCCCCGAGGCCACGACGCTCAAGCACGTGCGAACGCGGCTACGCGGCGAATTCGGTTTCCCGAAGTCGGAGATACACGCCCGGGCCTACTGGCGGGCCGGGCGCGCGATGGGCAACTCGGCACGGTGACAGCCGGGCATAAGCGGTACGTCGCCGAACAGGTCCTCGGCCTTGCCGTATGCCTTACAGTATCTGCGGCGGACGGAGCCGTCCGGGTAGTGGAGGCGTGTAGTGAGTGCTGCGATGTTCATTCCGAGGTATCCCGGCGACGTTACCCCGGAGTGGCTGTCGGCCGCGCTCAGCGAAAGCCGCTCGCCGGTGGAGGTCTCCGGGGTCGACGTGGTGGCCATCGGCACCGGGCAGACCGGGGCGACCTACCGGGTGAGCGCCAGGTATGCGACGGATCCCGGCGATCTACCGCATACGTTCGTCATCAAACTGCCCGCCCAGGATGACGCCGTGCGTGACCGCGTTGTCATCGGATATCGCAGCGAGTGCGCGTTCTACTCATCCGTGGTTGATCAAGTGCAGGTGCCGACACCGCGGTGCTTCTACTGCGCGATCACGGAAGAGGCGATGGATTTTGCCCTGCTGCTCGCCGATCAAGCACCAGCGGTCCAGGGCGATCAGCTCGCCGGCTGCGGCGAACAGGACGCCCGCCTTGCGGTTACCGCTCTGGCCGGTCTGCACGCGCCCAGTTGGTGCGATCCGGTCTGGTTGGATTTTCCGGGCATCGCGTTTGGACGGCCGGACGAAGCCGGCGCCAACGGCATGGGCGAAGTGGCGAAGATGAGCGCCGACATCACGCTCGAGAAGCTGGGCGATCGGATGAGCCCGGAAGACCGCGATACGTTCGCTACGGCAATGGGTCTGGTGGCGCCGTGGCTGCTGGCCGAGTACGACCGGTTTGCCCTATTGCACGGGGACTATCGCCTGGACAACATGCTGTTCGACCCGGACCGAACGCGGGTCAGCGTCGTCGACTGGCAGACGCTCGGCGTGGGTCTGCCGGCCAGGGATCTCGCCTACTTCACCGCGACCAGCCTGAAGTCGCAGCTGCGCGCAAAGATCGAACAAGACCTCGTCGCCGACTATCATCGAGCGTTGTCAATTTGCGGGGTCACCGACTACGACCGCGAAACATGTTGGCGCGATTACCGGCTCGGGGTCCTACAGGCACCGCTGATCTCGGCGCTGGGCTTCGCCTTCGCGGCCTCGACCGATCGCGGTGACGACATGGTGCTGACCATGCTGGGCCGGGGCTGTCAAGCGATACGTGACCTGGGAACGCTGGAGCTGATCGGCTAGAGGTCGCCGGTGAAATCGGCGCTGAGCCAGCGGTCGGGGCGGATGGTGAACAACACCTCCGCGACACCCTCCATGCTGGCCACGAATGCGCGCCCGCCTTCCTCGCCGAGGTAGCGGATGGCGATGGATTCCTGCACCTCCACCGGGGCGGGCCGGGTGGTCTCGACGAGGGTGCCCTCGACGACCACGTATTGGTACGGCAACTCTTCGCGCTGGACCACGAGCGTCACCGCACCGGCCCGCTCGACGAGCCGGGCCTTGCGACTGGACGCCCCCGTGTTGATCCGGATGTTCCCGCCGGGGGTGTAGTCGTACCAGATCGGGACACTGGCCGGCGGGCGGCCGTCGGCCGCGACGGACAGCACGCCGATGTGTTTGGCGGCGAGGAATTCCTGACATTCGGTTTCGGTGAAGGCCTTCATGTGGACTTCAAGCGCCAGGCCCAACGGCCTATTCCCGGTGTGGCCGATCAGTACTGCGTCGAACCCTGGTCGACCGGGATCTCCGCGGCGGTGACGAGGCGCGACTCGTCGCTGGCCAGCCAGCACATGGCGTCGGCGACGTCTTCCGGCTCCGCAACCCAGGTGGGCAGAAACGGCGTGAGCATGTTGGACAACTGCGGGTTGGTCTCCATGACCTTGCCTATCGCCGCCGCCATGTCGCCTGACCCCATCGGCGTGTTCACCGGTCCCGGGTGAACGCTGTTGACGCGGATCGAGTGCTTGCCGAGTTCGGCGGCGAAGGCGCGGGCCATCCCGGTGACGGCGTGCTTGCTGGCGGTGTAGTGCACCATGAACGGCTGCAACTTCTTGCCGGCGGCGGAACTGATCAAGATGATCGACCCGCCGCGACCCCCTTCGATGATCCTGTCCGCGCCCGCCATCACGGTGTTCCACGTGCCGGCGACGTTGGTGTCCATGACGTCGCGAAAGGATTCGGGCGTGATCTCGTTCCAGGCCTGGGGCACCGAGATTCCCGCGTTGGCCACGATGATGTCGAGCCGTCCCAGCGCGGCGACGCCGTCGTCCGCGGCGTCGCGGAGTCCGTCGAAGTCGCGGGTGTCGACGACCGAAGCGACGATCCGGCGGTTCGTTTCCTCAACCAGGCGAACCGTTTCGGCGAGGTCCTCGGTCGCCGGCGGGTAGGGCACGCAGGACGGGAGCTTTCCGGCGATGTCGACGGCAATGATGTCGGCGCCCTCGTTGGCCATCCGAACGGCGTGCGCGCGGCCCTGGCCACGGGCCGCTCCGGTGATGAACGCGACCCTTCCCTCCAGTCGGCCGGCACCTCTTGTGCTCATCGCTGCGCGGCCTTGACGAGGTTCGACCCGATGATCAGGCGCTGGATTTCGCTGGTGCCCTCGTAGAGGCGCAGCAGGCGCACATCTCGGTAGATGCGTTCGACCGGGACGCCGCGCATGTAGCCGCTGCCGCCGTGAATCTGCACCGCGAGATCGGCGACCTTGCCGGCCATTTCGGTGCAGAAGACCTTCGCCGCCGACGGCGCGACCCTGCGGTCCTGATTCGTGACCCACAACCGTGCCGCGTCGCGGACGAGTGCCCGGCCGGCGAGCACCCCGGTCTGCTGGTCGGCGAGCATCGCCTGCACCAACTGGAAGTTCCCGATCGGTGTCCCGCCCTGTGTTGCGGTGGCGGCATACGACACGGATTCGTCGAGCGCGCGTTGTGCGGCGCCCACCGCGAGCGCGGCGATGTGGACCCGGCCGCGGGCCAGGGACGTCATCGCCGCCCGGTAACCGATGTCTTCGGCGCCGCCGATCAGCGCGTCGTCTCCCACCCGTACGTCGGTGAAGCTGACGTCGGCGGTCCATGCGCCTTCCTGGCCCATCTTGGCGTCCTTGGCGCCCACCTCAACGCCCTCGGCGTCCGCGGGAACGAGGAACACGGCGATCCCGGGGCCCTGGTTGTCGGCCGGCCGGGTGCGCGCGAACGCGACGAACAGATTGGCGACGGGCGCGTTGGTGATGAAGCGTTTCTGCCCGGAGATCAGCCAATGACCTCCGTCCCGGACGGCTTTCGTACGCAAGCCCGCAGGGTTCGATCCGGCGCCGGGCTCGGTCAACGCGAACGAGGCGACGTCCTCCCCGGAGGCTATCGGCTCGAGCCAGCGGCGCTTCTGCTCGTCGGTACCGAAGCCCACAAGCACCTGTCCGGCGATGCCGTTATTGGTCCCGAACATCGACCGCAGCGCCAGCGAGGTGTAGCCCAGTTCCATTGCGAGTTCGACATCTTGCACCAGGTTCAGACCCAGACCGCCCCAGCGCTGGGGGATCGCGTAGCCGAACAGGCCCATCTTCTTGGCCTGCTCCCGAAGGTCATCCGGCACTCGATCGTCCGTCAGGATCTCCTGCTCGCGGGGGACGACCGCGGTGCGGACGAAGTCACGGGTCTGGGCAAGGATCGCCCCGAAATCGTCGTCACTGACTTCCTGGACTTCGGTTGTGGTCATGTAGCAGACGCTCCTCTACTCGGGCCCCGCCCCGGGGACCCGGCTCCCGGCGGAATCCTATATGAAATATGATATTCGGGACGATGCGGGTCCCCCGCGTAGGAGCCGAACCAAGGGAGGCATGAACACGGTGTCGTTGCTGAGCGGTCAGACCGCAGTGATCACAGGTGGTGCGCAAGGCCTGGGCTTGGCCATTGCGCAGCGGTTCGTCGCCGAAGGCGCACGGGTTGTGCTCGGTGACTTGAACCTGGAGGCGGCCGAAGTCGCGGCAAAGGGGTTGGGCGGCAGCGACGTCGCGGTGGCGATGCGGTGCGACGTGACCCGGGCCGCCGACGTCGAGGCCCTCATCTCGACCGCCGTCGATCGGTTCGGCGCCCTGGACATCATGGTCAACAACGCCGGAATCACCCGGGACGCGACGATGCGCAAAATGACGGAAGAGCAGTTCGATCAGGTCATCGACGTGCATCTGAAAGGGACCTGGAACGGCATCCGACTGGCGGCGGCGATCATGCGGGAGAACAAGCGCGGCGCGATCGTGAACATGTCGTCGGTGTCGGGCAAGGTCGGCATGGTGGGCCAGACCAACTATTCCGCGGCCAAGGCGGGTATCGTGGGGATGACGAAGGCGGCTGCCAAAGAGCTTGCCTACCTTGGGGTCCGGGTGAACGCGATCGCTCCCGGACTGATCCGCTCCGCCATGACCGAGGCCATGCCGCAACGCATCTGGGACCAGAAGGTCGCCGAGATTCCGATGGGCCGCGTCGGCGAACCCAGCGAGGTCGCCAACGTGGCCTTGTTCTTGGCCTCCGACCTTTCCTCGTACATGACCGGCACGGTGATGGAAGTCACCGGCGGCCGGCACATCTAGGGGCGCGGTGACGATGCGCCAAACCGTTATTTGTGAGCCGGTACGGACTCCGATTGGGCGCTACGGCGGAATGTTCACGTCGCTCACGGCGGTCGACCTGGGCGTGGCCGCGCTGAAGGGGCTGCTCGAACGGACCGGCATCGCACCCGACGCGGTGCACGACGTCGTCCTCGGGCACTGCTATCCCAGCAGCGAGGCGCCGGCGATCGGACGCGTGGTCGCGCTGGATTCCGGCCTGCCGGTGACGGTTCCGGGCATGCAGGTCGACCGGCGCTGCGGGTCGGGGCTGCAAGCGGTGATCCAGGCGTGCCTGCAGGTGGGTAACGGCGACCAGGACCTCGTCATCGCCGGGGGGTGCGAGAGCATGAGCAACGTCGCCTTCTATTCGACCGACATGCGGTGGGGCGGCGCCCGTAGCGGTGTTCGGGTGCACGACGGGCTGGCGCGGGGACGCACGTCCGCCGGTGGCCGGCACTACCCGGTTCCGGGCGGGATGCTGGAAACCGCCGAGAATCTGCGCCGCCAGTACGGCATTTCGCGGTTCGAGCAAGACGAGCTCGCCGTACGGTCGCACCAGCGCGCGGTGGCCGCGCAGAAGAACGGGGTCTTGGCCGAGGAAATCATTCCGGTCACGGTGCGGGGTCGGCAAGGCGAAGAGTTGATCGACACCGACGAGCATCCGCGTGCGGACACGTCGGTGGAGTCGTTGGGCAGGCTCAAACCCGTTCTGCTGGGCGATGATGCGGATGCGACGGTCACGGCCGGCAACTCCAGCGGGCAAAACGACGCGGCATCGATGTGCGTGGTGACCACGCCCGAGAAAGCAGAAGAGTATGGCCTGACGCCGTTGGTGCGCCTGGTGTCGTGGGGTCTGGCCGGGGTAGCGCCCCACATCATGGGGATCGGTCCGGTGCCGGCGACGGAAGCGGCGCTCGCCAAGGCCGGCCTGCGGCTGAGCGACGTCGACCTCATCGAACTCAACGAGGCCTTCGCCGCTCAGGCGCTCGCGGTGATGCGGGAATGGAAATTCGGCGCGGCCGATCACGACCGAACCAACGTGCACGGGTCGGGAATCTCGCTGGGGCACCCGGTCGGAGCGACCGGCGGCCGCATGCTGGCCACCTTGGCGCGCGAACTGCATCGCCGCCGGGCGCGCTATGGGTTGGAGACCATGTGCATCGGCGGCGGGCAGGGCCTTGCGGCGGTTTTCGAGCGGGTCGCGTCGACATGAACGACCCGGCGTTGCCGCTGAGCGGGCTCACGGTGGTGGAGGTGTCCAGCTTCGTCGCCGCGCCCCTGTGCGGAATGACGCTGAGTCAGCTTGGCGCGCAGGTGATCCGGATCGACCCGATCGGCGGCGCGTCGGACGTCCAACGGTGGCCGCTGGCAGCGGACGGCACGTCGATCTACTGGACCGGCCTGAACAAGGGAAAGCGTTCTGCCACCATCGACCTGCGCTCGGCGGAGGGCCAAGAGCTGACCCAGCGGCTGATCATCGAGGGTGACGGCATCGTGGTGACCAATGCCGCCGGCCTGTCCTGGCTGAGCCATGACTGCCTGGCGGCCAAGCGTTCCGACGTCATCCACGTGCAACTGCTGGGCCGTGGCGACGGTTCCACCGGGGTGGACTACACCGTGAACGCGGGCATCGGCTTCCCGCTCATCACGGGCCCGGCCGACCACGACGGACCGATCAATCACGTGCTGCCGGCGTGGGATGTGTGCTGCGGCTTGTACGCCGCCCTTGCCGTCGTCGCCGCCGTCCGCCGCCGCGACCAGTCCGGGGCCGGTGCGCGGATCAGCCTGGCACTGGAGGACGTCGCGCTGGCCACCGCGGGAAACCTGGGTCTGCTGACTGAGCCTCAGGTCAACGGGACGCAACGCGAGCGTCTGGGCAACGCCATTTACGGCCAGTATGGCCAGAACTTCACCAGCCGTGACGGGGCCGGGTTCATGGTCGTCGCCTTGACCGGGCGGCACTTTCGCGACCTGGTCGAGGTGACGGGCACCGGGGCCGCGGTAGCGGCGCTCGCGGAGGCTCTCGGAGTGGATTTCGGCTCGGAAGGTGACCGCTACCGCTACCGCGACGTGCTGTCCGGGCTGTTCGGCACCTGGTTCGCCGATCACACGGCCGACGAAATCACCACCGCACTGTCGGGCACCACAGTGCTGTTCGAACGGTACTGCACCTTCGCGCAGGCCGCTGCGGGCCCGAAGGTGACCGCTAATCCGCTGTTCTCCCGGTTGCATCAACCGGGCCTCGGCGACTATCTCGCCCCAGCTCTGCCGGCCGCGTTCGACGGCACCCATCCCGCCAGCACGGCCGCTCCCGCGCTCGGAGAGGACACCGCGGATGTCCTCCAGCATCGCCTGGGTTTGGCAACCGCCGACATAGAGCGCCTGACGAACGCAAAGACGATCGGCTGCTGAGCGACCCGAAGGAGAAAGACAGCGGATGACCAAACTCGCCCAGACCCTTGGCCTGACGGAGTTCCAAACCGAGATCATCGCCACGGTAAGGCAATTCGTCGAGAAAGAAGTCATTCCCAATGCGGCCGAACTTGAACGCGGTGACACCTACCCGCAGCACATGGTCGACCAGATGCGGGACATGGGCCTGTTCGGACTGATGATTCCCCAGGAGTACGGGGGCCTGGGAGAGTCGCTGCTGACGTACGCGCTGTGCGTCGAAGAGCTGGCGCGCGGATGGATGAGCGTGTCCGGGGTGCTAAACACCCACTTCATCGTGGCCTACATGCTGCGTCAGCACGGCACCGACGCCCAGCAGCAGCGCTTCCTGCCGCGCATGGCAACCGGTGAGACCCGCGGCGCGTTCTCGATGTCGGAGCCGGAGCTGGGTTCCGACGTCGCCGCGATCCGCACTCGGGCGCAACGCAATCCGGATGGCGGCTACACCATCAACGGCCAGAAGATGTGGTTGACCAACGGGGGCAGCTCGACGCTGATCGCCGTACTGGTGCGCACCGACGAAGGCGCGGAAAAGCCGCATCGCAACCTGACCGCGTTCCTCGTCGAAAAGCCGACCGGCTTCGGCGAAGTACTCCCGGGCCTGGTGATCCCCGGCAAGATCGACAAGCTCGGGTACAAAGGCATCGACACCACCGAGCTCATCTTCGACGGCTACCAGGCAAGCGCCGACGACGTTCTCGGCGGTACCCCGGGGCGGGGCTTCTTTCAGATGATGGACGGTATCGAGGTCGGCCGGGTCAACGTGTCGGCCCGAGCCTGTGGTATCGGGCTGCGTGCCTTCGAGCTGGCGGTGCGCTACGCCCAGCTGCGTCACACGTTCGGCAAGCCGATCGCCGAGCACCAGGCCATCGCGTTCCAGCTGGCCGAGATGGCGACCAAAGTGGAAGCCGCACATCTGATGATGGTCAACGCGGCGCGGCTGAAAGATTCCGGGGAGCGCAACGACGTCGCCGCGGGAATGGCGAAATATCTTGCCAGCGAGTACTGTTCCGAGGTCACCCAGCAGAGCTTCCGGATCCACGGCGGCTACGGCTACTCCAAGGAATATGAGATCGAACGGCTGATGCGCGATGCGCCGTTCCTGCTCATCGGCGAGGGGACCAGCGAAATCCAGAAGTCCATCATCAGCAAGCGGCTGCTCGCCGAGTATCAGGTGTGAACCGATGAGCGTTCCGGATTTCGCGGTGCGACCTCAACTTTCCGACGACGTCGCGCGGCTGATCCGCGCCCGGATCTTCGATGGCACCTATGCCGCGGGAACCTACATTCGGTTGGACCAGTTGGCCGCGGAGTTGGGGATCAGCGTCACACCCGTGCGCGAGGCGCTGTTCGCCCTGCGCGCCGAAGGCCTGATCGATCAGCAGCCGCGTCGCGGCTTCGTGGTCTTGCCGGTAACCGGCCGGGACGTCACCGACGTAGCGAACGTACAGGCCCATGTCGGCGGGGAACTGGCCGCGCGGGCGGCCGTCAACATCACCGACGAGCAACTGAAGGAGCTCAAGGAGATCCAGGCCCGGCTGGAAAAGGCCTACGCCGGTAACGACCACGAGCACACGGTTCGCCTGAACCATGAGTTCCACCGGGCGATCAACGTCGCCGCAGACTCGCCCAAGCTCGCCCAGTTGATGTCCCAAATCACCCGCTATGCGCCCGAATCGGTGTTCCCGACGATCGAGGGCTGGCCCGGCCAGTCAAATAAAGACCATCGGCGAATCGTGGCGGCGCTCGCGGCTCACGACGAGAAGCGCGCGCGCGCCGCGATGTCGGAGCATCTCGCCGCCGGCGCGGTTCCCCTGATCGACCACCTCGTCGCGCGCGGGGTCGTTGCGGACGCGAGTCGTTCGGCGTCTCGGTGAGCTGGGCTTAGCTGTTGTTGACTATGCCCGCCTGGGCTTACGCTGCCACTGGGGTGGGCAACAAAATGGAGAGAACAATGCCCCGAACGCTTCGCGCATCGGCCGTCTTCGTGGCAGCCGCGACAGCCATCGCGCTCGCACCGCCGGCCGTTGCCGATCCGATGGACCCGATCCCCGGGAACGGTGTCTTCGTCGTCGGGCCTGACATCGCACCGGGCCTTTACCACACGGGCGGGTCGGGCTCGACCTTCGGGGTGTGGATAAACAACGTGCCGACCCAGGACTCGATGTGCTCGTGGTTTACCTACAGCACACCTGATGCGGCCAAGGATCATGTACTTCAGACGAATACTTCCATCGGTCCGATGTACGCGAATATCAACTCAACGGTTAAGGCCTTCGAGTCGCAGAACTGTCAGCCCTGGACGCGGGTCCAGTAAGGCTGGATTGCGTCGATCAACATCTCCCGCAGCCGACGGGTGTCGACCTTGCCGGTGCTGCCGCGCGGGACGTCGTCGTCGGATTCCAGCACCAGCCACACCGTCGGCACCTTGAATGCGCTCAACAGAGTGCGCGCGGAGCTGCGCAGCTGCTCGGCCGTGAGCGCGGGGTCACCGCACACCACAGCAGCTCCGACTCGTTCGCCCTGCGCGCCGGGCACGTTGGTGACGAAGGCGTTATCGACGCCGGCAATGGTACGCAGCCCCCGCTCGACCTCGCCGGGGTAGACGGTCGCGCCGCTGACTTTGAACATGTCGTCGGATCGGCCGTGGTCGAACAGGAACCCGTCGTCGTCGAGGTGGCCGAGGTCGCCGGTGGGGTAGAAGCCGTCGGGGGTGAACAGCTCTTCTCGGCTGCGGCCGCAGATGCCCCGCAGCGTGTGCGGTCCGCGAACTTCGATCATGCCCGTGGCTTTCGGTGCGGCCGGCTCGCCGGTGTCGGGGTCAACGATGCGGACCTCCATGCCGGGGAACGGTTTCCCGCAGCTGCCCCAGGCGGTTGGCGGCATGTCGGTGTCGGCGGGGAAGCCGCAGTAGGGCCCGAAGGTCTCCGTCATGCCGAACAGTGCGGCCCGCGCGCCGGGCGCGGCACGCTGCTCGGGCGGTAGCAGCGCTTGCATGCTGCCCGCCCGCAACGACGAGAGGTCGGCGCCGACCGTTGCGGCGTGCCGCGACAGCGCCTCGGCCTGATCGGGCCAGCCGCGAAACAGTGTGACCCCCTCGATTTCCAGCAGCCGCAGCGTCGTGTCCGGCCGGGGGATTTCCTCGGTAACCAGGGTGGCGCCGGCCGACAGCGTCGACAGGATTCCGCTCCCGAAGCCGCCCACCCAGAAAAACGGCATCGGCAGATACAGACGGGCGTCGGCCGTGATGCACCGCGCCGCAAGGCCGGACCGCACCGCGCCCAACGCGCTGCCGTGCGAGTGCACGACCCCCTTGGGCGCCCCGCTGCTGCCCGAGGTGAAGATGATGACCAGCGGATCGGCTGGGGTGACCGTGTCGGTCATCGCATCGATCACCCGGCGTGCCCCGTCACCGGCGGGGGCGTGGGCCAGCCGGTCTGCCGTCCAGATATGGCGTAGGGTCGGGAGTCCGGTCGGCCGCGGAGTCCGCATCTCGTCCAGATAGCGGTGGCCCCGGAATTCCTCGACGCTCACCAGGAATTGCACCGATGCGGCCCGCAGTTGCGCGACCAGTTCACCGGGCTTCAGCAGGGTGCTGAGCGGAACCAGCACGGCCCCGATGCGGGCCAGCGCGATGGCCACTTGCACCCAGCGGACGCCGTTGGGCATGATCAGCCCGACGCGGGTGCCCTTCCCTACGTCGGCTTCGACAAAGGCCGCGGCCAAATCCCTTGTGGTCGTGTCGAGCTCGCGGTAAGTGAGCCGGGAGTTAGGGTCGATCACCATCGGCTTGGCGCCGTCGTGTGCGGCGCGGGTCCGCACCAGTCGGTCGATCGTTTCACGCATCGAAGAGCTTCTTCAGCTGCTGCCTATCGACTTTGCCGCTCGACAAGAGCGGTATCTCGTTGCGGGGCAGGGCGAGGAATCGTTTGGGTATCTTGTACGTGGACAGTTCCGCCTTGAGGCGCTCGCGCAGTACCGCCTCGTCGAACGCGGCGCCCTCGGGTTGGGCGATGACCGCGGCCACGGCCTGCCCGCGGTCGGCGTCGGGGATGGCGACGACGTAAGCCGGCAGCCCGCCGGTGACCTTCGTGATGGCGTTTTCCACCTCGGGCGCCGAGACGTTGGCGCCCGAGGTCTTGATCATCGCGCCGCGCCGACCGGCGAAGTAGAAGAACCCGTCGGCGTCGGTGCGCACCAGGTCGCCGGTGTGAAACCAACCGTCGGCATCGAAGCACTCCTCGCGACTGCGCTTGTGGTATCGCTGCATCAGGTGCGGCCCGCGGATGCACAGCTCACCGACTCCCGAGGCATCCGGTGCCAGGATCATGGCCTCGAAGCCGGGTGCCGGTTTGCCGAACGACCCGCGACGGCTTTCGGGCTGGTCGGATTCGTCGTCGCTGATCAGCACGACGCTGCCGGCTTCGGTCATGCCCAGCATGTTGTGCCGCAGTTCCGGGTCAACTGGTCTCGCGGCTGGCGCCATGATCGGGTAGAGGTTGCCCCGCCGCATCGACGACAGGTCGCGGGACGCGAAGCTCGGGTGTGCGGCAAGGTGGGTGATCCCAGCGGCGAAACCATTGGTCATGGTGGGCTTTTCGGCTTCGAGCAGGTCGAGTGTCGCACCGGCATCGATGGCGTTGGAGCACACCAGCGTCGACCCGGCTACCAGGGTGGCAAGCAGCCCGAAGGCGAAGCCGCCGATCCAGAAGAACGGCGAATTGCAGAAGAGTTTCTCTCCGGCCGTCAAACCGCGCACCTCGTTGAGGTTGCGCTGATGTCCGAGCAGGGAGCCGTGCGTGTGCACCACCCCCTTCGGGGCGCTCGTCGAGCCCGACGTGTACACGACGGCGAGCGGATCGCAGCCGGCGACGTCGTCCTGCATCGCGGCCAGCAGCGCCGGGTCGACAGTGTCGGCCAATCGGTAGATCCGATCGATGTCACGGGTGTGCGGCACCGCGCCCGGTGGGTAGCTGATCCCCACCTGACGCAGCCGGGGCGTGGCGGTGGCGAACAACCGGCTATCGGAGTAAAAGCTCGGGTCCGCAATCACCTCCGCGAGCCGGTGCACGTAGTCGTGCGAACGGAACGACCCCGCGGCCAGGAGTAATTCGACGTCGCTGTCAACGAGCTGCTCGCGCATCTCGCGAGGTGTGACGAAGGTGGAAAACGGGATCACCACGGCACCGATGCGTGCGGCGGCCAGCATCCCGACGACGAACTCGGCCCCGTTGGGGTAGAGCAACCCGATGTGCGTGCCCTTGCCCGCGCCGAGAGCGATCAGGCCGCGGGCGAGCTCGCTCGAGTGGCGCTCGGCCTCGGCGTAGCTGATGCGGTCGCTGTCGCAGACCAGAAGCGGGTGGTTTCCGCGCGCGCCGGCTTGGCGTTGCAGGACTTCGGCGACCGTGGAGTCAGCGGGCATGTTGCGCAGCAGCGTCGAAGAATCGCCTGACGGCGCTGAGATCGGCTTTACCGGAGGGTGTTCGCGGGATCGTCTCGACGATCGCGATGTCGGTGGGAACCTCATAGCCCGCCAGCCTGCTTCGCAGATACTCGGTCAGCGCGTCGGCGTCGGAGGAGGCGGAACCGCGCAGTTCCACCATGGCGACCGGCGTCTCGCCGAGGCGCGCGTCGGGTCGGGCGACCACCGCAGCGCCGGCCACCGCGGGGTGTCCCTCCAGGGCGGCGCTTATGTCGTCGGGCATCACCTTGAACCCGCCGCGAATGATGGCCTGGTCGGCGCGGCCGACGATCCAGAGGAAGCCGTCGGTGTCGATGCGCGCCATGTCGGTGGTCCGCATCCATGGCGCCGACGTTCCCAGCTGGCCCGGTTTGACCTCCAGGAGACCGACCTCGTCGGGCCCGAGCGGCGCGCCCTCGTCATCGACCACTCGAAGCCGGGCGCCCGGATTGGCCCGGCCGACGCTGCCCCGCTTGGCCCGCCAGTACTTCTGGTGATCGGCGAGGGTCCAGCCGGCGACGCCGCCTCCGAACTCCGTTGCGGCATAGGAGGTCAGGACGGGGATGCCGTACTTCTCGGTGAAGGCGTCGGCGTCGTCGGCCGACAGCGGAGCGGTCCCGCAGGTGACGGCGCGAATGCCGGCCAAGTCGGCGCGGGTCAGGTCGGAGTGCAGGACGGTCCGCAGGGCAGCCGGCACGAGGGATACCGCGCGGGGCCGGTGCCTGCGCACTGCGTCGGCCCACATGGTGAGCTCGAATCTCTCCAGGAGGACAAACGGTCGGGCCTCGGCGACGCATTGCAGCACCCGGAAAACCCCGCCGATGTGAACCAACGGCGAGTTGACGATCGCGACGCCGCGCCGCAGTTCCGTGGGCACCGGCGCGGTGTCGGGATCGGCACCCATCGCACTGCGCGCCAGCATGTCGTAGCCGAGGTCGACCCGTTTGGGCGGACCGGTCGTTCCGCTGGTCAGCATCCGCACCGCTACGCCGGGTCCGGCATCGGTTGCGGCGAGCCGCCCCCGGGACGTCGGCGGCCCGTCCAGGCTGCCCGGGATCGACACCGTCGCGGCGCCCGCCTCCGCGACGACCAGCCTGGTCAGGTCGTCGCTCTCGCCGAGGATCAGCGGCAGCCGTAGCGCGGCGATATCGGCCCGGGTGCGATCGTCACCGCGGGCAGGATTGATGACGACGACAGTTCCACCGGCCAGCAGCACGCCCAGGAAGGCCGCCACGTGGCCCGGCCGGTTGCGCAGCAGCATCCCGATGCCCGTGCTGTGGTCGGCGGCCAACGACGCCACCCGCCCCGCCGTGTCGCCGACGCGGCGCCAAGACACCCATTGCCGGTCATACTCGATCGCGGGTGAATCCGGCTGCAGGTTCAGGACATCGGCGATGCGCCGACTGAGCGGGTGCCCAGCCATCAGCGGATCGTCGGGTGGAGACGGACCACATCGCCCTGGGCGGCGAGTTCCGCCGTGCCGAGCGGGTTTCCGAGTCGGGTGTAGATCAGTCCCTGCTCCAGGGCGGCGCGATAGGGCTTGTCCAGCGACTCCCAGATCGCTTTGACGGTGCCCTGGGTCGCAGACGGCGGCTTGGCGGCGATGGTCACGGCGATCTCGTGGGCACGGTCCCACAACCGTTCCGGTGCGACCACTTCCGACACCAATCCGATCCGCAGGGCGGTGTCGGCGCTGACCCGTTCGTCGTTGCCCATCAGCGCGATGCGCAGCGACTCACCGAGACCGATGCGTCGCATCAGGCCGATCGGCTCCAGCGCGCACACCAGGCCGGCCGAGACGTGCGAGTCGAAAAACGTTGCGTCATCGGAGCAGATGACCACATCCGACTCGTTGATGAAGTAGAACGCACCCGCGGTGCACATGCCGTTGACGGCGCAGACCACCGGTTTCCACATCTTCTGCCACTTCGGGCTGAGCGACTCACCGGGATCTTCGTGGTTCCACACGTTGTCGGGCTGGCCGTAGGGAATCTTGATGTCCAGGCCCGCGCTGAACGCCCGCTCACCGGCGGCTCGCAGCACCGCCGCGTGCACCGACTCGTCGAGTTTGATCAGGCGCCAGACGTGGGCCATCTCCTCGCACATGGTGCGGTTGAACGCGTTGAGCTGGTTGGGCCGATTCAGCGTGATGGTGGCCACGTGGGCATCGGCGTCGACGTCGAGCAGCAGTGTTTCGAACTTCATCGGCTTGTTCATCGGCACTGCCAATCCGGTGGCCGCTTCTCGACGAAGGCCTTGGGGCCTTCCAGCGCGTCGTCGGTTCTCAGGACGCGTTCGCGGAATGCCTCGGCGAGCATCTCGGCTTCGTGCAGCGGCAGATCGAGGCCCTTGAGGATGGCCAGGCGCGTGCCCCGGACCGCCAGCGGCGCATTGGAATTGACCACGCCGGCGATCTCATGGGCCCGCTCCAGCAGCTTCTCGTGCTCGACGACCTCACTGATCAATCCCAGCTCGAACGCGCGCTCGACGCTCATGCGCTCGTGCTTGCCCATCAACGCCATCCGCAGGGCGACCGACCGGGGGAGCACCCGCGCCAGCCGCACCAGCTCGCGTCCGGCCACCAGCCCGATGCTGACATGGGGGTCGAAGAACGTCGCACGGTCGGACGCGATGACGATGTCGGAGGTGGTGACCCAGTCGAGGCCCGCGCCGCAGCACAACCCGTTGACCGCCGTGAGGACCGGTTTGGCCATGCGGCGGAACGGCGGGGTGCCCTCCTGAGGCGCCTCCCATTGTTCGTACGTCGACAGGTATGGCCGTTCGGAGATCACCCTGCCGTCGCCGGGGATGGCTTTCACGTCGGCCCCGGTGCAGAAGGCGCGGCCGGCGCCCGTGACGATGAGCAGCCACACCTGGTCGTCGTTCTCGGCTTCGTCGTAGGCGGCTCGGAGTTCGGCGATCATGTGCGGGCTCAGCGCGTTGAGGGCGTCCGGGCGGTTCAAGATGATGGTGGCGGTATGCCCGTCGACATCGTAGTGGATCGTGTCGAACGACTCAGTAGGCATCCATGTTCCCTTCTTGCCCGCCGGTCATCGGCCCTGGAAATTCGGTTGCCGCCGCTGCCGGAAGGCTTCCAGCCCCTCTTTGAAATCACTTGTCCGACAGGTTAGTTCCAGATTGAACAGCTCCTGTGTCAGCGATTGGCCCAGTGTCGCGTGCTGACCGAAGCTCAGCGCCTGCTTGGCCAGGCCGATCGCCGCCGTCGGCCCGCGCGCCAGTCGCTCCAGCAGCTGGTCGGCGGTGTCGTCGAGCTCCGGACTTGCTACCGTTTGGTGAATCAAACCCCAGTCGGCCGCATCGGTCCCGTTCACCTTCTCGCCGAGCAGCAGCATCCGCCTGGCCCTCGCCAGACCGACCAGCCGGGGCAGCAGCCAGGTGGCACCCGAATCCGGGCTGAAGCCACGCTCGACGAACGGTTCCCAGAACACCGCATCGGTTGTGGCGACGGTGAAGTCGGCCGCAAGCGCGAGGTTGCAGCCGAAGCCCACGGCCCATCCCCGCACGCTGCAGACCACCGGCAGTTGGACGCTTTCGACGAGCTCGATCACCCGGTGGGCAGCGTGCGGAACTCGTCGCACCAGATCCCCGGCGCGGGGTTGTTGCGTGCCGCGGCTGTTGGTGCCCACCCAATCCACGCCGGCGCAGAAGTGGTCCCCGCCGCCCCGGAGGTGAATCGCTCGCAACGAGTCGTCGGCGGCGGCTTCGGTCAGCGCTTCGACCAGCGTCCGGATCATCAATGGCGTCAAGGAATTACGCCGGGAGGTGCGGTCGAGGGTGATTCGCAGAACCGCACCATCTCGGGAAACTGTCACAGAACCTTCGGCGCCGGCCGCTTCGGCCTCTTGACTCACCGTCGAATCCGGCCTTTCCTGCCGATACGGTTACCCATACGGTAAACAATACGATTGCTACGGTGTATAAGTTAGCAAGGAAAAGCTGCCGACGGAACAGCCGGGTGAGAGGCGGTGAGAGAGGGAAGCATGGCCATCGAGGAAGGGCAGGCTGCACCCGACTCGACGGGCACCCGCGACGCCAGATTCGGCGAGACGCCCCTTGCCCAGACGGTGGCCGCGGCCGGTGCCATGCGGCGACTGGGGTCACTGCTGGTGTCCCTCGAGCATCCACACCCCGCGGTGGACGCCATGTTGGTGAAGTTCGCCGAATGGGAAAGCGAGCTGGCCGCCGCGGCCCCGAGAGACAATGCGCCGCGAATTGGTGCGATGCCCGACGATCCCCGGCGGGTTTATCTCAACCACGCGACGAACATCGGTTCTTACAACCCGTGTTTTCCCGAGTACCGGTTCGACCATCACGATTCCGGGTTCGCCACCGGGCGGGTCTGCTTCCCGCTCGTCTACGAAGGGCCGCCCGGCCTGGTGCATGGCGGCTTTCTCGGCGTCTTCTTCGACTGCGTGATCCAGCACCACAATTGCGTCACCGGCCTTTCCGGCAAGACGCGCTCGCTGGCGGTGACGTTCCGCCGGCAGACTCCGGTCCTGACCGACCTGCGGTTCGACATTGTGCGGGAGCAGGTCGAGCGGGGCATCACCTCGACGGCGCGGCTCTTGCTCGACGACGACGTGCTCTGTACGGGCGAGGTCACCACGTTGGCGTCGCCGCCGGAGAAGCTGGCCGGCTTTAAGTTCGGCAGGCGGCGAAAGGGGTCCGACACATGACTGCCTCGGATGATCGCGTGCTCTACGAGGTCGACCCCGACCGGCGAATCGCGACGATCACACTGAGCAATCCTTCGCGGCGCAACTCCTATGACGCGGCGATGCGCGATATGGTCGCCCGCTACCTCGATCGCGTGGCCGAAGACGACGACATCACCGTGGTGCTGCTGCGGGGCGCCGGTGGCGTCTTCAGCGCAGGAGCCGACATGAACAACGCGTACGACTGGTACGGCGGGCGGGGCCCGGACGATCAGGCGGGCAATCGCCGCCCCAGTCAGCGCCGGCGGCTTACCGTTGACCGCAGATCATTCGGTTTCTATCACAACTTCATGGGGTTCCCGAAGGTGACGATCGGGGAGATCGCCGGCTATGCGCTCGGCGGTGGCTTCGAGATGGCGCTGATGACCGACATCTCCGTCATCGCGCGGGACACCAAGATCGGCATGCCGGCCACCCGCTTCCTGGGCCCGGCGCTCGGCAGCCTGCACATGTTCTTCCATCGATTGGGGCCGGTGCTGGCCAGGCGCCTGCTGCTGACCGGTGACATCATCGATGCGGGAGAGGTCGAGGGACTCGGAATCTTCACGGAGACATGCGATCCGGGCGCCGTGACGGCGCGCGCGCGGTACTGGGCCGAGAAGGCGGCGAAGATGCCCGCCGACGGAGTCGTCATCGCCAAGGAGGCGTTCCGCCTCGTCGAGCAGACCCAGGCATACCAGGGCGAGGAAGTCGCGAGCTACCTCTTTCACGCCTTCGGCACCAACCTGCAATTCGCGCCGGGCGAGTTCAACTTCGTCAAAACCCGCGCACAGCACGGCGCCAAGGAGGCGTTCCGGCTGCGTGACGAGCACTTCCACGTGCCGGAACCCGAAGCGTAGTTCACCCCTGCCACAAGTGATTCGGCTAGGAGGCATCGAAGGTTTGCCCGCCTCCGCGCGACAACCGGCACTGCCGGACGAGTCGCTCAGAGGTGGGCAAAGAACATGCACCGTCCGGCGGAGACCCCCGAGGCGAATGCGACTCACGCCTACCGAAAAACGTGGCCAGCCACGCCGGCGCCGTCAGCGTGCCGAGCGCGCCTTGGTTCTTCCGCCCTGAGCGGTTGACTTGGCCGCCTTGCGTTGTCGGGACGGCGCCTGAGAACTTTTCTCGATCAGACGGCCGGCGTGGTCGAGGATGCAGTCCAGGCCGTACTCGAAATTGGTTTCGTCCGGAGCCCCGATGCGGTGTCCCTGCCCGGTAACCCGGGCGATCAGGGGTGTGGTTCCCGGATCGATCGCCACGGCGTCCTCGATGGCGCGCGGTTGGTTGTCCGCTTGGTTCTTTTCGTGGAGCCGGTACAGCACCACCGATCCGCGCACGTGCAGCGAGACAGCGGAGTAGGTATCGAAGGCGTCCTCGGGTGATAGGCCTGCCTCCACCAGATTGGCGATCGCCCGCTCCATCTCTTGAGCGCCCACTCGCGCGGCCCTGGGGCTGAGCGCGGCACGTATCAAAATCAGGTCGCACAGAATTGGGTTGCCCATGAACGTCTTACGCATCAAGCGGGCGTGGTTGCGCAGCGTTTCGCGCCAGTCGCTGGCTTCGACGTAGGGAGTGGCGAACACATACTTGCTCAACGCACGGTCGGTCATCGCGTTGAGCAGATCGTCCTTCTTGCGGAAGTACCAGTAGATGCTGGTGACGCCGACGCCGAGGTGCTTTCCCAGCAAGGGCATGCTCAGGTTGTCTATCGATACCTGCTCCGCGAGTTCGAATGCGCCGCTGATGATGTCGTCGGGGTTGATGGACCCGCGTTCGCGTCGTTGACGCTTATCAGCGGTTGCCTGCTTTGCCACTACGGGCACCTCCATCAACGGTTGTCTTGCGCGGTCTCCAACCGTGCGATGCTCTTATTCGCAGTCGCGTCGCCCTTGGGCTCCGACCGTCAACCTTACCGGTGGCCATCCGGTCAGACGTTTGGCCAGCCGTACGATTATGGCGGACGGGGTTGCTGGTGCGGCTTTCGTGCGGTTCTTCGTCTGCTACTGTAATACCTATCGTAGGCTTTTTGGTACATAAGGCTGAGCGGGCGAACATGAGCGGACACAAGCCGTTTGACGGGTCCCCGGACGAGCCGCGGATTACGCGATGGATCTAGGGCTGACCAGTGCCGCAACGGTCGTCGTCGGTGGCACTCCCACATGACCGGAGCCAATATCAACGTCGACGGCGGCTCGGACTTCACCTGACCGTCGGTTGGCCGACAAAAGGAGTGCACTGTGGCAACAGCCGGCGATGCGCGTTCTTGGGCACGTACAGCACTGCGCGGAATCGGTAATTCTCTCTACACCCCGTTCTGCGGGCCGGACGGCGACGACATCGACTGGGACGCTTACCGGACGCTGGTGCGCTACTGCGTCAGCGACCTCGGGCACCCGATGCTGTGGTGCACCAGCGGCATCGCCGAATTCTGGTCGTTGACCATCGATGAGCGGAAACGCTTGCTGGAAGTCGCAATCGAAGAGGCCCGCAAGACCAATCCCGATGTCGTCGTGCAGGCCTGTACATCGGCGATGACGGCCAAGGATTGCCTGGAGTTGACGCTGCACGCCCAGCAGGCCGGCGCCGACATCGCCTACCTGCAGACGCCGATGATGGAGGTGCACGGCGGGGAAGGCGTGCTGCGATTCTTCTCCTATATCGCGTCGCGTACGGATGTCGCGCTGGGGATGTTCAATTCCCCCTCATCGGGTTATGTGCTGACCCCGGCCGAAAGCGCGCGGATCTATCACGAGGTGCCCGCGGTGTGCGCCACCAAGGAGGGCGCCTTCCGGCCGGGAAGCAGCCGGCTGCTGCATCAATTGGCGCCGGATCTGGTGCTCTGGGAATGCGACAGGACGGTCTACCGCGCCGGATGGCTGCGGGACGGGGTCGTCTCCGCGGCGCAGCTCGGCACCGCCGGCTACCTGTACGAGACTCCACGGCGGCGGTTGTTCTCCAAGTACTGGAACTTGGTGTGGAGTGGCCAGCTCATCGAGGCCATGGACTACGGGCGCGATTCCGGTCTGGACCAGTTCGACGTGGACCTCGGGTCGTGGTGGACCTGCTACCCCGGGCGACCGGACTACTTCACCCACTGGGGTGGTGCGTTCAAATACGCCGCGTCGCTGCTCGGCCTGCCGATCGGGGCCTATCCGCATTCGCGGCCGCCGCAGGCGGAGCTGCCGGCGGAGGCCAAGGCCCAGATCGAGAAGGCCTATCGCCGCCTCGGGCTCATCGGTGCCAGTGATGACTGAGATCGCCTGTGCTGAAACGATTGTGACCAGATGAAGCCATATTCGCTCCGCGCAGGGTTATGACGAACGTGGGGCGGGCATACCCGGCATGGTTGTCCGCTCGGGCTTACTCGAGCGCTAGAGAAAGGATCGCCACATGCTCACTTTGGGAATCATCGGCTGGATCATCATCGGGGGTCTGGCCGGCTGGGTCGGCAGCAAGATCATGGGAACCGATGCCCGGATGGGAATCGTCCTCAACGTCGTGGTCGGCATCATCGGCGGATTGATAGGCGGATTCCTGCTACGGGGCTTCGGTGTGAACGTGGCCGGCGGCGGGCTGCTGTTTTCGTTCCTGACCTGTCTGCTGGGAGCCGTGATCTTGCTGGGGATCGTCAAGCTGGTTACGCGCGGCCGCGTGTCCCGTTAGAAGCGGGCGCGTCCCGCCTCTTGGCCACCCGTTCGGCGTCCCAAATTCCCTGTGGGATGCGGGGTTCGCGGGGCATGGCGGCGGTTGTGGAATGCGGTACCGATAGGTATACAGTATGCGTACAAAGTAGGGTGGGTTCCGGAGTGAGCGCGAGGAGGTGCCGCAGGCGATGCCAGGCAGCGACGGCGCCTCCAGCGAAGCCGTGCTCTACGAGGCCACGGCGAGCGGCGTCGCAATCCTCACGTTCAGTCGCGCGGAGCGCCTCAACGCCTGGGGGCCCGATATCGCCGCCGGGTTCCACTCCGCGATCGACCGAGCAGAGGCAGACCCGGCCATCCGGGTCATTGTGCTAACCGGCCGGGGTAAGGGTTTCTGCGCCGGGGCGTATCTCGGCGCACCGAGTTCCGCGCCCACCTACGGCGAGACGATGGAAAAAGCGGCCAACACGAACCTCGCCGACCTGGTCGGGGAACGCCCTCCCCATTTCGTCACCACGCTCCGCAAGCCCGTCATCGCGGCCATCAACGGCGCCTGCGTCGGCATCGGTCTCACCCTTGCACTGATGTGCGATGTCCGGTTCGCCGCCGCCGGCGCCAAGTTCGCCGCGGTGTTCGCGCGCCGCGGACTGATCGCCGAGTTCGGCATCTCCTGGATACTTCCCCGCCTCACCAGCTGGGGCGTCGCCCTCGACCTCCTGTTGAGCGGGCGCACCTTCCTCGCCGAGGAGGCCGCCGACCTGGGGCTGGTCAAAGAAGTCGTCGCGCCGGACGACCTGATGAAGCGGGCGCTGGACTACGCGGAGGACATCGCGGCGAACTGCTCTCCGGCGTCGATGGCGGTGATCAAACGCCAGGTCTACGGTGACGCCACTCGCGATGTCGCAGAGGCGACTTCGCGTGCCGAGGTCCTGCTGCACGAGGCGATGCCACGGCCGGACGTCATCGAGGGGATCACGAGCTTCCTGCAGAAGCGGCCGCCGCAGTTTCCTTCGCTCAGCTCGACCGATGCCTAGGGTTCGCCGGTAACACCGGAAAGGGATGATCATGGCCAACTTGGGTTACCAGGCGATTGACGTCGACAACCACTACTACGAGCCGCTGGACGCCTTCACCCGGCACCTGGACAAGAGGTTCAAGCGCCGCGGCGTGCAGATGGTCAGCGACGGCAAGCGCACCTGGGCCGTGATCGGGGACCGCGTCAACCACTTCATCCCCAACCCCACCTTCGACCCGATCATCGCGCCGGGTTGTCTCGACTTGTTGTTCCGCGGCGAGATTCCCGAGGGTGTCGATCCGGCCTCGCTGATGAAAGTCGACCGGCTGGCCACCCATCCCGAGTACCAGAACCGCGATGCGCGGGTTGCGGTGATGGACACCCAGGACATCGAGATGGTGTTCATGCTGCCGACTTTCGCGTGCGGCGTCGAGGAGGCACTCAAGCACGACATCGAGGCGACGATGGCGTCGGTGCACGCGTTCAACCTGTGGCTCGACGAGGATTGGGGCTTTGACCGGCCCGATCACCGAATGATCGCCGCGCCGATCATCTCGCTGGCCGACCCGGCGGAGGCGCTCGAAGAGGTCGAGTTCGTGTTGGGGCGAGGCGCAAAGCTGGTGCTGGTGCGCCCGGCGCCGGTGCCCGGCGTCGTCAAGCCGAGGTCGCTGGGCGATCCGAGTCACGACCCGGTGTGGGCCCGACTGGCCGAGGCGGGGGTACCGGTGGGCTTCCACCTCAGCGACAGCGGCTACCTGCACATTGCGGCGCAGTGGGGTGGCAAGTCGACCTTCGAGGGGTTCGGCGACAAGGATCCACTGGATACGGTGCTCCTCGACGATCGTGCGATCCACGACACGATGGCCTCGATGATCGTGCACGGCGTGTTTACCCGCCACCCCAAGCTCAGGGTGGTCAGCATCGAAAACGGCTCATACTTCGTCCATCGGCTGATCAAGCGCCTGAAGAAGGCGGCCAACAACTATCCGAGGCACTTCCCCGAAGATCCGGTGGAGCAATTGCGCAACAATGTGTGGGTCACTCCGTACTACGAGGACGATTTGCCGGAGCTGGCCAACGTCATCGGCATCGACAAGATCCTGTTCGGTTCCGACTGGCCACACGGCGAAGGCCTGGAGTCGCCGGTGTCGTTTACCGAAGAGCTCAGCGGTTTCAGCGAATCCGATGTTCGGAAAATCATGCGGGACAACGCGCTGAACCTCCTTTGTGTCCAAGTCGGATCGGCCGCTTAGCCGCTCACCATGAGCGAATGGACCATAGGCCAGGTTCTTGACGTCATCGCCGATGTCATCGGAGACCGGACGATGACCGTGTGCGGCAGCCGCCGCAGCACCTTCGGCGAGTCGGCCGACCGCACCCGCCGGCTCGCGAATTTCCTGGCCGGCAGGGGATTCGGTGCCCACCGGGAGCGCGCAACCCTGCAGAACTGGGAATGTGGGCAGGACCGGGTCGCGTTGCTGATGCACAACGATCTGTACCCCGACATGGTCATCGGGTGCCTCAAGGCGCGAACCGTCCCGGTGAACATCAACTACTACTACACGCCCCGCGAAGTCGGCGAACTCCTCGACTACGTGCGACCGCGGGCGGTCATCTACCACCGAGCGCTGGGCGCAAAGTTCGCCGACGTACTTGCGCGTGACGGCGTCGACCTGCTGCTGTCGGTCGACGACGGAAGTGCGGCCCCGGAACTGCCGGGTGCCGTCTCGTTGGATGACGCGCTGGCGCAGGGGGATACCGACCAGGACGTGACGGCGTCGCCGGACGATCTGCTGATGATCTGCACCGGTGGGACGACCGGCCGGCCCAAGGGTGTGCTGTGGCGACAGTCCGACATCTATGTGTCGTCGATGGTGGGGGCAGATCATGCCTCCGCCCAGGAGATCCACGACAGGGTGCGCGGCAACGCCGGGGCGCCGTGGTTCGCCGTTTCGCCGTTGATGCACGCGGCCGGCATGTGGACGGCGTTCTCGGCCATCATGGCGGGCACGACGGTGGTGCTCTACGACACCGGCAAGACGCTCGAGCCGCGATCGGTATGGGAGACGGCGCAGCGCGAGAGGGTCGGCTTGATGACCATGGTCGGGGACGCCTACGCCGCACCATTGGTGACCGAGTTGCAGCGCGGCGAGTACGACTTGTCGTCGCTGTACGCGATCGGCACGGGCGGTGCCGCAACGAATCCGAAGTACCAACGAGCCCTGCTGGAATTGCTGCCCCAGATCACCCTCATCAACGGCTACGGCTCGTCGGAGACCGGGAACATGGGATTCGGCCACAGCCGGCGCGGCACGAGAAGCGACACGTTCACGCTGCGCGAGGGCGGACTTGTCCTCGCCGAGGACTACAGCCGCCTTCTTTCCCCGGGCGAGTCTGGGCTGGGCTGGGCGGCCCGGGAAGGGCGAATCCCGTTGGGGTATCTCAATGATCCCGAGGCGACTCGCAAGACCTTTCCGGAGGTCGACGGCAAGCGGGTGGTGATATCGGGCGACCGCGCCAAACTGGAGCAGGACGGGACGTTGCGGCTGTTCGGCCGTGACTCGTTGGTGGTCAACACCGGCGGCGAGAAGGTGTTCGTCGAGGAGGTCGAAGAGGTACTGCGCGCCCATCCGGCGATCGTCGATGCGCTGGTCGTCGGCCGCCCGAGCGAGCGGTGGGGTGAAGAACTTGTCGCCCTCGTCGAACTCCGCGATGAAGCCGACGCAACACCCGAGGCGCTGCACGCGCAGTGCACGTCGCAATTGGCGCGGTTCAAGGTACCGAAGGAGTTCATCTTCGTCGACCACGTCCATCGCCTGGGCAACGGCAAGGCCGATTACCGTTGGGCTAAGAATCAAGCTTCGAAACAAGCCGCAGCGAAGGCGCCGATGTCGACATGAAAGCGATTGATTGCCTGGTCAACGTGCACTTCGGCGAAACCGAGAAGCAACCGACGTGGATGCTGAAGGTGCGTGACGACTACTTCAAGGGTCCGGAGTCGATGTTCGCGCCGGTCGACCTGTCGGAATTGCTCGACGAAATGGACGCCCACGACGTGCGCAAGGCGATCCTGATGGACAATCTCGCCAAGCCGTCGGTGACCGCACGCAAATTCGTCGAGGCGAAGCCGGAGCGTTTCGCGTTGGCGATAGGCGGGGTGGACCTGCTGCGTCCGATGCCGTCGCTGCGCGAACTCAGTGCCATCGCCAACGACCTGCCCGTTGCGTACGCGGCTGTGGGACCGAGCTTTTGGGGCGATGGTCAGTACCCGCCCAGCGACGCCGTCTACTACCCCCTCTACACCAAATGCGCCGAGCTCGGGCTGCCGCTGTGTATCAACACCGGTCTTCCCGGACCCCCGATCCCCGGCGAGGTGCAGAACCCGATCCACCTCGACCGGGTGTGCGTGCGCTTCCCCGAACTGAAGCTGTGCATGATTCACGGCGCGGACCCGTGGTGGGACATCGCGATCAGGTTGTTGATCAAGTACGCGAACCTGCGCCTGATGACGTCGGCGTGGTCGCCGAAGCGATTGCCCGAAAGCCTGCTGCACTACATGCGCACTCGTGGACCCAAAAAGGTGATCTTCGCGTCGGACTGGCCGGTGTTGAAAATGCGCCGCGTCGTTCCCGAAGCGGCGGGGCTGGACCTGCCGGCCGAGGTGCTCGAAGACTATCTCTACAACAACGCACATGAATTCTTCTTCGGTGGCCAGGAGGAACTTTGAGCATGGACCGTTACGAATTACGTCGGCTCGACTACAGCCTGACGGCGGATCACGAGGCGTTGCAGGCCGCCTACCGCGATTTCTTCAAGACGCACTGTCCGATCGAGACCGTCCGCGCCGCAGAGGAATCCGGCTTCGACAAGAACCTCTGGGAGCGGTTGTGCGCGATGGGGGCGACGACCATGGCGCTGCCGGAATCCGCGGGCGGGGACGGGGCGGCGCTGGTCGACCTGACGTTGGTGGCGGAGGAGATCGGCCGCTCGCTGGCGCCGGTACCGTGGATCGACCACGTGTGTGCGGGCCGCCTGCTGGCCCGGCTCGGCTCGGCGGAGTCCGACGTCGTGCAGGGCACGCGGCTCGCGGCGCTTGACCCGCAGCACGACAGCGTCTCCGGGGCGCGGCTCATCCCCACGGGGTCGATCGCCGATCAGATCATCGTCCGCGATGGCGCCGACGTGGTGCGGCTCGCCTTCGACACGCGCCCGACCAGGGTGGACAACATCGGGCGACTGCCGATGGCGTGGGTGGATCCGGCGGCCGCCGACAGTCGCATCGTGCTGGCCAGCGGATCCGGCGCGTTAGCGGAATACCAACGGGCACTGGATGAATGGCGGGTGCTGACCGCGTCGGCATTGGTGGGGCTGGTGGAGGAGACCATGACGATCGCGGCCGAGTTCGCCAAGACCCGATATACACTGGGCGTGCCCATTTCCACACTGCAGGGCATCTCCCATCCGCTGGCCAACATCGCGATCACCGTTCAGGGTGGCCGCAATCTGGCGCGGCGCGCGGCGTGGTTCCTGGATAACGAGCCCGACGAGCGGCCGGAGTTGGCGCCCTCGGCATTCGTGTTCATGGCGGAGGAAGCGGCGAAGGCCGCGACCATGGCGGTGCACGTGCAAGGTGGCCTCGGGGTTTCGGCCGAGGCGGCCGCGACGGCGTATCTGGTACGTGCCCGCGGGTGGGCGCTGGCCGGTGGAGATCCCGGCGCCAGCGCCACGTACGTCGGCGAGCTGGTTGCCGCACGCGAAAGCGGAAAGGACGCTTAAGTGGATTTCTCGAAAGTCAGGCTTTCCGACGACGATCAGAAATTTCTGCAGGAGTCCCGGAATTTCCTGCGCACGCACGTGACGGAAGACGTCAGGCGCCGCGACCGCGAAAACGGCGACAACTTCGACGAGGGGGTGCACCTGGCGCTGGGCGCCGCCGGCTACCTCGAGCGCGAATGGAGGCCGGAGGCCGAGGGCGGCTTCAGCAGGGTGCGTCGCCGCATTTGGGAATTTGAGAAGCGGCGGGCGCACGTGCCCTGGGTGACGTGGGGCACCACCGCCATGGTGGCGCGCTCGGTAGCGAGGTTCGGCTCTAAGGAACTGCAGGACGAGGTGCTACCCGGCGTCTTCACCGGGCACGTCCGGCTGTGCCTGGGCTACACCGAACCCGAAGGCGGGTCCGATGTAGCCACCTGCAAGACCCGCGCCGTGCGCGAGGCGGATGGATCGAGCTGGGTCATTAATGGTTCCAAGATGTTTACCACCGGCGCGCACAACTGCCGGTACGTCTTCCTCATCACCAACACCGACCCAGGGGCCCAGAAGCACAAGAGCCTCACCATGTTTCTGGTCCCGCTCGATTCGCCGGGCATCGAGATCCAGGGCATCCGCACCGTCGACGGCGACCGGACCAACATCGTTTACTACAGCGACGTCCGCGTCGACGACAAGTATCGGCTGGGCGACGTGAACGCCGGTTGGACGGTGCTGCGCGAGCCGCTCAACGTCGAGCACGGTGCGGTGGCGGCCGCTCCCGATGGGCTGCAGGACGTGTCGATCATGATGCACCAGGCCGGTTTTATGGCCACCGCCGTCGACAAGGCGGCGGGTGCAGCCGCCAAGCGGGATATCAACGGCCGCAGTCTCATCGATGACTCCTCAGTGGCATACCGATTGGGTCGCAGCGCCGCCCGGGTGGAAGCGGCACTGAGCGCGCCCGGCATCTTCGGCCGCGTTGCCATCGCCCAGACGATGCGCGACACATCACCGGACCTGATGGACATCCTCGGTACGGCGTCCGCGCTGCCGGTCGGCACCGACGGCGCGGCCGACGACGGCGCCTCTGAGTACACCTTCCGCTTCGCTCCGCTGGCCGGGATCTACGGCGGCACCCTCGAGGTGTTTCGAAACATGATCGCGCAGTACGTGCTCGGCCTCGGCAAGCCGGCCTACGCCCCGGTCGCTCAGAAAGTCTCCTGACTCGCGGTACGTGTAATCCTCGCGAACTACATCGGCGTGTCGTCGCAACAGTTACACGCTCGGCGGAAGGCTGAGGACGTCGTTCACGCTATGGCCCCCGACTCCTTGAGTTCGGCGATGC
The DNA here is from genome assembly GCA_031292665.1 of Mycobacterium sp. Taxonomy (GTDB): domain Bacteria; phylum Actinomycetota; class Actinomycetes; order Mycobacteriales; family Mycobacteriaceae; genus Mycobacterium. The sequence continues at coordinate 12,814 of JARLGR010000198.1, read as the reverse complement.
GGTCCCAGTCCATGCCGAGCTCCATCAGAACAAGTTCGGTGTGCTCGGACGCCTGCGGCGCCCTGGTCGTCTCCAACGGTTCGTGGTTGAACTGGACGGGTCCGCGCACCACCTTGAACGGCGTTCCACCGCTGGCGAGTTCGACTTCGGCGATCATGTCATTGGCGATGGCCTGCTCATCGTCGGCGAGGTCGATGAGGCTCTGGAACGGCGCCCACTGACCCTTCATCGTTTTGAGGTGCTGGCGCCAGTAATCGAAAGGCTGGGCGGCGAACGCTTTTGCGATCAATTCGGCGGCGGCGTCGGCGTTCTGGATTAGCGGGAGGACGTCGGCGAAGCGCGGGTCGTCGGCCGCTTCGGGGATGCCGAGGTGCTCGAAGGTGTCGCGGATGCAGCCCGTCGGGCTGATGATGCACAGGTTGATCGTGCCGCCGTCGGAGGTCAGGTAGTTGCCCATGAAGGGATTCACCGAGGGAGCGGCGGACCCGGGCATGGGGACGCGCATGACCTCGCCGGTTTCCATGCCCTGAGTTACGCTCGCGCCCGCCGCCCACCAGGCGGTGCTCAGCAACGACACATCGACCTCGAGGGCTTCGCCTGTCCGCTCGCGATGCAGCAGCGCGGCCGAGATGCCGCCCGCGATGTTCATGCCGCCGATGGAGTCGCCGAACGCGGGAATGCCCTGTCCCAGTGCGCCGCCCAGCCCATCCGGCGTCAATGCGTAGCCGATGCCGCTGCGCGTCCAGAATGCCGTCCCGTCGTAGCCACCGACGTCACGTTCCGGACCCTTGTCGCCATACGCCGTGCCTCGGGCGTAGACGATGTTCGGGTTCACCGCGCGGATGTGCTCGACGTCGAACTTGTTCTTATGCCGCTGTGCGGGCATGTAGTTGGTCAGGAACACGTCGGAGGTCTTGGCCAGTTCGTAGAGCACTTCCCGGCCGCCCGGTGTCGAGACGTCGATCCCGACGCTGCGCTTGCCCCGGTTGGGATGCTCCATCAGCGGATGGCGGTCCGGGTTGACCTGGATGCCACCCATGTTGAGGAAGCCCCGCTGGGTGTCGCCGCGAACCGGGTGCTCGACCTTGATGACGTCCGCCCCCCAGTCGGCGAGAACGGCTCCCGCCGCCGGCACGAACGTGAACTGCGCAAGCTCGAGGACCCGAAAGCCCGCCATTACCTTTACCATTCCTGCAGACCCTACTTGGCGTCGAACGTCACCGGAAGCGCCGTCGGCGACCGGAAGGGCTGACCGTGGATGTGCGGATCGTCGTCGGTCGACAGCTTGAGGTTGGTCAACCGATTCAGCAGGCATTCGAGTGCGACACGAGTTTCCAGCCGCGACAGGTGAAGGCCCATGCACGTGTGCTCGCCGGCGGCGAACGAGATGTGCGGCACGTGCGTGCGGAAGACGTCGAACTCGTCCGGACGTTCCCAGCGCCGCTCGTCACGATTCGCGGAACCGATGCACACGCCGACCACCGAACGTGCCGGAATCTCGACCCCCTGGAGTTCAGTGTCTTCGGTCGTGAAACGTTGGACGGTGGTCAGCGGCGTCTCAAAACGCAGTGCTTCCTCGATTGCCTGGGGGATCAGGCCGTGGTCGGCTTGCACGGCGGCGAACTGATCGGGGTGGGTGAGCAATAGGTACAGCAGATTTCCCGACGACCGGTAGGTGGTTTCCAGTCCGGCGGGCAGCAGCAGGCGCAGGAAGGAGTAAATGGCTTCGTCGCTCAGCTTTTCGCCGTCGATCTCCGCGCTCACCAGATCGCCGATGATGTCCTCGGTGGGCTTCGATCTGCGCTGCTCGATCTGCTCGATGAAGTACTCCTTCAGCGCCGCCGACGCCTCAAATGCGCGTTCATAGTTCACGTTGTAGCTGATCAGTTGGACGGCGCGCTTGCGGAACATCGGCAGGTCCGCGTCCGGCAGCCCCAGCAGCCGGGCGATCACACGGGTGGGAAACTCGAAAGTGAATTGCCGCACCAGATCGGCTTCCCCGGCGTCGACGAGATCGTCGATCAACGCGTTGCAGACCGGCCGCACGATGGTCGGCTCCCAGCGGGCCAGCGCCTTGGACTTGAACGCTGCGGACACCAGGTTGCGATGGTCGCGGTGTTTTTTGCCGTCCATCGCCAGGATGGTTGGGCCCATGAACAGGCCGATGGTTTTGTCGTATGGTGCGGAGCTGAAGACCCGGCCGTCCCGGAACACGGTGTTGACCGCGTCGAAGGACATCGCGGAGTACTCGCGTTTGGGGAGCAACGACTCGGGCGTCTTGGAGTAGTCCATGACCGTGCCGCGGAAGACGCCTGGTCCGCGGCGCTTGCGGGCAAAGAACGGGTAGGGGTCACGCAGATCGACGGCGTCTGCGGCGCTGTGAACGTTGGTCGTCACCTGTTCTCCAACATCTTGGTGTCTGCGCACGAACCCCGCAGTTCTTGCGCAAGATCATACTGTAATTATTACAGTAGACAAGATGGGTCAGGCCGTGTAACGGCGGTAAAGGCGCATGGTCAGCCGTTCGCGGCCTGTTCGCGGGCCCACCGGTAGTCGGCCTTGCCGGACGGGCTGCGTTCGATGACCGAGCGGAAGACGATGGCCTTCGGAAGTTTGTAGCGGGCCAGCGACTGCGCGGCGTGCGCGACCAATTCGTCGGCGTCGGCCCTGGCGCCCTCGGCGAGCGCCACCACGGCCACCACCTCCTGACCCCACCGCTCGCTCGGACGCCCGGCGACCACCACGTCGACCACCGCGGGATGCGATGCGATCGCCGTTTCGACCTCCTCGGCGAAGATCTTCTCGCCACCGGAATTAATGGTCACCGAATCGCGGCCCAGCAGTTCGATGGTGCCGTCGGCGCGGTGGCGCGCGCGGTCGCCGGGGACCGCGTACCGCACGCGGTCGATTAGCGGGAATGTCGCGGCGGTCTTGGCCGCGTCGCCCTTGTAGCCCAGCGGCACGTGTCCTCGTTGCGCCAGCCAGCCCATGCCGTCGTGACCGGGTTGCAGGATCGCGGCCAGGTCTTCGGCCGCCACGAAAGTATCGGGTCCGGCGTTGAAGGTGCCGGTCGACACCGCGCCCGACATGGACATGTGGTGCATCTGCGCCCCGGTTTCGGACGATCCCACGCCGTCGACGACGACGGCGTTGGGCAGGGCTTCGATCAAGCGTTGCTTGACGAAGGGGGTCAGCAGCGCGCCACCGTTGGCGATCACCGCCAGCGACGAGACGTCCGCGATGCCCTTTTCGATGGCGTCCACCAACGGTCGGGCCATCGCATCACCAACCACCGTCACCACCGACACGCGTTCCCGCTCGATGGTGCGGACGACGTCCTCGGCGTCGAGGTGGTCGACGACCGAGGGGAAGACGACCGACTGGCCGGTGGTCAAGGCGGTCATCACGGTCCACTGCGCGGCGCCGTGCATCAGCGGCGGCAGCACCATCAATTTGGTGCCCGGGGCCGCGGCCGCCGCCGCCGCGATCTGTTCGACGGAGTCCGCGGGCTCGCCGGTCATGATGTTTCGCCCGCCAAAGGACGTCATGAAGATGTCGTGCTGGCGCCACAGCACACCCTTCGGCATCCCCGTGGTGCCTCCGGTGTACAGCACGTACAGGTCATCGGGGGAGTGCTGCACCGGCGGCGGCTCCGGTGCACTCGACGCGACGGCGTCCTCGTAATCGACTGCGCCGTCGAGCAAGTCATTGCCTGAGTCGTCGGCGATCTGGATCAGCACGCGTAGCTGCGGGAGGTTCGGCAGGATTTCGGCAACGCGCGGGGCGAAGGCCGCATGGTAGATCAGGGCGGTCGCCCCCGAGTCCGCCAGCAGGTACTGCAGCTCGGTTTTGACGTACCGGAAGTTGACGTTGAACGGGGCGACTCGGGCCAGGAAGGCGCCCAGCAACGCCTCGACGTATTCGTTTCCGTTGTAGGCGTAGATGCCCAGCAGGTCTTGGCCCGCCTCGTGGCCGGGGATCGCGGAGCGCTCGGTGTGGCAGCCCAGTCCGCGCGAGTGCAGATACGCGGCGAGTCGGTTGGCTCGCTCGATCACCTGTCGATAGCTGAACCGACGCTCGCCCTGGATCAGGTAGTCGCGATCGGGGATCGCGGCCGCGACGGCCTGGGCGACGGCAGACACCGTGAATTGTGTTGCGGTAGTGGACATGAGGCCTCTCAACTTGTCTTGCCGAGCAGACACAGAATCGCATCCTCAGTGCTCGCGCGGTGCGATTCCGCGTCTGCTCGCGAAGCGAGAGTTGCCTCTCATGGCTGGTGGGGGAGCAACCGGACCATCAACCCGTTGGCTTCGCTCAGCAGCGTGCCGTCGGCGGAGGTCATGCTAGCGGAGATGAAAACCTTCCTGCCGTCGACGTCGGTGATGCGACCGTGGGAGGTCAGCGGCTCGTCGATCGGGGTGACGCTGCGGTAGTCGACGTGCAGGTAGGCCGTGCGGGTCGGGCGTATGCCCGCCGTGGAGACCACCATCCCGAACAGCCAGTCGTAGAAGAGCGGGATCATGCCGCCGTGCACGGCGTTGTTGCCACCCACGTGGGATCGGGTGAAGTGGCCCTGCACCCGCACCCCGTCGGCACCGGATTGCGTCGTAACCCATGGTGGCAGCAAGGGATGGCCCAGCCCGGGCAGTTCCAGGACTCGACCGGCCGGTGCAACGCCTTCGGGCACCTGGTGTCCGTCCAATAATCCGCATGCCTTTTCGATGTGTTCGGCCGCGGTGGCCCACATCGACCAATCCGGGTCGCTGGAGACCGTAAGGTCCTGCAGGCGGCGCACCGCCGCGACGAACCGGTCAAGCCCGGGCGGTGCGGGGTCGGCCGGCTTGACCTCGGGGAATCCACCCTGCACTTGTGGCGCCGTGTCGGTCATAGCCGGCCCCATGCCCTGAGCAGATCGTCCGTCGTGGTGATCGTCGCGAGCAGCGACAGTGTGTTGGCGATGACGGCCTCGCCGTAGTCGGCGGGTATGCCGGCGACGGCGTCGCGCGGGACGACGACGCGATAGGCGGCGTTGACCGCATCCATCACGACGTTGGGGATCGCGATATTCAGCGAAACTCCGACCACGACGATGGTGGACACGTCGAGGTTCCGCAGCACCGCGTCCAGGTCGGTGCCGCCCATCGGCCCGACGCCGTGCCAGCGGCTGAGCACCAGATCCGTTGGTTGGGGACCTAATTCGGGTAGCAGCGCCGCCCCGGGAGTGCCGGGAGCGATGTCGACCTCTCCCCGCCCGATGGCGAAGATCTTGGCGTTGTGGCTGGAGCCGAGCCCGTCGGGCCGCCGCCGCACCAAGCAGTGCACCACACGCACCCCTGCCGCCCGCGCCACCGGCAACAGCCGCACGATGTTCGGCAACGCGACGCGCCGGGCTTCCTCGGCGAGGAGCGCGAGCCCGGCGTGCGGGCCGATGACCGCGCCCTGGCACTCCTGAGTGACGATCGCGGTGTGCTCGGGTGCCGCGAGGGAGGCCAGCTGTTCGGCAAATGGAGAGGTCATCCCGATGTGGTCGCCTCCGCGGGGACATCGTAGAACTGCGTCGCCCACTTCCGCAGCGCCATGTACCCTTTCGCGTCGACCTTGGACAGAGGCGGATTTTCCACGTACTTCTGGTAGCGCCAGATCTGCAGATCGTCGAAGACGGTTGACAGGAATCGCTTTTCAATGAGCTCGCGCAACTCGCCTTGCGGCACTTCGGAGGTGTCGCCGGGGTTTCGTGGCCACCAGATCGAGTAGAACAGGTCCGAACACTCGTCGTCGACCGGCGTGCAGGTGAAGATGAGCCGATGGTTCTGCGCGCCCTCGAAGACGCTGATCGCTCCGCCGAGGCCGAACAGGTGGCTGTGGAACCGCAGCGCGAGATCATCGGGGTTGTCACTTCGTGCGTCCGGCCACCCCGCGATGAATTGCCATTCCTGGTCGACGATCTTCCAGTCCAGCACCTTGGGCGTCACCGTGGCGTGGTGCACGTATTCGAAATGGGCACTGTCGGGGGCGTTCTCCGCCACGATTTGCGGATGCACCGGTTCGCGCTCCGCGCGCCGGGAGAACTCCGGATACGCCCGGTAATAGGCCGCCGGATCCGTCTCGAACTGCGGAAACTTGTGGAAGATGTCCGGCATGTCCCACTGCGGCTCCTTGCCGTCCGGCTGATGCCAGATGAAGACGCATTCGTACTGCTCCCGCACGGGAAACACCCGCAGCCGCAGCGCGCGGTTGGGCCGGTCCGGCTGATACGGAATGTATCGATTGGTCCCGTCGGGGCCCCAGCGCCACCCGTGGAAGGGGCATTCGACGCAGTCCTCCACCACCTTGCCGCCGTGACCAATGTGCGCGCCGAGGTGTTTGCAGTGCGCTTCCAGAACATGTAGTTCACCAGACGTGTCCCGGTAGGCGACCAGGTCCTCGCCGAAATAATGCAGCGGCCTAACTTCGCCGACGGGAAACTCGAGGGACCACCCGACCATGAACCACCCGGTGACCTTCCAGGTGAAGGGAACCTTCACGCCAAGCCTCTCTGGCCGATACTAAGTCCGTTACAGTATAGATTTCGGCAGTTCGATGAGCTCGTCTGGGGTGCGGCGAACAAGGGAGCTTTATGGGTGGAGCGGATCTCCGGGCGGCCGACGAGTTCGACCGACCCGAGCGCTTCGACGCGGTGGTGATCGGTGCCGGGTTCTCCGGGCTGTACATGCTGCATCGACTGAGGCAGCTGGGGATGCGGACCCGGGTGCTGGAGATGGCCGAAAACGTTGGCGGCACCTGGCTGTTCAACCGGTACCCCGGCGCCAGGTGTGACATCGAGAGTATCGAATACTCCTACAGCTTCTCCGACGAGATCCAGCAGGAATGGGTGTGGACGGAGACGATGCCGGCCCAGCCCGAGATCGAGGCCTACCTGAACTTCGTCGCCGACCGGTTGGACCTTCGCCGCGACATCCAGTTCGACACCGAGGTCGTCGCGATGACCTTCGACGAAGACGCTGCCGAGTGGGTGCTGCGAACCAAACCCGGCGAGGAGTTCCGGGCCACATTCGTCATCGCGGCTTCCGGCATCCTCTCGGTGCCGCTGGAGCCCGACATTCCCGGGATGGCCGCCTTCGCCGGGACGTCGCTGTTCACCAGTCGCTGGCCGAAGGAAGGTTTCGACCTGGCCGGGAAGCGGGTCGGCGTCATCGGCACCGGCTCGACGGGTGTACAACTCATTCCGGTCGTGGCCCAAGAAGCCCTAGAGCTCTGCGTGTTTCAGCGTTCCCCGGCCTACACGCTGCCGTGGCGGGTGCGTCGCTTCGAGCCGGGCGAGCTGGACGAGATGAAAGCCCGCTACGACGAGATCCGCACGGCCCAACGTGAGCACATGATCGGCGCGGCACGGTTGAGCGCCTTCTCGGTGCTGTTCGACATGATGGCCAGTCCGCCGTTGAAGTCGGCGACGCGCGACGAGCAACTGCGCGCCATCAACGAGAACGGCGTCATGGGTGCCCTGAATTGGGGCGACATCTTCTTCGACATCCAGGCCAACCGGATGGCGGCCAAGCTGTACGGGGAGGCGGTGGCCCGGATCGTCAAGGACCCGGCCACGGCGGCCGCTTTGGTCCCCGACCACCCCTTCGCCTGCAAGCGACCGATCATCGACTACGGGTATTACGAGACGTTCAACCGGGATAACGTCACACTCGTCGACCTGCGCACGGCGCCGATCCGCGCGGTGACGCCGACGGGCATCCGCACCGAGCGCGGCGGGTATGAACTCGACGTGATCGTCTACGCGACCGGATTCGACGCCATGACCGGGGCGCTGAGCCGCATCGATGTCCGGGGACGCGGTGGCATGTCGCTCCGGGACTTCTGGGCCAGTGCAGGCCCGCTGTCCTACCTCGGGTCGGCGGTCGCAGGCTTCCCGAATCTGTTCATGATCCAGGGCCCGGGCAGCCCGAGCGCGACGACCAACTTCGTCACCGCCCTCGAGCAACATGTGGAGTGGATCGGAGACTGCATCGTCTATCTGCACGACAACGGGATCCGCACCATCGAGGCGCTGGCCACGGCCCAGGAGGAGTGGATCGACCATGTCACCGCGCTCGTCGAGCCGACGGTGCTGGTCCACCCATCCTGCAACTCCTGGTACAACGGCGGCAACGTGCCCGGCAAGAAAAGGATGTACATGGGCTATACGGGAGGCATTCCCGAGTATCGGCGCCGTTGTGACGAGATAGCGGCCGGTGGATATACCGGTTTCAAGCTGGCTTAGCTGGTTCTGAGAGTTGGATTAAGGTGAGCGCCATGTCACGGGCAACTCGCGGGCTGGGCCTCAGCAGGGACGTGGTCCGCGAGCTGGGCCTGCTGCTGCCGCGCACCGTGGCCGGGCTGAACGAATCGACGGACTGGGCCCCGATGTCGCCGCGCGGCGTGCGCCAGTTCGGTGAGGTCATGCTCGACGAGCTTGCGCTGAGTGTCTTCTCGCTGCTGGGCGGAAGTCCCGCGGCGACGCGGCCGTTGCACGCGTGCGCGGATGCGGCCGAGGAATTGTCGGAGCTGGGCATCGACGGTGCGCACCCCGAGCCGAAGCCGCTGCGCGTGACGTCCACGCGTCGGCGGCGCTTGCCCGGTTTTGCGGGCGGTCTGGCGTATGACCGAGTGACGTTCGAGCACGATCCGGCCCTGCCGACGACCCTGGAAGCGGCCGGCTTCGGCGGCCCCGCCAGGGCGGTGATGCACGTGTGCCGGCACAGCGACGGTCCCAGGCCCTGGTTGGTGTGGGTGCACGGGGCCGGCCAGGGCGGTACCGAAGACCTGTTGTTGTCCCGGATCGGCCGGATACATCACGAACTGGGGTTCAACGTCGCGATGCCGGTACAGCCCGGTCACGGCGTCCGGCGGCGCGAGTGGCCCGCCTACCCGGATATGGATCCGCTGGGCAACGTCGCGGGCATGATGCGTGCGGTATCGGAGGTTCGCGCCGTGGTGCGGTGGGCGCAACCTCATGCCACCGCCGTTGTCGTAGCCGGGATTTCGATGGGCAGCCCGGTGGCGGCGCTGGTTTCGCACCTCGAGCGGCAGGTCGACGCGGTGGCGCTGTACACCCCGATCCTGGGGCTCAACGCGATGATCGCCCGGCACCTGGCGCGCTGGGGTCCGTCCCGTGGGGCGTTCCGGGAGTTGTTGAGTTCCGCGGAGGTGTCGAAGCTGACGTCGGTGATCGATCCCCTGTCGGTCGAGCCGGCCCCGCCGCCGCATCGGCGGCTCATCGTCGGGGCGTGGCACGACCGGATGGCGATGCGCGAGCCGGCGGTTGAGTTGCAGGAGCGCTGGGGCGGCGAGCTGTACTGGTACGACGGCAGCCACGTCGGCCACGTGTTCTCCCGCCGGGTGCAGTCGGTCTCGGAACGTTTTCTGCGCGCGGTGGCCTCCGAAAAATCCTCGGAAAAAGCAAACGACGCGATGTCGCGGTGAGGGCGGCCATGCGAACGGCGCGCGAAGTGGTCGAGCTCTACAACCTCGTGGTCTGGAACCAGTGCGACCTCGATTTGGCGGAGGAGTTGTTGGGCGACAAAGTGATCCGGCACGAGGTCGGTGAGGCGCACACGCTGACGCATGCCCAGGCGGTGCGACGGGTGGCCGACGTGTGGCAGCTCTTCGACTCGTTGCGCTTCGACCTCAGCCTGGTCATCGAGGGTCAAGACGGCGAGCATGTCGCGATCGTCTACGACTCGACGATGACGACCGGCGACGGCGCGGAAACCAACACTGAAATCAAGATTGCCAGCGTCGAGGTGTTCCGCGTCGTCGCCGGCAAGATCACCGAGGTCTGGAACTGCGGCTACAAGCAAGGAGTCTGGAGTTGACCGATCCCGCATTGGACGAACTGGGTTATTACCTGCTGGCCGGCGCCGGTGGCGAGGGGCCGGCGACCTTGATGGACGAGGCGCGCCGCGGCGAGGAGTTGGGTTTCGGCACCGCGTTCATCTCCGAGCGCTGGAACGTCAAGGAAGCCTCGTCGTTGACCGGCGCCGCGTTGGCGGTGACCACCCGCATGCAAATCGCCACCGCCGCAACCAATCACAACACTCGCCATCCACTGATCACCGCATCGTGGGCCACCACGATGCACCGGCTGTCCGGTGGCCGTTTCACGCTGGGCATCGGCCGCGGCATCGCCCCCATCTACGGGGCTTTCGGCATACCGGCGGTCACCACTGCGCAGATGGAAGACTGGGGACAGGTCATGCGCCGCCTGTGGCACGGCGAGCTGATCTTCAACCACGACGGCCCAATGGGCAAATACCCCATCCTGTTTCTTGATCCCGACTTCGACGAAGACATCCGATTGGCGCTGGTGGCGTTCGGGCCGAACACGCTCGAACTCGGCGGCCGCGTCTTCGACGACGTCATCCTGCACACCTACTTCACGCCGGAGACCTTGCAGCGCTGCGTCAAGACGGTCAAGACCGCCGCGGAAAAGGCGGGCCGCGACCCCGACAGCGTGCGGGTTTGGTCGTGCTTCGCGACGGTCGGCGACCACCTTCCCGAACAGTTGCGGCTGAAGAAGACCGTCGCGCGCCTGGCCACCTACCTGCAGGGCTACGGCGATTTGATGGTGCGGACCAACAAGTGGGATCCCGCTGTGCTGCAACGTTTCCGGGAAGACCCGGTGGTGACGTCGATCGCGGGCGGCATCGATCACAAGGCCACCCCCGAGCAGATCGAGCACATCGCGACATTGATACCCGGCGAATGGCTGGCGCCGTCGGCCACCGGGTCGGCCCGGCAATGCGTGGATCGCATTCGCAAGGAATTCGACTACGGGGCCGACGCGGTGATCATGCATGGCGCGACACCCGACGAACTCGAGCCCGTGGTCACGGCCTATCGGGAGAGCGCCTAGCGCGCCTCACGGTATGATGACGGTCCGGGTCACCGGCTCCGCGGCGGCTTGCCGAGTCAAGAGCCCGCGCTGCAACGAACCCAGCAGCGCGTCGCGCGTCTCGCGCGGATCGATGAGTTCGTCGAATCCCATCTGCTCGGCCGATCGATACGACGCCTGCAGCTCGGCTTTGCGCAGCGTGGCGGACAGGTCTTCGTCGGCGTTCGACGCGCGACTCAACGCCCCGGCCCCCATGGCGCCCATCGTCGCCCCGGGATACGCGAACGTCGCCACCTGGTTGTCGAAGCTGATCAGCGACATCACCATGGAGCCGAAGCCATACGCCTTGCGCATCGTCACGTGCAGCTTGAGCGTCGTGGCCGCGGTCTGCGCGGCGAACATCCGCGCGCCGCTGCGCAGCACCCCCGCGCGTTCCGAACGACTGCCGGGCAGCATCCCGGGGTTGTCGGCCAGGAAGATCAGCGGAAGGTGAAAGGAGTCGGCCACCATGATGAAGTGCGCCGCCTTGTCGGCGGCGTCGGCGTCGATGGACCCGGCCAGCACCTGCGGCTGGTTGGCGACGACCGCGACCGGGTGTCCGCCGAGGTGCGCGAGGGCACAGATGATCGCCCTGCCGAACCGCGGCTGGACCTCGAACCAGTCGGCATCGTCGAAGACCACATCGAGCACCGCGCGCATGTCGTAGACGCGGCGGTTGTCACGGGAGACGATGTCGAGCAATTCCGGCGTGGGTCGCGGTTCGGCGGCCGCTCCTGCTGCTGCGGTAGGCAGTGATGGCGGATACGACCACGCGCTCGGCGGAAAATACGACAGATAGCGGCGGATCGCGTCGAGCGCCGCCGGGTCGTCGTCTGCGACATTGTGGATCACCCCGCTGGCCAGGGCGACGGCCGGACCGCCGAGGTCCTCCTTCGAGATGTCCTCTCCCGTCGACTCTTTGACCACCGGCGGCCCGGCGGTGAAGATGGCGCCCCGGCGGCTCATGACGGTGAAGTCGCTGACCGGCGCGACCAGTGCGCCGTGTCCGGCCGACGGCCCCAGCACCGCGGTGACCGTCGGAACCCGCCCCGAGCACCTGGCCTGGGCGAGCAGGTCGGTTGGGCTGCGCCCGTAGTGGGCACCGGTGGGGCGAAACCCGGCGCCCTCGAGCATCATCACCAGCGGGATCTTGTCCCGCAATGCCAGCTCGGCCATCCGGTAACGCTTGGAATTGCTGCCCGGTGCGATGGTTCCGGCCACGGTCGTGAAGTCCTCGGCGCCTACCATCACCGGCGTTCCATTGATGAGACCGGACCCGGTGACGATGGCGTCGGCGGCGATCTCGCCTCCGACGAGCGTGCCGATCTCGCGGAAAGTGCCCGGGTCGAGGAGCCGCTCGATGCGCGCGCGGGCGTCGAGCTTGCCCTGGGCGCGGTGCTTGTCGAGCCGCTCAGTGCCGCCCATGCCCTTCGCGTGCGCACGGCGACGGTCGAGATCGTCGAGCGTCTCGCCCCAATCCTGGGCTTTCGTCATTCTTGGGCTTTCTTCATTCCTAAAGTCCTACCTCATGGGAGATTCGTCGTGCGCCTAGACGAGCAGGGTCACATACTGGATCGCTTACTGTAAAGTCACCCGCATGGCTGGCGCCCCCCGTCTCAAGCTCGACGGGGGCATCCCCAATCGACTCGCCGACGCTGCCGCGGCGGCCGGCGCTCTGGAACGCGACGGCTTTGACGGCGGCTGGACGGCCGAGACCAACCACGACCCGTTTTTTCCACTGCTGCTGGCGGCCGAGCACACCTCGCGGCTCGATCTCGGCACCAACATCGCGGTGGCGTTCGCACGCAATCCCATGATCGTCGCCAACATCGGCTGGGACCTGCAGGCGTATTCGCAGGGCCGCTTCAACCTCGGCCTGGGCACCCAGATCCG
>JARLGR010000197.1 GCA_031292665.1 Mycobacterium sp. | reverse complement strand
GTGGATTCAGCGCGTGGCACCATGCTGGCCTTCCCGTTTCGCCTGGCTGATGCCGGGGCACTGCTTCGTGGCGTGCCGACCGGGAATAAGCAACGGGATCATTCTATGGAGGCAGCGCAATCCGGGTTCAGCGCGCTAGTCGAGACAAGACAGTCTTGGCATCCGACGTCGCGCCTCGGTTGTACGGCAACTTGGACAACGCCGTGCCCATCGCGCACGTGTTGCTCAGCGCCGCGAAGGTCAAGCCACCGCCGATGCCGGCGGCCACCCATTTGAGCCGCGGCACGACGACGCTGCCGAAAATGGAGGACAGCACCACCGATCCGGCGACAAGGCGAACCTGACGCTCGAGGTCCGATCACTGCGCGCCGCGGTCGACCGCGAAACCTCGGCCCTCAACAATCGGTGATGCCATTCTCGAGAACACGCCCGCCGGTCAATCCCGCGCTTCGCAATAGCGCTTGGGCTTTGGCTGAGCGCTGTCCCGACCGGCACACCAATACGACGTCGTGGTCGTGGCCGAGTCGCTCGGCGATCTCGGGGCTGTGTTTATCCAGCACATCGAGCGGCACGTTGTAGGACCCAGCGATGTGCGCGGTCTCGAACTCAGCAGGGGTGCGCACGTCGATGACGTGCGGGGCTGCTGACGACTCGCGCAGGTTGCGAAGCTCCACCGAGGTGATCGCGTCGGCGGTTGCTGCGTTCATGGTCTGCTCCAGTGTTCAGTCGCGTTGATCCGTTATCTGGTTCTTGTCCTATCGATACCCGGGTTGCACGAAAACTAGTGGCTTTCGATCACTGTGAATTTGAAGTGATGCCAAACTTTTCCGCGTTGTCGTAGTTGTCGTCGATGAGCACGACGTGGCGGTGGTGCCGGTCGAGCAGTGCGGCGGCGATCGATGCACGGTAGCCGCTGGCGCAGTGGATCCAAAGCTCGCGGTCTTCGGGAATCTCGGTGATGCGGTGGGGCAGTTCGTGCAACGCGATGTTGACTGCGTCGCGCACATGGCCTTCTTCGAACTCGCACGGCTGGCGAACGTCGAGCACGGTCACACGGTCGTCGCGCAGCACATCGACGAGGTCTTCGAAGGACGCGACGCGGTAACTGCGCAGCGTTGCCCCGCCCGCCAGCGCGCCGACGTCGCCGGTGGCGCTGCCGGTCAGCCGCTCAATGCCGATGCGGGAGAGTTCGCGCTGGGCGTCGGCGATCTGTTGGGTGTCCTCGCCGATCAGGGTCAGCGGTGCGCCCCATGTGTAGAGCCAGCCGATGTAGGTGACGAACGACCCGGAGAGTTCGAACCCGTAGGTGTTTCAACCTCGGTGATTCCTTCCCGCCGCGGCAGGAAAGAATCACCGAGAAGGCATGTGCGCCGCTGCGCGCGTCCTTGGCGCTATGACGGCACCGCTACCAACCGGATATGGACTCGGCCGTGTCTGGGTGGCGGCGTTCCTGGTCGCCGGCGACGGCGGATGCGCCGCTCTGCAACCATCCCCGCAACTGCGGCCCGCGTCTCCGCAGCAAGTGCTGCATGTATACCTTGTCACGCTGCTGCCGGGAGAACACCAGGTCCAGGTTGACGGGTAACCCGGCCCAGTGGACCTCGTCGCCGGGTGGGGCTTCATCTCCGCCGTCGTGCCTCAGCCCACCGTACAGTGGGCTGACATCGGGGCTGCCACGCTCCCTGGCCACGCCTACGTCCCTCCTCGAGTGCGGAACAGGTCTTAAGGCGTATGGTGCGCCGGGCATGTTTCGGCGCCGGACGCACGATGTTTCGTCCGCATTAAGGGATAGCTGGCCGGCCCTCAGTACACGTCGCGGTGGTAGCGCTTGTCGGCGCTCAACGACTGCACATAGGCCCTCGCCGCGTCCGGTCCGAGGTTGCCGTGTTCGGCCGCGATTTCGCCGAGCGTGCGATCGACGTCTTTGGCCAGGGGGTCGGCGTTACCGCATACGTATACGTGCGCGCCGTCCCGCAGCCAGCGCCACAGCTGGGCGCCCTTCTTGCGCATCAGGTGCTGCACGTAGATCTTGTCGCGCTGGTCTCGGGAGAACGCGAGGTCGAGTTCGGTGAGGAACCCGTCGGCGCGCAGTCAACTTGTTCGCCAGGTACTGTGCCTCGATGGACATCTGGCCGGACACATACATCGCAAACGAATCCGGGCCGTGCTCGTCGATGATCGCCCGCAGCCGTGTTGCGGCCTGGGTGATCGCGCGGTCCATGTCGACCGGCTCGGGGGGGCGACCACGGTCGGCGCGCAGGTGTGCCGCTTCCATCCGGCCCGGTGCGGCGAGCAGGTCGGACGTCGTCGCGCCCTTGGTGCACAACCGGCCGAAGTTGGCCGGATGTTCTTTGTTGCCAATCGACTTCGTGACGTGACGGCGGTCGCTTTGCGATATCGTTGTGACCTGCAACACCATGCCGCAACCGACGCCGCAGTAGGCACCCAGGGTGTTCACGACGTCTGTCGACGTCATGGAGTCTCTGGACTTAGTGGCCACGCTTGACGTCCCTTCCTCGACTGCGCAATGGCGTTAGCTCCGCACGCCGCGAACTCACGGTGCGAATGCACACCAAATTCATTGTGCGGCAGACATGTTTCGGCCCCGAGGCCCGAAATTTCGGCCGCTTTAGGGCTTCCTCTCAACGGGCGAGGCGCCGCTGTGAAATCACCTGGGAATCCAACTGCTGCGGATCACGTCATCGCAGGTCATCGTCGACCGGCCGCCTTTCGCCAGGCTACTGGCGGCGCCCCCTGAGTCGCCTCCCCCAGCGGCGGCTCTGACCAAACCGATGGCACTTTCACAGCCTTCGCTAAGCTCACCGCGTGCGTCGGCTGATTGTGATCCTGTTGGTTTTGCTGGCCGCCGGTTGCGGCGGGGAGGCGCCGACGAAGCAGGCCGGACCGCCGACAAGCCGGGCCGGCGCCTGCAAGGAGTCCGACGGGCCGACAGCCGACACGGTACGGCAGTCCATCGCCTCCGTCCCCATCGCGATCCCCGGTAGCAACTGGGTCGAAGTCGCCCGCGGGCATACCAACCGTTGCCGCTTGTACTGGGTGCAGATCATCCCGACCATCGCCAGCGAGTCCACTCCCCAGCAGCTGCTGTTCTTCGACCACAACACGCCCCTGGGCACACCCACCCCCAACCCGAAGCCGTACATCACCGTGCTCGCGCCCGCCGACGACACCGTGACGGTTCAGTACCAATGGCGAAAGGGAAAAGACGAGGAGTGCTGCCCCACCGGGATCGGCACCGTCAAGTTCAGCATCGGACCGGACAGCGAACTGCAAGCTCTCGGCAGGGTCCCAAACCAATGACGTTGCGTCACAAGAGGATCACACCACCGTGAGGTTGGCGCTCACGGCAATGCATTTCCGTCGGCGAAAGCGGCTTGCTGAGGCAGCGGCGCAGCCCGGGTGGGAGGTCCCAGGAGGTCATGCCGAGCAGACCGTCAGCCCGTGAGCGCGTCCGGCAGGTTCTCGGGGTGCAGCATCTCGGCGTAGCGCAGCTGCTCCGGAATCCCGAAACCGTCCACCAGCGTTTCCGCGTGCGGCCGTAGCGCGCGGCACCGGTCGTTGATCCCCCGCGTGACGGCCTTCGCGCGCTCGGTGGACAGGTATCGATGCTCGACGTACCACGCCTTGTCGTCCTCGATCACCGACAACGCATAAAGATCGCACACGATGCCCAACACCTCTCGGGCCTCCTGGTTTTCGCACGCGTCGATGCCGGCGACGAACGCCTCGAGCACCACCCTGTCGATGTGCGCGGCCGCGGCGTGCAGCACGTGGTCTTGGACCGCGTTGAACGCATCGAAGGCCGACATCTCTTTGGATTTGCCCTGCAGCCGGCGCGCGACGGACGCCAGCAGATATTCCTCGCGGTCCTCGAACATCTTGATCTGGGTGCCGCGGTTGAACAGGCTGCCCTCCTCCTCGCTGTCCTGCCGGGCATCGACGATCGTTTGGATGATCGTCTCTGCCGCAGTGCGTTTGACGACGCGTTCACTCACGGTGTTGGCCGCGAAGCGCACCCACTCGACGGGACTCATGCTGCGGATGTCATCTCGGTAAGCGGTCAGCAACTCCTTGGCGACCAACTGGGCGAGCACATGGTTGTCGCCCTCGAAGGTGGTGAACACGTCGCTGTCGCCCCGCAGCGCGACCAGCCGGTTCTCTGCCATGTACCCCGCACCGCCGCAGGCCTCACGGGCCTCCTGTATGGCCCGGCTGGCGTGCCACGTATTGGCCGCCTTCAGGCCGGCGGCGCGGGCCTCCAGTTCGCGTTGCTCCTCGGCGTCGGGCGCGTCCGCGGTCTGCACGTCGTGGCACTTGCTCACCAGCTCGTTCTGGGCGAACTGCAGCGCATAGGACCTTGCGATCAACGGGAACAGACGGCGCTGATGGACCAGGTAGTCCATGATCAGCACCTCGCTGTCGTCATCGGGTGCGCTGAACTGCTTGCGCTGCAACGCATATCGGGTGGCGATGTCCAGCGCGACACGAGCGGCGGCGCCCGCGCTGCCTCCCACGGTGATCCGGCCGCGGACCAGGGTGCCGAGCATGGTGAAGAACCGGCGGTTAGAGTTCTCGATCGGCGAACTGTAGGTGCCGTCCGGTGCGACGTCACCGTACTTGTTCAACAGGTTCACCCGCGGCACCCGGACGTGGTCGAACACGATGCGGCCGTTGTCGACGCCGGGCAGTCCGCCCTTGTACTCGCAGTCCGACGTCGTCACCCCGGGCAGGTCGTTGCCGTCGGCGTCGCGGATCGGGACCATGAAGCAGTGCACGCCGTGGTTGACGGGCTCGTCGTCCGCGGTGGTGATCAATTGCGCGAATACCGCTGCCATGGTTGCAGTTTCGGCGGCGCCGCCGATGTAGTCCTTACGGGACGTCGGGGTGGGGGAGTCGATGACGAACTCCTCGATCGCGGGGTCGTACGTCGCGGTGGTCTCCAGCGACTGGACATCACTGCCGTGGCCGGTCTCGGTCATCGCGAAGCACCCGCGCAACTCGAGACTGATGATCTCTTTCACGTAGGCCTCGTGGTGGCGCTCGGTGCCCAGATTCTCGACGGCACCGCCGAACAGCCCCCACTGCACCCCCGCCTTCACCATCAGCGACAGGTCCGACATCGCGAGCATCTCGATCATCGTGATCGCCGCGCCGATATCGCCGGTGCCACCGTGCTCCTTGCGGAAGTTGTCGGCGGCGGCACCGAACGCGGCCATGATCCTCATCTGCTCGGCCACCTTGGTGCGGGCGATCACCGTGTTGGGGGTGTAGTGCGGGCGGAACAGATCCTCGGTCATCGTCGCCCGCAACTGGTTCTTCACATCTCGCCAACGCCCGTCCAACGCGTCGCGCAAATGTTCGGCAGTGTTCTTGGTCTGTGGCCCCATAATGCGACGTTAACCCCCCGCCGGCGTCGCGGAAACGACTACAACGAAATGTTTGGAGTTGCCCTGCGACGGGTATTCTCGCTAGTTTTTGTGTCGGCTGTCGGTGCGGTAATGCGACCGATCCCTTACCTTCTCGGGTATGGGTCGATGGCGACGGGCCGGCTGCCTTCTCATGGTGCTTGGTCTGGCCGCAACCCTCGCCGGATGCGCCCCCGCCCGCCCGCCCGCCGCGACCACCGTGCCGCCGCCGATTTTGACCTATCTCGGCCAGTCGCAGGTTCCATTCGGCGCCACCTTCGATGGCACGGTCATCGGCGGCCTGTCGGCGATCAGCTATGACGCGGGACGCCAGCTGTACTACGTGATCAGCGACGACCGCTCCGAGAAGAACCCGGCGCGGTTCTATACCGTGCAAATGTCGTTGTCCGACAAGGAGATCGGAAACGTGACTTTCACCGGCACCCACCCGCTGCTGGACCCGTCGGGTCGGCCCTTCCCGCCGCTGACGCTGAACGCCGCGCCGCCGATCGTTCCCCCCGACCCGGAGGGCATCGCCTTCGACCCGGCCCGGCAGCGCCTGTATTGGTCGTCGGAGGGTGAACGGCTGACGGCGGGGCCGGTGTTGCTGGACCCATGGGTCAGGATCGCCGGGCTTGACGGTGGCTACCTCGGCCAGTTCACCCTCCCGCCGAACCTGGCCATGTCGGCGCGGCACACCGGACCGCGGCGGAACCGGGCGCTGGAGGGACTGACCCTGACGCCCGACGGTCAGTCGGTGTTCGCCGCGATGGAGGACCCGGGTTACAACGACGGACCGGACAGCGACGACGGCCACCAGGTGCTCACCCGCGTCACCAAATTCGACGTCACCACAGGGAAGCCCACCGCGCAGTACGCCTACCCGATGGAGCCGCCGGCGCCGCCGGCCGACCTCAACGGTGTCTCCGACCTCGTCGCGCTGTCCGACACGACGTTCCTGGTGCTGGAGCGGTCCGACTCCCTACCCCCGACCGTCCGGATCTACCGCGCCGACATCGGCGCGGCGACCGACGTGTCGGCGATGCCGTCGATGGCGCACGCCGCGTTGACCCCGATGAGCAAATCCTTGGCGGTCGATTTGTCGGCGACACCGGGGTTGGCGACGCGCGACAACCCGCTCGACAACGTCGAGGGCATCACCCTGGGGCCCAAGCTGCCCGACGGCCGCCAATCGGTGGTGCTCGTCAGCGACAACAACTTCTCACCCGGTCAGGTCACTCAGTTCCTGCTGTTCGCGATGTAGTGACTGGTCGCGGATCTCGCGGCGCGGTGGCCGCAGCCGGTACCGGACGAAGCCGGCCGCGACCCCGCCGAAGACCAGCAGCACGATCATGTCGAAAACCCACCAACCGCTGTAGTGGGTCCACATCTCGGCGTTGGCGGCCAGCGCGTCGACCCGGCGCAGGTCGACCGTGGAGGCCGAGGCCGCGAAGCCCCACTGGGCCGGGACGAACCAGGAGATCTGCTGGAATCCCCATTTGCCCACCAGCTGAACCAAACTCCCGTCGAACAGCAGCGACGCCAAAACCACCGGGACGAGCAGCGGCAGGACCTCCCGCAACGAGTTGCCCAGTGTGGACAGCGCCAGTCCCACCATCGCCGAGACGATGGCCGTGACGGCCACGCTCACGTAGAGCTCCAGCGTGGCGTCATGCAGCAGCACGGCACCATGCGCCGGCCCTCCCTTGACCACCACGACGACGACGAACACGATCGCCGTAAGGATCGCGGCGGCCGCGCTGAACACGATGACCTTGGCGGCCAGGTAGGCGGACGCCGACAGCCCGACAGCCTGTTCGCGCCGGAACACGTGACGCTCGGCGACGACGGCGCGGATGGTCAGCGCTGTGCCCAGGATGACCGCGGCGATGTTGAGCGCGGCCAGGATCTCGATGGCTTCATGCGGGTTGCCGCTGCCCGGGGGAGGCCGGTCGAGGCCGGAGTCGCCGGGGATCAGCACCGCCAGCGCCGCCAGCACCAGCGGGAGGACCGACCAGAAGAGGAAGTAGACGCGGTCGACGAAGAACAGGCGAATCTGGCGGCGGGTCAACATCAGAACTTGTCGCTGCACCGGGAGCTCGGCGGGCGGCGGCCACGGCGCGGCGACCTTGGGTGGCACGGTCAGGGCCCGCCGGTCAGCAGGCGCCTGTTGCCCGCTTCGATACGCGCGGTGGGACCCGACGGGATCGGCGCTCACCCGGGCGAGGATCTCTGCGAAGTCGGTGGTGCCCATCGAGGATCCGACCTGCTGCGGTGTCCCGAGAAAGCCCATGGTGCCGGCGGCGGTCAGCACGATCACCTGATCGCACAGGTTGAGGTTGCTCAGCGACGCCCCGGCTGACATCGCCACCACGACGACACAGCCGATGTCGGCCTGCCGGCGCAGGATGGCCATCACGTGAGCTTCCTGGGACGCGTCCAGGCCTGCGCACGGCTCGTCGACCACCAGCAGCGTGGGTCTGGTGATCAGCTCGATCGCCATCGACGCGCACCGGCGCACCTCGGGGGGAAGTTTGCAAATCCGGGTGGTGCGGTGCTCCGCCAGGTCGAGTTCTTCGAGAACCTGGTTCACCACGCGGTCGCGATGCTCGGCTGAGGTGTCCGGCGGCAGACGCAGCTCGGCGGCGTACCCCAGGACCCGTTCGACGGTGAGCCGCGCGTGCAGGCACTCTTCGCGCGTCACCCTCCCGATGCGGGTCCGCATCGACTCCGGCTCGGCATGAACGTCGTGGCCGTCGACGGTGACCCGCCCGGAGGTGGGTTCTCTGGTGCCGGCCAGCAGCGCGAGCAGCGCCGAGTTGCGCGGTGTTGACGGTCCGATCACCGCGGTCAACGTTCCCGGGCGAGCCGTGAACGAGATGTCGGCGAGCATCTCGTGCCCGTCGACGGTAAGCCCCAACTCGTATGCGGCCACCCCGGTGGTCCGCGCCCCCGGCCGCAACGGCAAGCGATAGGTCGAGTTGCCCTCCTCGGTGCGGAAGGAGGGCCGCGGGACGCGCAGCTTCCGCGTGACCATCCGCTCGATCAGACCCCGCGCCTGTGGCTGTTCCGCGTCCGCCACGGCCGGCGCGCCCGACGGCTGATCGGGCGGCGGGGTGGACGGAGGCGGCGGCGCCGGTCCGGATGGGGTCGGCGGGATGGGCCGATCCGTCGGCGGCGGTGGGGCTATGCGGATCTGCTCGGTGGCCCGTTCGGTCGGCACCCGCAGGTCGGGAGGGTTCGACCGACCGGCCTGCGGCGCGGGCGGAGGATGCCGGAACTGCGGGGGCCGCGCCGGCGGCGGGGGGAACCGCGGGGGTTGCGGGTGAGGTGGCGGGGGCGCGTGGGGGCGCTGCGGGGGGCGCGGCGGTGGGTAAACGGGGCGCTGGGGCGGGTAAACGGGGCGCGGGGGCGGGACGGGAGGTTGTCCGTGCGGACCGGTCGCGGCGCCGAGTTGGAAGACCAGCCGCGGACCGCGCTGCGGATCGCCGACGCTGATCGCCTGACCGTTGTGGATCTCGACGGTCGGCACGCGTGCGCCGTTGACGAAGATGCCGTCGGGGCTCCTATCGATGGCCACCCATTGCGTTCCGGTGAAGCGCAGCACCACATCCGCGCGCGGCGCCGGCGGCGGTGCGGCGCTCCTCAGGCGTTCCAACGGGATGTCGCACCCAGGTCCGTAGCCGACGACCACGTCGCGGCCCGGGGCAAAGACATACCGCATGGGTCCCACCCATACGGTCAGCGGGGAGGCCGCAAAGGCGGGACCCTCGTTCCGCATGGCCGCCCCCTCTCGTCACCCGGGCTCAGACGCAGATTAAGTGTCTACCCGCCGGCCCGTGCATATCCACCTGGGATCGCGCTGATCACACCGCGTTGCGGCGCCCCACGGTCGAGGCATTGTCGAGCAGGCGGCGCAACACCGCGACCGCCTCCGTCAGCACGTGGCGGTCGGCCGGGGCGAGCAGAGCCAACTGCGGTTCGATCACGGCGGCGCGGTCGGTCCGTACGGCGTTGAGCGTGCGGATTCCTTCCGGCGTGATTCGGATCCGTACCGCCCGCGCGTCCCCGGGATCGACCATTCGGGTCACCAGTCCGGCGTCCTCGAGCCGCCGCACCTGCGTAGTCATGGTCGGTTGGGAGCAGTGGTCGACCGTGGCCAGGTCACCGATCCGGGCTTCTCCGTGGGCCTCGATCGTGGCCAGCAGCCGGGCCTGGGCCGCGGGCAAGGGCATCTGGATGCGCTGGGTGGCCAGGCGGTTGAGCCGCGCGACCACGGCGAGCAGATCTGCCCCCAGTCCTGCCTCGGGCTGGGGGTTCGCGGCGTCATCGACACCGGTCTGGTTGGCGTCGGATGCGTTCATGCCTCCATGGTTGCATAGCTTTGCTATGCGAGACGAGCGGCGGCGCTGTGATCGTCAAACGCAGATCAGCCGGTGTGCTGACGGGACACAACGCTGCGGCCTGGCAGAATCGGTCTAGTGATCGAATCCGCCGCTCTGCCTCCGCGCCGCCGGGGTGGATCCCTGCGACCGGCCGAAATGGCGCAGGCCTCGGTCATGGCGGCGCTGACCGCCGTTACGGCGATTGTCTCAGTGGTGGTCCCGTTCGCCGCGGGCCTGGCACTGCTGGGCACCGTGCCGATGGGGCTGCTGGCCTACCGGCACCGCCTCCGCCTGCTGCTCGCCGCGACTTTTGCCGGCGGGGTCATCGCCTTCCTGATCGCCGGGACGGGCGGTTTCATGGGCGTTGTCACCAGCGCATATATCGGCGGGCTGACCGGAGTCGTCAAACGCAAGCGTCGTGGCCTACCGACGGTCATCGTCACCGGCCTGATCGCCGGGTTCGCGTTCGCCGGGGTGAATATCGGCCTGGTGGCGGTGCTCACCCGGCTTCGGGACCTGGCCTTCGAGGCCATCACCGCGAACTTCGACGGTCTCGCCGCCGCCCTCAATCACCTGGGCCTGCATGGCGCCGCGGCCGGCTTGAAGAGGTATTTCGCCATCGGGCTGCACTACTGGCCGGTGGTGCTGCTCGTCTACTTCGTCATCTCCGTCGTGGTCGTGTCCCTGATCGGCTGGTGGGCGTTGTCGCGCGTGCTGGAGCGGATGCAGGGCATCCCCGACGTACACAAACTCGACGCCCCGGCCGAGGAGGGCGCGGTGGGGCCCGTTCCGGTGCGGCTCGACAAGGTGCGCTTCCGCTACCCCGGCGCCGGACAGGATGCGCTGCGCGAGGTCAGTTTCGATCTCCAGGCCGGCCAACACGTGGCGATCACCGGCGCGAACGGTTCCGGCAAGACCACGCTGATGCTGATCCTGGCCGGCCGGGAACCGACGTCGGGCACGGTGGAACGTCCCGGCGCGGTGGGCCTGGGCAAGTTGGGCGGCACGGCGATCGTGCTGCAGCACCCGGAAAGCCAGGTCCTGGGCGCCCGGGTCGCCGACGACGTGGTCTGGGGCCTGCCGCCGGGCACCAACGTCGATGTGCCGCAACTGCTTCGCGAGGTCGGCCTGGAGGACCTCGCCGAACGCGACACCGGAAGCCTGTCCGGTGGTGAACTGCAGCGCCTGGCGCTCGCCGCCGCGCTGGCCCGGGAGCCGGCGCTGCTGATCGCCGACGAGGTCACCAGCATGGTCGACCAGCAGGGCCGTGAGGCCCTGCTCGGCGTGCTGTCCGGACTCACCAAACGGCACCGGACCGCCCTGGTGCAGATCACGCACTACAACAACGAGGCGGACTGCGCGGAACGCACGATCAATCTCAGCGACTCGCCGGACAGCAACGACATGGTGGAGAATGTGAGCACGCCGGCCCCGACCGGCGCGGTCGATCACGGCTCGCACGCGCCGGTGCTCGAACTCATCGGCGTGGGACACGAATACGGCAGCGGTACCCCCTGGGCCAAGACGGCGCTACGCGACGTCAGCTTCGTGGTGGAGCAGGGCGACGGGTTGCTGATCCATGGCGGCAACGGCTCCGGGAAGTCGACGCTGGCGTGGATCATGGCGGGGCTCACGGTTCCCACCACCGGCGCCTGCCTGCTGGATGGCAAGCCGACACACGAGCAGGTCGGCGCGGTCGCGTTTTCGTTCCAGGCGGCCAGGCTGCAGTTGATGCGCAGCCGTGTCGACCTGGAAGTGGCATCGGCAGCAGGTTTTTCGCCCCGCGATCACGGTCGTGTGGCCGCCGCGCTCGCCGTCGTCGGGCTGGATCCCGCCCTGGCCAAGCGGCGCGTCGACCAACTGAGCGGCGGGCAGATGCGCAAGGTTGTGCTGGCCGGGCTGCTGGCACGCTCGCCGCGGGCGTTGATCCTCGACGAGCCGCTGGCGGGGCTGGACGCCGCCAGCCGACGCGGACTCCTGCGGCTGCTGGAAGACCTGCGCCGCGACCGGGACCTGACGGTCGTTGTCATTTCGCATGACTTCGCCGGGCTGGAGGACCTGTGCCCGCGCACGTTGCACCTGAGCAACGGCGTGCTCGAACCCCTCTCGGCGGCGGCGGAGGGACTGTCATGACCACAACGTCGGACCCGGCACACGGGCGGACGCGACGTCCCCCGCGCCCGGTGGTGTTGCTGGTTCCGGTGCCCGGAACCTCGACGATTCACGATCTGTGGGCGGGCACCAAGCTATTGGTGGTTTTCGGTTTTTCGGTGCTGCTGACCTTCTACCCGGGATGGGTGACGATCGGGTTGGTGGCGGCGCTCGTGCTCGCGGCGGCCAGGATCGCACACATTCCCCGCGGCGTGCTGCCGTCGATACCGCGGTGGTTGTGGATCACCCTGGCGGTCGGCGGGATCACGGCCGCGATGGCCGGTGGCAGCCCGACAATCGCGATAAGCGGACTCGACATCGGACTCGGGGGAGCGCTGCACTTCCTACGGATCACCGTGCTGTCGATCGTGCTGCTCTCGTTGGGGTTGATGGTGTCGTGGACCACCAATGTCGCCGAAATAGCGCCCGCGCTGGCGACTTTGGGACGGCCGCTGCGCGTGCTGCGGATTCCCGTCGACGAATGGGCGGTGGCGTTGGCGCTCGCGCTGCGCGCCTTCCCCATGCTGGTTGACGAATTCCAGGTGCTCTACGCCGCCCGCCGACTGCGGCCCAAATCGATAAGGCGGAGCCGCAAGACTCGTCCCCGGCGGTACGCGGTGGAGCTGATCGACCTGCTGTCCGCTGCCATCACCGTCACGCTGCGGCGCGCCGACGAGATGGGCGACGCGATCACCGCGCGCGGCGGCACCGGTCAGCTCTCGGCCAACCCGACCCGGCCGAAACCGGCCGACTGGGTGACATTGGCGATCGTGATCGCGGTCAGCGCCTCAGCGGTCATGCTTGAGATGCTCTTGCAGGCGACCCGGTAAAGGAGCCTGCGGCGGGTCGGCTTTCGCGTAGCTTGAGCAGGTGGCCGAGATTCAGCGCACGCGTGTCATCGCCGCTCGCCCGCAGGGAATTTGGGACGTCCTCGCGGACTTCGGCTCGATCAGCTCATGGGCCGGCAACGTCGACCATTCGTGCATCCTGTTTTCCGGCGCCGACGGAGGGCACGTCGGCACCTCCCGGCGGGTCCAGGTGAAACGCGACGCCCTCGTCGAGCGCATCATCGAGTTCGACCCGCCACGCGCCCTGGCCTACGAGATCGAAGGTTTGCCCCGTCGCCTGCGCCGGGTGACCAACCGGTGGACGGTGGAACCCGCCGCGGCCGACTCGACCCTGGTGACCTTGACGAGCACGGTCGAAATCGGCTCTGGCGAAATTCAAAAGCTGGCCGAACGGCTGCTGTGTCGTTTCCTCGCGCGACAGTCCGACGCGATGCTCGCCGGGCTCGCGAACCGATTGGAGAACGCCCGTGTCTGATCGCCCCGGCCTCCGTCCCGATGTCATCGTCATCATGACCGACGAGGAACGCGCGGTGCCAACCTACGAGGCGCCCGACGTCCTCGCGTGGCGCCATCGAATCCTGGCCGGTCGCAGGTGGTTCGACGATCACGGCGTCCGTTTCGCGCGGCACTACACCGGCTCGCTGGCCTGCGTGCCCAGTCGCCCAACGATTTTCACCGGACACTACCCCGACCTGCACGGAGTCACCCAGACCGACGGGTTGGGAAAGACGGCCGACGATAGCCGCATGCGCTGGCTGCGGCCGGGCGAGGTGCCCACGCTGGGCAACTGGTTCCGCGCCGCCGGCTACGACACCCACTACGACGGTAAGTGGCACATTTCGCACGCCGACCTCACCGACCCGGTGACCGGCCGTCGGTTGGCGACCAACGACGACCACGGTGTCGTCGACCACGCCGCGGTGCGGCGCTACCTCGACGCCGATCCTTTGGCGCCGTTCGGCTTTTCGGGCTGGGTCGGCCCCGAGCCGCACGGGGGGGCGCTGGCCGACGCGGGCGTGTGCCGCGACCCCCTGATCGCCGACCGTGTGGTCGCCTGGCTCACCGACCGGTACGCCCGCCGCCGCGCCGGCGACGCACAGGCGCTGCGGCCGTTCCTACTGGTCGCCAGCTTCGTCAATCCCCACGACATCACGCTGTTTCCGGCCTGGTCGCGGCGCAGCCCGGTCAAGCCGTCACCGCTGGATCCACCCCGGGTGCCGCCGGCGCCCACGGCGGACGAAGACCTGTCGACCAAACCGGCCGCGCAGATCGCGTTTCGCGAGACCTATTACTCCGGCTACGGCCCAGCGCCCGCGATCCGCCGGACCTACGAACACAGCGCGCAGCGCTACCGCGATCTGTACTACCGGCTGCACGCCGAGGTGGACGGACCGATCGACCGCGTCCGGCGGGCCGTCACCGAGGGCGGGTCCGAACACGCGCTGCTGGTGCGCACGGCCGACCACGGCGATCTGCTGGGCGCTCACGGCGGCCTGCACCAGAAGTGGTTCAACCTCTACGACGAGGCCACCCGAGTCCCCTTCGTCATCGCCCGCATCGGCGAACGCGCGACGAGGCCGCGCGTCGTCACGGCGCCGACTTCACACGTCGACCTGGTACCCACGCTATTGGCAGCCGCCGGCCTAGACGTCGCCGCCGTCGCCGCCACTTTGGCCGAGTCCTTCTCGGAAGTGCACGAACTGCCGGGCCGCAACCTCATGCCGATCGTTGACGGGGAGCCGGCCGACGATGCGCGGTCCGTCTACCTCATGACCCGCGACAACGTTCTCGAAGGAGACAGCGGTGCCTCCGGCTTGGCGCGCATGCTCAAGCAAACCGTCAATCCGCCCGCGCCGCTGCGGATCAGGATCCCCGCCTACACCGCGTCCAATTTCGAGGGGCTGGTCGTCCGCGTCGACGAGGTTCCCGGCGGGGCCGGGCATGTGTGGAAACTGGTGCGTACCTTCGACGATCCGGCCACCTGGACCGAGCCCGGCGTCCGGCACCTGCAGGCCGATGGCTTTGGCGGAGAGTCCTATCGGGCGTCCCCACTGGACGACCAGTGGGAGCTTTACGATCTGACGGGCGACCCGATCGAGGCCGTGAACCGGTGGACGGATCCCGATCTGCACGACCTGCGCCAGCACCTGCGGATGCAGCTCAAACACGTGCGGGCCGCTTCGGTTCCCGAGCGAAACCGTCCGTGGCCCTGCGCATCCCGGCGGCCGCCGGGTCCGCAGCCGTCGCGGCTGGCGCGCGGTGTAGGGCAGGTGAAACGACGCATTCGGGGTCGACAAGCAACTCGACCTCATCCAGCATCAGCTGTAAACGATCGTTAGCTGTTCTATTTGGTGAGAGGGTCACGTATCCGTAGTCAGGAACAGTGCGGCGAAATCAGCGCCCGGCGCGCCGGCGGTTGGCAGAGGCGAATTGGAATGTGACACCTGGTATCGGCGCCCCCCCGGGCATATCCCGCGAGCGCAGTGTCTCGTGCACCACCGAATCGTCAGCGCAAGGAACCGCGGGTGGCGCGCCCAGCTCCGATGCCCCTTGTCAAAGGTCGGATAATCGCGGGGCCATCGACCTCGGCGGACCGCCCACTTCGTCACAATGACCTAAGAGAGTGTTGTGCCCGCCTAGCGCGGCGACGCCGTGACTATCCCGAGATCGGCTGCAGCTGAGAGCATTCGGGCATCGGGGTGACGACCGCGCGCAACGTGTCGCCGGCTCGCTGTGCGGCGACGGGATGTATGGCGTCCAGGCTGCGCAGGCGCAGCGGTCGTATTGTGCGGGCGTCGTCGAGCAACTGCCGCGACAGCATGACGATGTCCAAGTTATTCAGCAGGTTGCGGCCATCGGCAATGGCCTGAGCGCCGTTCACGGCAACGGCGCGTATCAGCTCAGTCCGCACCAAGGCCGCCGAGAACAAACCGTCGTCGGCGCGCATGGCCCAGTCTTGCCGGCCCCCCGGTGCGGTTGGTTCGCGTCGGTTCGCCCCTAGGGACGGGCGCGGTCGATCAGGTTGGACAGTACGACGATGCTTTCGCTGCGCTCGACGTCGGCGCTCGCGCGGATGCGCTCCAGCGCCACCTCCAGATGCGCCATGTCGCGGGCCAGAACGTGCAGGACCGCGTCGGACGTACCCGTCACGGTCGCGGCGCTGACCACTTCGGGGATATCCACCCACGCCGCGCGCAGCGCCTCCGGCGCGATTCTGCCGTGGCAGAACACCTGGACGTAGGCTTCGGTGTTCCACCCGAGGGCGTTGCGGTCGACGACGGTGGTGAAGCCTTTGATCACACCGCTGTCGATCATCCGGTCGACGCGGCGCTTCACCGCCGGGGCGGACAGGTTCACCTTGTGGCCGATCTCGGCGAAGGTGGCGCGCGCGTGCTCGGCGAGCTCGGCGAGGATGCGCCCGTCGGTCTCGTCCAGTCTGTCCATCACCCTCCAAAGCCACGTGGCGAACAATAAATCGTCGTAGGAGTGACTCTAGCGCAATAAATCGATCGTAGACACGCAATAGCCGTCGTTTGATTGTGCTAAGGCGTCAAAATATCGTTGTTTTATGACGCACCGTCCTGCCGCCGTGGCGGCCCGAGAACGGCAAGAGGTAGGCCGCACGTCGCGCATATGCCGGTACGCCATGACCCAGCCCACCTTCTTCGCCGTCGAGTACGCGATCAACCCGTGGATGGACACCGCGACACCGGTCGACGTCGACGTCGCCACGGCGCAATGGCAACACCTCTATCAGACCTATCTGCGGTTGGGCCACAGCGTCGACCTGATCGAGCCGGTAGCCGGGCTGCCCGACATGGTCTATGCCGCCAACGGCGGGTTCATCGCCAACGACACCGCGGTGGTTGCCCGATTCCGGTTCGCCGAACGCTCCGGGGAATCCAGGGCCTACTCGCGGTGGATGTCGTCCGTCGGCTATCGACCGGTGTCCACGCGCCACGTCAACGAAGGTCAGGGTGACCTTCTGCTCGTCGGCGAGATGGTGTTGGCCGGCTACGGCTTTCGCACCGACCCGCGGGCGCACGGTGAGATCGCCGCGGTGCTGGGTCTGCCGGTGATCTCACTGGAGTTGGTGGACCCCCGCTTCTATCACCTCGACACCGCGCTGGCCGTCCTCGACGATGACACGATCGCCTATTACCCCCCGGCGTTCAGTGAGTCAGCGCAGAACCACTTGACAGTGCTGTTCCCCGATGCGATCGCGGTCGGCAGCGCCGACGCGTACGTGTTCGGGCTCAACGCGGTCTCCGACGGTCTACACGTCGTGCACCCGGCTGCCGCAACCGGTTTCGCGGCACAGTTGCGAGCAGCCGGGTTCGAGCCGATCGGTATCGATCTTTCCGAACTGCTCAAGGGCGGCGGTTCGGTGAAGTGCTGCACCTTGGAGGTCCACCCATGACGATCCTGGCCGACACCGGAACCGAGGCCGCAATCGCGCTGGTCGAACGGTATGCGGCGCAGAACTATTCGCCGCTGCCGGTGGTGGCGGCGAGCGCCGAGGGCGCGTGGATCACCGACGTCGACGGCCGGCGCTACCTGGACTGCCTGGCCGCGTACTCGGCGGTGAACTTCGGCCACCGCAACCCCGAAATCACCGCGACGGCGCACGCCCAGCTGGACACGGTCACGCTGGTGAGCCGCGCTTTTCATTCCGACAATCTCGGACCGTTCTGCGCCGCCCTGGCCGGGTTGTGCGGCAAAGACATGGTGCTGCCGATGAACTCGGGCGCCGAAGCGGTGGAAAGCGGCCTCAAGGTCGCGCGCAAGTGGGGCGCCGACGTCAAGGGCGTTCCTGCGGGGCGCGCCAACATCATCGTGGCCGACAACAACTTTCATGGCCGCACCATCAGCATCGTCAGCTTCTCCACGGATCCCTCGGCCCGCGACGGCTTCGGACCGTTCACCCCGGGGTTCCGCTCGGTGCCGTTCGGTGACGCCGCCGCCCTGGCGCGCGCGATCGACGACCATACGGTGGCGGTCCTGTTGGAGCCGATCCAGGGCGAGGCGGGCATCATCGTCCCGCCCGACGACTACCTGCCGGCCGTGCGTGCGCTCTGCAGCGAGCACAACGTGTTGATGATCGCCGACGAAATCCAGTCCGGGCTGGCGCGCACCGGCTACACGTTCGCCTGCGATCGGTGGGGCGTGGTACCGGACGTCTACCTGCTGGGCAAGGCGCTCGGCGGTGGGGTGGTCCCGCTGTCGGCGGTGGTCGCAGACCGCGACATCCTCGGCGTGCTGCATCCCGGTGAGCACGGCTCGACGTTCGGCGGCAACCCGATGGCCGCCGCGATCGGCAGCACGGTGGTTTCGATTCTGGCCCGCGGGGAATTCCAGGCCCGTTCGGCTGAATTGGGTGTGCACCTGCACAAGCGGCTGGGGGAACTGATCGGTGACGGGGTGCTGGCGGTACGCGGCTTCGGCCTGTGGGCCGGCGTCGACGTCGATCCGCCGCTGGCCACCGGCAAGGAGATGAGCCTGCGGTTGGCGGACCGTGGCGTGTTGGTCAAGGACACGCACGGCTCGACGCTGCGGTTCGCTCCGCCGCTGGTGGTTACCCGGGAAGAGATCGACTGGGCGGTTCGTGAGTTCGCTGCGGCGTTGCGGGAGGCTGGCCCATAATCAGCTGATCAAGCTACAGGAGGCGCAGGGTTGCCAGCGACGTCGATCAGCCTGACAGAACAGATGCTGCGGCGCCGCCCGGTGGGGGGCGCGCACGCCGCACGCGGCGCCGCAGACCAACTCAAGCGCAGCATCGGCACGTTCCAGCTGACCATGTTCGGGGTCGGCTCGACCGTCGGCACCGGAATCTTCTTCGTCATGTCCCAGGCCGTGCCGGAAGCCGGCCCGGGAGTGATGGTCTCCTTCGTGATCGCCGGGCTCGCGGCCGGGCTGGCCGCCCTCTGTTACGCCGAATTGGCCTCGGCGGTGCCGGTTTCGGGCTCTTCGTACTCCTACGCCTACACCACCATGGGTGAGGTCGTCGCGGTCGGCGTGGCGGCGTGCCTGCTGCTGGAGTACGGGGTGTCGACCGCGGCGGTCGCGGTCAGCTGGAGCGGCTACCTGAACAAGTTGCTGAGCAACGTCTTTGGCTTCGAGTTGCCGCACGCGGTGTCGGCCGCCCCGTGGGAGTCGCGACCCGGCTACGTAAACCTGCCGGCGATCATCCTGATCGCGATGTGCGCGCTGCTGCTCATCCGCGGCGCCAGTGAATCGGCCAAGATCAACGCCATCATGGTGGTGATCAAGCTCGCCGTCCTGCTGATGTTTGTCATCATCGCGTTCACCGCCTTCGACGCGGGCCACCTCAGAGACTTCGCGCCCTTGGGTGTTTCGGGCATCGGCTCGGCGGCCGGGACGATCTTCTTTTCGTACATCGGGCTGGACGCGGTGTCGACCGCGGGCGACGAGGTAAAGGATCCGCAGAAAACCATGCCGCGCGCCATCATTGCGGCCCTGGTGACCGTGACCACGGTGTACCTGCTTGTCGCGCTGGCAGCGCTGGGCGCCCAGCCGTGGCAGAACTTCGCCGGTCAGCAGGACGCCGGGCTGGCCACCATCCTGGAGAACGTCACGCACGGCAGGTGGGCCGGCACGATTCTGGCGGCGGGCGCGGTGATCTCGATTTTCAGCGTCACGCTGGTGAGCATGTACGGCCAGACCCGCATCCTGTTCGCGATGGGCCGCGACGGGCTGCTGCCCTCGCGCTTCGCGACGGTGAACGCCCAAACGATGACCCCGGTGAACAACACGGCGATTGTCGCCGTCGTGGCCGCGACCCTGGCCGCCGTCATACCGCTGGAGAAGCTGACGGACATGGTGTCGATTGGCACGCTCACGGCGTTTACCGTCGTCTCAATCGGAGTGATCGTCTTGCGGGTGCGCCAGCCCGACCTGCCCCGGGGGTTCAAGGTGCCGGGTTATCCCGTCACGCCCGTCCTTTCGGTGTTGGCGTGCGGCTACATCCTCGCCAGCCTGCACTGGTACACCTGGATCGCGTTCAGCGGATGGGTGTCGGTGGCGTTGATCTTCTACTTCGTGTGGGGCCGCCATCACAGCGCGCTTAACGACGCCCACCCCCAGGAGACGCTGTGACCGTCGTCGTCGGGTACCGGGCCGGCAACGTCGGCCTGTCCGGCCTGCACCTGGCCGTCCGCGTCGCGCGGGCGCTGCACACGTCGCTGACGGTGGCGACCATCGTCCCCAAGCCGTGGCTGCCGCGCGCGGACGCCCACTACGACCAATGGGTGGACGGTCTGGCTGCGGAGTCGGCCAACGAAGCTGCGCGTTATCTCCTTGACGTCGCCGAGGGCATCGAGGTCGGCTACGTCGACCGCGCGCACCGGTCGGTGTCGGGCGGCCTGATCGAGGTCATCGAGGACTTCGACGCCGACGTGCTGGTGCTCGGGTCGCTACCCAGCGGTGGGCGCGGGGGAGTGGTGATCGGATCCACCGCCGACTGGCTGCTGCACGCGTCGCCCATCCCGGTAGCGATCAGCCCCGGTGAATATCGTTCCGGGACGGGCAAACTGACGCGGCTGACGTGCGCCTATTCGGCCACCCCGGACACGCTCGACGTGGTGCGGCGCGGTGTCGAGTTCGGTGCGCGATTCGCGGTGCCGGTACGGGTGATCACCTTTGCGGTCCGTGGCAAGACGATGTATCCGCCGGAGGTGGGGATCGACGCCGAGGATTGGATCCTGCAGGCGTGGGCTTCGCAGGCGCGCGACATCCTCCAGGAGCTGAAGACCGATGGCATCGTCGGCGACGAGGTTGCGCTGCAGGTGTTTACCGGGGGCAGCTGGAAAGAGGCGCTGGACAAGGCGGACTGGCAGGAGGGCGAGATCCTGGCGCTGGGCACCCGGCCGCGCGGCGACATCCGCCGGGTGTTCCTGGGCTCGCGCAGCGGCAAGATCATCCGCGACAGTCCGGTACCGGTGCTGGTGCTCCCGGGTTAGCTCTCGCGCCCCCGCGCCGAGTGTGACGCTAGCGTCGCGGTCGCTGCGGCGACTCGGCGGCTAGTGTCGCGCGGCGGCGTTGGCCGCGGCCTGAGCCTGCCGCAGTGTCGCCGCGACGTCTCCCCGGCCCAGGAACATTTCGTCGAAATACGGCTGCAGGGCCGTGTTTCCGGCGGCGAATCCGGCGCCGCCCGGGGCCGGCATGCGCGCGCCGTCCAGCACGGTGAAGAAGGGTGTGACGTCGACGCCCCGGGCGGCCCAGTAGTCGAAGTAGACCGGCTGAGCCGACAGCACCGCGGGGATGGCCGCACCGTTGCGCCCCAGGTATTCGTTGCCACCCTTGCTGCCCATCCAGGCCAGCACCTGGCGTACCGCGTCGGGGTGCTTCGTCGCCGCATTGCCCGCCGCGGCAATGCCATTCGTGACGCTCACCCGGCCCACCGGGCCCGCGGGCATCATCGTCACACCCCAGCGGAAGCGGGCGTCGCGGGCCACTGGCGCCAGGTTGTAGGTGCCGGACTGGAAGAGCGCCATCCGGCCGGCCAGGAACTGATTCCGCGAAAAGTCGCCGTTGTCGTTGGTGTCCGACGCGGGTGGTGCGACGTGGTCGCGGTTGATCAGGCCGACCAGGTAGCGGAAGGCCTCCACCGCGCCGGGATTGTCGAAGGCGAACTCGTCGCCGCGCTGGAACACGCCCCCGGCCGAGCCGATGTAGTTGAGGTAGATCCCCTGGGGGTCGTTCGCCGCGTTGTATCCCCACTGGCGGACGCGGCTGCCGTCGAAACCCGATGTGCTTGCGGTGTTTCCGTTCTCGTCGACGGTGAGCCGGGCCAGCATCACACGTAATGTGTCGTCGGTGTCGGGGTGCCACCGCAGGTCGCTCAGCCCGGCGGGATCGACCCCTGCCGCGGCGAGCAGGTCCGCGTTGTAGTACAGCGCGATTCCGGCGTCGGTCAGCTGCGGCACACCCCACAGCGCGCCGCCGCGGGTGAACTGATTGACCACCGCCGGCTCCCAGTCCGAGGCGGCGCCCGTATCGATCTTCATCAGCAGCCCGCTGTCGGCGTACGCGGCGAAGTAGGCGTTGGACAACCAGAAGATGTCGTCGGCGCTGCCGCCGGCGACGTCGGTGCGCAGGGTGTTGAAGTACGTCGAATACGCCACCAGGCTGATGTGCACGTCGATATCGGGGTGCGTGCGGGTAAAGGCCTCGAACGACTGCCGGTAGTCCGCGGCGATCTGGTCGGCCCAGATGCGAACCGTTACCACGGTCTTGCCGTCGTGTGGGGTGCCGGAATAGTCCAGCAACACTGCCGCGACGGCCAACAGCACCGCGACGAGCGCGACCGCCGCGGCGACCAACGTGGACGAGCGTGGCCTCGTCATCGCGTGCGTCCAGATTGCCGCGGTGGTCGTAATTCGGCGAAAGCCACAGCCATCGCGGCAATCTCGGCGTCGAAGCCGCTCACTTGAGACCCGAGACGACGATCGACGCGACGATGTGGCGTTGGAAGCCCACGAACAGCGCGATCAGGGGCACGATCGCGACCGTCGCCGCCGCCATCACCAACGTCCACTGTGAGTTGAACCGCGACTGCAGATCGGCCGTGGCCACCGTGAGCACCCGCCACCGACGCCCGCTGGTGATCACCAACGGCCACATGAAGTTGTTCCACTGCGAGACCACCGTGATCAGCGTCAAGGCGGCCAAGACCGGTCGGCTCGAGGGGATCACGACGTGCACGATCACGTCCAGCGTGTTGGCGCCGTCGAGGCGGGCAGCGTTGACCAGATCGTTGGGGATCATCCGGAAGTGCTCGCGCAGCAGGAATATCGCGTAGGGCGAGCCGAACATGAAGGGCAGCACCAACGCCCAGAACGTGTTGCGCAGGCCCAGCTGGGCCATCATGAGGTACATCGGCACCACCGTGACGGTTCCCGGCACCATCAAGGTGGCGATGTAGACCCAGAACAGCGCGTCGCGCCCGGGAAACTCCAGGCGCGCGAACGCGTACGCGGCCAGCACCGAGAAGGTCAGCTGGCCCACCAGGATCACCGCCGTCATCAACGCGGTCACCGCGGCCGCGCGGCTAAATCCGGCGCCGGCCAGGTCGGCGTAGTTCGCCAGCGTGGGCGGCCGCGGCATCTGCAGCGGCGTGCCGGTGACGAACTGGTGCGCCGACGTGAACGAGGTCAATAAACCAAGCAGAAAGGGAGCCAGGGTAATCAGCGCACCCAGCGCCAGTCCGGCGTAGATGACGGTGTTCGAGACGCGGTTAAGTAAGGTCATAGCTGATCCGCCGCCGGAAGTACTGGTGCTGCACGATCGTGACGCCGATGAGGATGACGAACAGCACCACCGCCATCACCGATGCCCGCCCGATTGCCGCCGAACCGAAGGCCTCGGCGTAGATGCGGTGGGCCACCAGGTCGGTGCTGCCGGCCGGCCCGCCGCCGGTCAGCGCGTAGACCATGTCGAAAACCTGCGCCGTGCTGACGATCCCGGTCACCAGGACGAAGAACGTCGTCGGCCGCAGCATGGGCAGCGTGATGCGCCGGAACCGCTGCCACGCGGTGGCGCCGTCGGTGCGCGCGGCGGCGTGGATGTCGTCGGGGATGGCCAGCAGGCCCGCCAGGAACGACAGCGACACGTAGCCGACGTTGGTCCACACGACGACGGCCGACACCAGCGGCAACGCGAAGCTGGGGTCCGACAGCCAATCGATGCGGTGGCCCAGCACGGTGCTGACGGCGCCGTCGGTGGGCGCCAGGATCCAGCGCCACAGCACGGCGATCGCCAGCGGGGCGCAGATCCACGGCAGCACGTACAGGGTGCGAAACAGCCCGGTGCCCGGGAGCGTGCGGGCCAACATCGATGCGGTCAGCAAGCCCAGCACCGTCTGCGCGGGGACCACGATCGCAACGAAGGCGGCGGTGACGATCAGCGAGTTGCCGAAGCCGGGATCGTCCAGCACCGAGCGCCAGTTGGCCAGGCCCACGAAGCGCAGCGGACCCAGCAGGTCCCACCGGTACAGGCTGAGCCAGATCACGACCAGGATGGGCAGCAGCAAGAAGGCGAGGACACCGAAGAGGCTGGGCGCCAGCAAGGCGTAGGCCAGCGCGGGCGAGCGAGGTTGTGTGCTCAGTGCGGCGCGGGCCATGGAGGTATTAAAGCGGGCCGTGACGGGCTGTCGATACGGTGGAGCCGTGACACCGAACCGGGGGATCGACGCCGACTTCCTGGACCTGCCGCGCCTCGAACTGGCCGAAGCCGCGTTGTCGGCGGCCACCGCGGCCGGGGCCAGCCACGCCGACCTGCGGATTCACCGCCTGAGCTCCGAGACCATCCAGCTGCGCGACGGCGAGCTGGAGACCGCGGTCGTCAGCCGGGAGGTCGGCTTGGCGGTGCGGGTGATCGTCGACGGCACCTGGGGATTCGCCTCGCACGCGGAGTTGGCCCCCGCGGTCGCCGCGGAGACGGCGCGGCGCGCGGTGCACGTGGCCACCACGCTGGCGACCCTGAACAACGAACGCGTCGAGCTCGCACCCGAGCCGGTGTACGCCGACGCCGCGTGGGTGTCGAGCTACCGGATCGACCCGTTCGACGTCGCCGCGACCGACAAGATCGCGGTGCTGGAGGAATACTCGGGGCGGCTGCTGGCGGCCGACGGGATCGACCACGTGTCGGCCGCTTTGCACGCCGTCAAGGAGCAGACGTTCTACGCCGACACCTTCGGCTCGTCGATCACCCAGCAGCGGGTGCGGGTGCTGCCGTCGCTGGAGGCGGTGACCGTCGACGCCGCGGCGGGCTCGTTCGACTCGATGCGCACGCTGGCGCCCCCGATGGGGCGGGGCTGGGAGGTGCTGGCCGGCGACGAGGTGTGGAACTGGACCGGCGAGCTCGCGCAGCTGCCGGCGCTGCTGGCCGAAAAGATCAAGGCGCCCAGCGTGGTTCCCGGGATCACGGACCTGGTGATCGACCCGACGAACCTGTGGCTGACCATCCACGAATCCATCGGCCACGCAACCGAATACGACCGTGCGATCGGCTACGAGGCGGCCTACGCCGGAACGTCGTTCGCCACACCGGACAAACTCGG
Source organism: Mycobacterium sp. (assembly GCA_031292665.1). Taxonomy (GTDB): domain Bacteria; phylum Actinomycetota; class Actinomycetes; order Mycobacteriales; family Mycobacteriaceae; genus Mycobacterium. The sequence continues at coordinate 3,816 of JARLGR010000197.1, read as the reverse complement.
CGCCATGCGCTACGGCTCGCCGGTGATGAACGTGACCGCCGACCGCACCGCCGAATTCGGCCTGGCCACTATCGGTTACGACGACGAGGGGGTGGCCGCGCAACGCTGGGACCTGGTGCGCGACGGGATCTTCGTCGGCTATCAGCTGGACCGGGTGTTCGCGCCGCGGCTGGGCCAGCCGCGCTCCAACGGGTGCTCCTACGCCGATTCGCCCCATCACGTGCCGATCCAGCGGATGGCCAACGTGTCGCTGCAGCCCACGCCCGAGGAGACCAGCACCGCGGACCTCATCGGCCGGGTCAAGGACGGCATCTACATCGTCGGCGACAAGTCCTGGTCGATCGACATGCAGCGCTACAACTTTCAGTTCACCGGCCAGCGGTTCTTCCGCATCCGCGACGGGAAACTGGACGGGCAGCTGCGCGACGTCGCCTATCAGGCGACGACTACGGATTTCTGGAATTCCATGGAGGCCGTCGGCGGCCCGTCGACCTATCGGCTGGGCGGCGCCTTCAACTGTGGCAAGGCCCAGCCCGGGCAGATCGCCGCGGTCAGCCACGGCTGCCCGTCGGCGTTGTTCCGCGGCGTCAACGTGCTCAACACTCGCACCGAGGGCGGCCGATGATCACCGCGCAGCACGTCGTTAACCTGGTGCTGGACGAGGCCGCCAAACTCGGCGGCGCCGACGAGACCATGGTGCTGGTCACCGACACGGTCGAGGCGACGTTGCGGTGGGCGGGCAACTCGATGACCACCAACGGGGTAGCGGTGCGGCGCAGCATCACGGTGATTTCCATTGTGCGTCAAGCAGACAGCGCGCGCATCGGCACGGTGGTGTCTGCCGAGGTGGATCCGCGGGTGATTCCCGGGCTGGTGGCGGCGTCCCAGGACGCCGCCCGCTCGGCACCGGAGGCCGGTGATGCCGCGCCGCTGCTCGCCGACACCGGGGTGCCCGCGGACTGGGACGCCCCGGTGCCCGGTACAGGCCCGTTGGTGTTCGCCGACGTCGCCGACTCGCTGAGCCGGGGGTTCCGCGGCGCCGACCGGCTGTATGGCTTTGCCCACCACAGCGTTTCGACGACGTTGCTGGCGTCCTCGACCGGGCTGCGCCGCCGCTACACGCAGCCCACCGGCGCGGTCGAGATCAACGCCAAGCGCGGCGACGCCAGCGCCTGGGCGGGCATCGGCACCGCCGACTTCGTCGACGTGCCAACGGATTCGCTGCTCGAGCAGCTCTCGACGCGGCTGGGCTGGGCCGATCGGCGGGTCGAGTTGCCCGCCGGCCGCTACGAGACGATCATGCCGCCCTCGACCGTGGCCGACATGATGATCTACCTGGGCTGGTCGATGGCCGGCCGCGGCGCGCAGGAGGGCCGCAGCGCGTTGTCGGCGCCGGGCGGCGGCACCCGGGTGGGGGAGCGGCTGACCGACTTGCCGCTGACGCTGTTCTCCGATCCAATGGCGCCGGGCCTGGCGTGTACCCCGTTCGTCGTGGTGAGCAGTTCCTCGGAGACCGTGTCGGCGTTCGACAACGGCATGGAGATCGGCCAGGTGGAGTGGATCCGCGAAGGCGTGATCAACGCGCTGGCCTATCCGCGCGCCAGCGCCGCGAAATTCGACGCGAAGGTCGCGGTGGCCGCCGACAACCTGGTGATGACCGGCGGGTCCGCGACTGAGGCCGACATGATCGCGAACACCGAGCGCGGCCTGCTGCTGACCACGCTGTGGTACATCCGCGTCGTCGACCCGACCACGCTGCTGCTGACCGGGCTGACCCGCGACGGCGTCTACCTCATCGAGGACGGCGAGGTGACCGCCGCGGTGAACAACTTCCGGTTCAACGAAAGCCCGCTGGACCTGCTGCGGCGGGCCAGCGAGGCCGGGGTCAGCGAGAAGACGTTGCCGCGGGAATGGGGGGATTGGGCCACCCGGGCGGCGATGCCGTCGCTGCGGATACCGGACTTCCACATGTCGTCGGTGAGCCAGGCGCAGTAGCCGATTGCTATGCAGCTCAGCGCGTCCTAGCGTGTGACGAATGCTGACACGGTTGGTGGAGCTATCCCCCGGCGACGGGCGGGTTTCGGCGCTGGTTCGACGGGTGTGCGCGCAGACGGTGTCGCTGCCGCCGCTGCCCGCGCCCGTCGAGGTTGGCGAGCCCGAGTCGGAGGCCGAGGCCGTCGTCGCCGAATTCGCCGAACAATTCAGCACCGACGTCTCGGCCATCACTCCCGAGCAGCGATCCGCGCTGTGGAACCAGTTGGGCGACCGCGCGTTTGGCGTGGTGGTGCTGATATACCTCGCGGACTTCATCCCGCGGGTGCGGGCCGGGCTGGAGGCGCTCGGTGTGGGCTCAGAGTACCTGGGCTGGGTGACCGGGCCGATCAGCTGGGACCACACCACCGAGCCGTCGGATCTGGTGTTCAACGACTTCCTGCCGGCGGTGGCGCGGATGCGCGCGCTGGATCCGGTCATCTCCGAACTGGTGCGACTCAGGGGCGCGGCACAACACAACTGCCGGCTGTGCAAATCCCTGCGGGAGGGCAACGCACTCGACGCCGGGGGCTCGGAAACGCTGTACGGCGACATCGAACGCTACGAGACGTCGGCCTTGCTCGACGGCCGCGCTAAAGCAGCGCTGCGGTATGCCGATGGGTTAATTTGGACCCCTGCGCACCTCGTCGCCGATGACGTCGCCGAGGTGCGCTCGGGGTTCTCCGAGGCCGAGGCCGTGGAGCTCACCTTCGACGTCATGCGCAATGCCAGCAACAAGGTCGCCGTGTCGCTGGGGGCAGACGCCCCGCGCGTCGAGGACGGCACCGAGCGTTACCTGATCGGCGCGGACGGGCAGACGGTGTTCAGCTGAGCGCCGTCTATATGATTGAGAGGTGTCCTTAAGACGATTCAGCGCCTATCGGGGCCGGCGAATGCGTTGGCATGAGGCGCTGTTGGAGCGCGCAGCCATGAGTCGCGCCGGCTACGTCCTCGGATCGCAACTGGCGCCGCGCGTCGACAAGGTGCTGATACCGCGGACAAACGGGCGGCTGAGCACGATGGGGATCGACAAGGTGGGGCTGGTCACGACGATGGGCGCCAAGTCGGGGCAGCCGCGCGCACAGCCTCTGACGTTGCTCGACGACGGTGACGGGTTGCTCGCCATCGGATCAAACTACGGCCGGGACAAGCACCCCTCGTGGAGCGCAAACCTGCTGGCGCACCCCGAATGCACCCTCGAGTTCGGGGGACCGCCCAGGCCGTACCGCGCCGAGTTGCTCACCGGCGACGAGCGCGCCTCGGCCTGGGCCACGGCCGTCGACGTCTTCGCCGGCTACGAGAACTACCGGAAGCGTTGCGCACCCCGGGAGATCCGGGTCTTCCGCCTCCGGCCTGCCTGAACGCGTCTCGCCCTGCGCTCAGGCGCATGTGGCATCGCCTGCCGGCGGCGCTGGCGCTAAGGTCGACGTCGGATCACCGGGGGCGGTAGCTCAGTTGGTTAGAGCCGCGGACTCATAATCCGTTGGTCGCGGGTTCGAGCCCCGCCCGCCCCACAAGTAGAATTCCAGCTCAGCGCTGGTACCTAGCTGAGCTAATGCGTGCCGATGCAACAGCAAATGCCTCTCACCCCAGCTTCACCCCAGCACCCGGCGCAATTAGGCGCCTGTAGAGCCGTTAGCTGGCTAGTCCGAAGTTAAGTCGGGTTCTTCGATGATTGTGGTGGTTGAGCTGGGGTGATCTCGCCGACACGCCACATTGTGTAGTCACTAATTTGGTCGGGTTTGTGAGGGTTGTGCGGTAGAATCGGTTTGTGGCCAAGGGTTC
>JARLGR010000035.1 GCA_031292665.1 Mycobacterium sp. | reverse complement strand
GCGCACCGCGGCATAGGCCGTGTTGTCGGGCAGCCAGCGGTTGAGCCGTTCGGCCATCTTGTCCCGCTTCGGCTGAGAGACGATGTAGGTCGGCGAGCGCTGCAGCATCGTCACGTGCTTGGCGCCCGACTCGGCGAGCGCGGGGATGAGGGTAACCGCGGTGGCGCCACTGCCGATCACGACGACGTTCTTTCCGGTGTAGTCGAGGTCCTCGGGCCTTTCATGACGCTGACTGTTCGGTCCGGTGAAATTCTCCGCGCCGGGGAACGACGGCGCCTAGCCCTGGACCTAGTCGTAGTAGCCGCTGCACAGGAACAGGACGTTGCACGTGAGCTCGGTTGGCGCGCCGTTGCTTTCGATGTGCACCGTCCAGCGATTGTCGGCGTTCGACCAGTCGGCGTTGACGACCTTCTGGTTCAGCCGGATGTGCTTGTCGATGCCGTACGTCTCCGCGGTGCTCTTGACGTACTCGAGGATCGGGCCGCCATCGGCGATGGCCTGGCGCTCGGTCCATGGGCGGAACCTGAACCCGAGTGTGTACATGTCGGAGTCGGAGCGGATTCCCGGGTAACGGAACAGGTCCCAGGTGCCGCCCATGGCCGCCCGCTTTTCCAGGATCGCGTAGCTCTTGGTCGGGCAGCGTTCCTGCAGGTGCCATGCCGCGCTCACCCCCGAGATGCCGGCGCCCACGATGACAACGTCGAGGTGCTCAGTCATGGCGCCACGCTATCAACACACTGTCGAGTCGGTCAACGCAGTGTCGAAACTTCCGACACCGAGTAAGCTGCCCTCGTGACCACCTCCCGCGCGACGCAGGCCTCGCGCGGCCGGCGCAGCGCCCGCCCGTCCGGTGACGAGCGCGAGCTGGCCATCCTCGCCACCGCCGAGCGGCTTCTCGAGGACCGCCCGCTGACCGAAATCTCGGTCGACGACCTAGCCAAAGGCGCGGGCATCTCCCGGCCGACGTTCTACTTCTATTTCCCGTCCAAGGAAGCCGTGCTGCTCACGCTGTTGGACAGGGTGGTGCACGAGGCCGACAGCGCGCTGCAGACCCTGGCCGACGGGACGGACGGGGACCGCGACAACATGTGGCGCACCGGGATCAACGTGTTCTTTCAGACGTTCGGATCCCACAAAGGGGCGGCCCGGGCCGGCATGGCCGCCATGGCAAGCAGCGCCGAGGTCCGCGGCCTGTGGTCGACGTTCATGCAGAAGTGGATCGCCTACAGCGCCGCGGCGATCGTCGCTGAGCGGGAGCGCGGCGCCGCTCCGGAAACCCTTCCGGCCCTGGAACTGGCCACGGCGCTCAATCTGATGAACGAGCGCGCGCTGTTCGCGTCGTTCGCCGCCGAGCAGCCGTCCGTCCCCGAGGCCAGGGTGCTGGACACGCTGGTGCATGTCTGGGTCAGCAGTATCTACGGCGAGGGCCGCTGACCCGGAGCTTGTCGGCCGCGTATGCGAACATATGTTCGTGCGGTGTGATGCCTCCATCCTGCACGCGGACCTGGATTCGTTCTACGCGTCCGTCGAACAGCGCGACGACCCGACGTTGCGTGGTCGGCCGGTGATCGTCGGGGGCGGAGTGGTGCTGGCCGCCAGCTACGAGGCCAAGGCCTACGGCGTGCGCACCGCGATGGGCGGGCCGCTGGCGCGGCGGCTGTGCCCGCACGCCGTGGTCGTCCCCCCGCGGATGGCGGCGTATACGCGCGCCAGCGACGCCGTATTCGAGGTCTTCCGCGATTGCACCCCGATCGTGGAGCCGCTCTCGGTGGACGAGGCGTTCCTCGATGTCGGAGGGCTGGGCCGGCTCTCCGGGACGCCGGTGCACATCGCCGAGCGCCTGCGCGCCGACGTGCGCGAGCGCGCCGGCCTGCCCATCACCGTCGGGGTGGCCCGAACGAAGTTCCTCGCCAAGGTCGCCAGCCAGGAGGCCAAGCCCGACGGCTTGTTGCTGGTGCTTCCCGACCGGGAGCTGGCGTTTTTGCACCCGCTGCCGGTGCGCCGGTTGTGGGGCGTGGGGGCCAAGACCGCAGAGAAGCTGCACGTCCTCGGCATCGAAACCGTGGCCGATGTCGCCGAGCTCAGCGAGTCGACGTTGAAATCCCTGGTGGGTGCGGCGATGGGCCGCCAACTGTTCGCGCTGTCGCGCAACATCGACCGGCGGCGGGTGAACACCGGCGTGCGCCGCCGGTCGATCGGAGCGCAGCGGGCGCTCGGCCGCGCCGGCAACGCCATGTCACCCACCGAGATCGACGCGGTGGTGGTCAACCTGATCGACCGGATCACCGCCCGGATGCGCGCCGCCGGGCGCACCGGTCGCACGGTGGTGCTGCGGCTGCGGTTCGACGACTTCAGCCGGGCGAGCCGGTCGTGCACGTTGCCGTGGGCCACTTCGTCGACGCGACCCATCCTGGCCGCCGCCCGGCGGCTGGTCGCTTTGGCGGCGCCGTTGATTGCCCAGCGCGGGTTGACCCTGGTCGGCTTCGCGGTGTCGGGCATCGACCGCAGCGGCGCCGAACAGCTGCTGCTGCCGTTCGGCGGCGGATCGCCGGCCCGCGAAAACGTGGATGCGGCAATCGATCAGGTTCGCCGTCGCTACGGCAAGTCCGCCCTCACGCCCGCGGTGTTGCTCGGCCGCGACGCGGGACTGGAGGTGCCGCACTTACCCGACTGACTGCACGTCTTAATTCGAGCCCGTCCACTCCAACAGCCGGTCGACCGGCCAGGTGTTCACGATCCGGTCGGCGGGTACGCCGGCGTCCAACGCGCGCTGGGCGCCGTAGCCGAGGAAGTCGAGTTGACCCGGGGCGTGCGCGTCCGTGTCGATGCTGAAGACGCAGCCGATCTCCAGAGCCAGGTTCAGCAGCCGGGTCGGCGGGTCGCGGCGCTCGGGGCGGGAGTTGATCTCGACGGCCGTGCCGTGGTCGCGGCACGCGGTGAACACCGCCTCGGCGTCGAATTTCGACTCGGGCCGGATACCGCGGTTTCCGGAGACCAGCCGGCCGGTGCAGTGGCCGAGCACGTCGGCGTGGGGGTTGGAAACGGCGCGCACCATGCGGCGAGTCATCGCCGCGGAATCCATCGACAACTTCGAATGGACGCTGGCCACGACCACGTCGAGGCGCTCCAGCAGCCCGGGTTCCTGGTCCAGGCCGCCGTCGTCGAGGATGTCGACCTCGATCCCGCTGAGGATGCGCATCGGCGCGAACTGCTCCCGGAGCCCGTCGATCACGTCGAGCTGTTTGCGCAACCGGTCCGGGGACAGGCCGTTGGCGATCGTCAGCCGCGGCGAGTGGTCGGTCAGCGCGCAGTACTCATGGCCCAGCGCGGCCGCGGTGGCCATCATCTCCTCGATCGGCGCCGACCCGTCCGACCAGTTGGAATGTAGGTGCAGGTCGCCGCGCAGCGCGGCGCGGAGGTCACCGCCCCCGAGATCGTCTGCGGCCGAACGTAATTCGACCAGCAGGTCGGGCTCGCGGCCGGACCAGGCCTGGTCGATGACTTTGGCGGTTTTGGGCCCGATGCCCGGCAGCGACTGCCAGCTGTTGGCCTGGCCGTGCCGTTCCCGCGCGGCGTCGTCGAGGCCCTCGATGATGTCGGCGGCGTTGCGGTACGCCATCACGCGCCTGGGGTCGTGGCGGCTTCGGTCCTTGTAGTAGGCGATCTGCCGAAGCGCTGCTACCGGATCCATGACGCCAGTCTGCCCAACCGGATCACAACAACTGACCGACTACGAATCCGGCGAGGATCACCCCGAAACCGCCGATCTCGCCGGCGATGAGCAAGCCCATGCCCACCGCGGTGCCGCGGTCGGGGTTCTCGAATTGGTTGACGGTGTCGCGCCGGGCGCCGTGCACCACGTAGCTCACGATGGCGGTCACGAAGAAGAAGACGACGACGCCCGCCGCCGTCAGGTTGACCCATGCCGGCCAGGCGCTGAGCTCAACGAAGACAGCGATCAGCAGGGTCGCGAACGCGTAGAGCAAGGCCGCGCGGTGCGCGATGTCGACGTACGGGTGCGCGCGATGGTCGTCGGCGGCCACGATCTGCCGGTACTTCCAGACCCCGAGAACGAGCGCGAGCAGAAAGATCAACCCGGCCGCCAGCAGGGTGATCCTGGTGTCGATTCCGAGGGTGCGGCAGGAAGAAGTCATCGCCCGCCCGAGTTTAGTTGCGCTTGATAATGGTCGGCTAACGTCGATTCCATGCGATTCGCCTTCAAGACTTCACCGCAGAACACCACCTGGGCAGACATGCTTGCCGTCTGGCAGGCGGCCGACGACATCGATGTCTTCGAGTCCGGCTGGACGTTCGACCACTTCTATCCGATCTTCTCCGATAGCAGCGGGCCCTGCCTGGAAGGCTGGACGACGCTGACCGCGCTGGCGCAGGCCACCAAGCGCCTGCGGCTGGGCACGCTCGTGACGGGAATCCACTACCGCCACCCGGCCGTGCTGGCCAACATGGCGGCGGCGCTCGACATCATCTCGGGCGGGCGACTCGAGCTTGGGATCGGCGCCGGCTGGAACGAGGAGGAGTCGGGCGCTTACGGCATCGAGCTGGGCAGCATCCGGGAACGCTTCGACCGGTTCGAGGAGGCGTGTCACGTGCTGATCAGCCTGCTGAGCCAGGAAACCGCCGACTTCGACGGCAAGTACTACCAGCTCAAGGGGGCCCGCAACGAGCCCAAGGGCCCGCAGCGGCCGCACCCGCCGATCTGCATCGGCGGCAGCGGGGAGAAACGCACCCTGCCGATCACCGCGCGCTACGCCCAGCACTGGAACTTCGCCGGCGGCACTCCCGAAGAGTTTGCGCGCAAGCGCGACGTGCTGGCCGCACGATGCGCGGACATCGGACGCGACCCGAAAGAGATCACCCTCTCGGCCCACCTCGGCCTGGGACCGGATCGCAACTATGGGCAGGTCCTCGAGACGGCCGCCGGGTTGGCCGCCGAGGGCTTGGACTTGGGCATCGTCTACGTCGCCCCGCCGCACGACCCGGCCGTCCTGGAGCCCTTAGCAGAGGCAATCCGGGATTCGGGTCTGTGGGAGGGATGAGGGCCGGATTCCCGCGGCTTGCCGCTCAGATACCGACCCGGCAAACTCGAGGAAACCGGGCGCCGGCCCGCGGCCGGCCGAGCCAGGGGCTTACACCCCGAAGAGCAGTAGTTCTTCGGCGGTGACCAGGCGTTCGTGCTTAGCGGGGAACTCGTGGCTCTTCACCGGATGACGTAGCCATAACCAGGCCTTTCGCCCCATCCGCGACCGAGATACTGGGTTGATATGCACAGTAAATACTCCTGCGATCGGTCCGTTCAACCGAAGGCTCCCCCCAGCCATTGTGTGGCGGAGCCCACAGCGGTCCATTAGACACCCCCGGTCTGGCAAACTGCCGGAGACGCGCCGAGTAATTCCCGCAATGTTTCTGGTGTGACTAGAGTGACTATTGAAGCGGCGCCGCAGTCGGCTTCACGGGGGCCGGCAAGGCGGTGGCGCCCATCAGATACCGGTCCACTGCGGCCGCCGCGGCCCTGCCCTCAGCTATTGCCCAGACGATCAATGACTGGCCCCGACCGATGTCCCCGGCAACGAAAACGCCAGGCACCGACGCGTCGAATTCGGCGCCGCGGGCGACGTTGCCGCGCTCGGTGAGCTTGACACCGAGGTCGGTGAGCAGGCCCTCCTTCTCGGGCCCGACGAATCCCATCGCCAGCAAAACTAAATCGGCCTCGAGCTCGAACTCCGAACCCTCGACCTTGACGAAGGAGCCATCCTGCATGGTCACCTCGTGCGCCCTGAGCGCCGTCACGTGCCCGTCTTTGCCGAGGAACTCCTCGGTGTTGACCGAGAACACCCGCTCGCCACCCTCTTCGTGCGCCGGCGACACGCGGTACATCAGCGGGTAGGTGGGCCAGGGTGTGGACGGCGCGCGCACCTCCGGCGGCCGCGGCATGATCTCGAACTGGTGCACGGCGATCGCGCCCTGTCGGTGCACGGTGCCCAGGCAGTCGGCCCCGGTGTCGCCGCCGCCGATGATGACCACCTTCTTGCCTTTGGCATTCAGCGGCGGCTGCCCGTCTGAGTCCAGTTCGGTGTCGTCGAGGTCGCCCAGTGCTTGCCGGTTGCCCCACGGCAGGAACTCCATCGCCTGGTGGATGCCGTCCAGGTCGCGACCCGGAATGGGTAGATCACGCCACGCGGTGGCGCCGCCGGCGAGTACTATCGCGTCGAAGTCTTCGCGCAGCTGGTCGGCGGTGATGTCGACCCCGACGTTCACGGCGGCGCGGAATTCGGTGCCCTCGGCCCGCATCTGGTCCAGGCGCCGGTCGAGGACACGCTTTTCCATCTTGAATTCCGGAATGCCGTAGCGCAGCAGCCCGCCGATGCGATCCGCCCGCTCGAACACGGTGACGCTGTGACCGGCGCGGGTCAGCTGCTGAGCGGCGGCCAGACCCGCCGGGCCGGAACCCACCACGGCGACGCTCTTTCCGGTCAGCTTGTCCGGTGGCAGCGGCACCACGAAGCCGTCGTCGAAGGCGCGCTCGATGATCTCCAGCTCGATCTGCTTGATCGTCACCGGATCCTGGTTAATGCCCAGCACGCAGGCCGGCTCGCACGGCGCCGGACACAGCCGGCCGGTGAAGTCCGGGAAATTGTTGGTGGCGTGCAGGCGCTCGATAGCGTCGTGCCAATTGCCCCTGCGCACCAGGTCGTTCCATTCTGGGATCAGGTTGCCCAGCGGACACCCGTTGTGGCAGAACGGGATACCGCAATCCATGCAGCGGGTGGCCTGCTCGCGCAAGGTCCCGTCGTCGAATTCCTCGTAGACCTCATGCCAGTCGCGCAGGCGCAGCAGGACAGGCCGGCGCTTCGGCAATTCCCGATGCGTGTACTTCAGGAAGCCGCTCGGATCAGCCATGCGCAGCCGCCATGATCGCCTTGTCGACATCGGCGCCGTCATGCTCCGCTTCGGCGATCGCCGCCAGCACCTTCTTGTAGTCGCGAGGCATCACCTTCACGAAATGCCGTTGCCGTCCGCGCCAGTCAGCCAGGATCCGCTGCCCGACAGCGGAATCGGTGGCATCGACGTGGGCCTGGATGGAGCCCTGCAAAAAGTCCGCGTCGTCTTCGTCGAGCGTCTCGACGTCGACCATCTCGGTGTTGAGGTTTTCGGGCAGTTCACCCTCCGGATCGTAAACGTAAGCCACACCACCCGACATGCCGGCTGCGAAGTTACGGCCGGTGTGGCCGAGAATGACCACCCTGCCGCCGGTCATGTATTCGCAGGCGTGATCACCGACGCCTTCGACCACCGCATGGGCGCCGGAGTTGCGGACCGCGAAGCGTTCGCCGACCACGCCGCGCAGGAAGACCTCGCCGCTGGTGGCGCCGAACAGGATCACGTTGCCGCCGATGATGTTGTCCTCGGCGACATAGGCGGGCGGCACGTTGTCCGACGGGCGCACCACAATCCGGCCCCCGGACAGGCCCTTGCCGACGTAGTCGTTGGCATCGCCGTAGACCCGCAGGGTGATTCCGCGCGGCACGAAGGCGCCGAAACTGTTGCCCGCCGACCCTTCGAACGTGATGTCGATGGTTCCGTCCGGCAGGCCCTGGCCGCCATAGGCTTTCGTCAGCTCGTGGCCGAGCATCGTGCCCACCGTGCGGTTGACGTTGCTGATCGTGGTGGAAAACCGCACCGGCTTGCCGGAATCCAGCGCCTCGCGGCTCATCACGATCAACTGCTGGTCGAGCGCCTTGTCCAGGCCGTGATCCTGGCGGGAGCTGCAGTACAGGTCCTGGTTCATGAACGCCGACTCGGGCTCGTGCAGCACCGGCGTCAGGTCCAGCTTGTGCGCCTTCCAGTGCGCCCGCGCCAGCGTGGTGTCCAGCGACCCCACCTGGCCGACCGCCTCGTTGAGCGTCCGGAATCCCAACTGCGCCATGTATTCCCGGACCTCTTCGGCGATGAACATGAAGAAGTTCTCGATGAACTCCGGCTTGCCGGTGAACCGCTCCCGCAGCAGCGGGTTCTGGGTGGCCACCCCCACCGGGCAGGTGTCCAGGTGGCATACCCGCATCATGATGCAGCCGGCCACCACCAGCGGGGCGGTGGCGAAGCCGAATTCCTCGGCGCCCAGCAGCGCGCCGATCATCACGTCACGGCCCGTCTTCAGCTGGCCGTCCACCTGGACCACGATCCGGTCACGTAATCCGTTGAGCAGCAGCGTCTGCTGCGTCTCGGCCAGGCCCAGCTCCCACGGCGCCCCGGCGTGCTTCATCGACGTCAGCGGGGTGGCGCCGGTGCCGCCGTCGTGACCCGAAATCAGCACCACGTCGGCGTGCGCCTTGGACACGCCCGCGGCCACGGTGCCGACGCCGTTCTCGGAGACGAGCTTGACGTGCACCCGCGCGGCCGGGTTGGCGTTCTTCAGGTCGTGGATCAGCTGCGCCAGATCCTCGATGGAGTAGATGTCGTGGTGCGGCGGCGGAGAGATCAGGCCCACGCCGGGGGTGGAGTGCCGAACAGTGGCAACCCACGGGTATACCTTGTGACCCGGAAGCTGGCCTCCCTCACCGGGCTTAGCGCCCTGCGCCATCTTGATCTGGATGTCGGTGCAGTTGGTCAGGTAGTGCGAGGTCACCCCGAACCGGGCGGAGGCGACCTGCTTGATCGCGCTGCGCCGCCAATCGCCGTTGGGATCGCGTTCGAAACGCTTGACGTCCTCGCCGCCCTCACCACAGTTGGAGCGGGCGCCCAACCGGTTCATCGCGATCGCGAGCGTCTCGTGCGCTTCGGCGGAGATCGAGCCGTAGCTCATCGCCCCAGTCGAGAAGCGCTTGACGATCTCGCTGGCCGGTTCCACCTCGTCGAGCGGGACCGGGGGACGCACACCGCCACGGAACTTGAGCAGTCCGCGCAGCGACGCGATCCGCTCGCTCTGGTCGTCGACCAGCCGGGTGTACTCCTTGAAGATGTTGTACTGGCCGGTGCGGGTGGAGTGCTGCAGCCGGAACACGGTCTCCGGGTTGAACAGGTGGTACTCGCCCTCACGGCGCCACTGGTACTCCCCGCCCACCTCGAGCTCGCGGTGCGCGCGCTCGTCCCGGCGGTCCAGGTAGGCCAGCCCGTGGCGGGTGGCGACGTCGGCGGCGATGTCGTCCAGGCTGATCCCCCCGATGGGGCAGCTCAGCCCGGTGAAGTACTCGTCGAGCACGTCTTCGGAGATGCCGACCGCCTGGAACAGCTGGGCACCGGTGTAGGAGGCCACTGTCGAGATGCCCATCTTGGACATCACTTTCAGCACACCCTTGCCGGCGGCCTTGACGTAGTTGTTCAGGGCCGCGTTGCGGTCCATGCCGTCGAAGAAGCCTTCAAAAAGACCTCTGTCGAGCATGTCCTCGATCGACTCGAAGACCAGGTAGGGGTTGATCGCCGCAGCCCCGAAGCCGACCAGCGCCGCCATGTGGTGCACCTCGCGGGCGTCCCCGGTTTGCACCACCAGGCCCACGTGGGTGCGCGTCCGGTCGCGCACCAAGTGGTGGTGCACGCCCGCCACTGCGAGCAGCGACGGGATGGGGGCCATCTGCTCGTCGGATTCGCGGTCGGACAAGATGATGACGCGCGCGCCGTCGGCGATGGCGGCCGACGCCGCAGCGCGGATCTCCTCCAGCGCGGCGGCCAGGCCGGCGCCACCCTCGGCGACCGGGTACAGACAGTGAATCACCTTGGAGCGCACGCCGTGTGGGCGACCGTTGACCTTGTCACCGGGGTCGAGGTTGATCAGCTTGGCGAGCTCGTGGTTACGCAGGATCGGCTGCGGCAGCATGATCTGGTGACACGAGTGCTCGTCCGGCGTGAGCAGGTCGCGCTCCCCGCCGGTGGTGCCCTGCAGGCTGGTCACCACCTCCTCGCGGATGGCGTCGAGCGGCGGGTTGGTCACCTGGGCGAAGAGCTGCTGGAAGTAGTCGTAGAGCATCCTCGGTCGCTGCGAGAGCACCGCGACCGGGGTGTCGGTGCCCATCGAGCCGATCGGTTCGGCCCCGGTGCGCACCATCGGCGCCACCAACAGGTTGAGTTCCTCGTAGGTATAACCAAACGTCAACTGCCGCTTGACGAGTCGGTCGTGGGGCATCCGCACGTAGTCGCCCTGCGGCAGATCGTCGAGCGGGACCAGGCCCTTGTCGAGCCACTCCTGATAGGGATGCTCGGCGGCCAGCTCCGCTTTGATCTCCTCGTCGGCGACGATGCGGCCCTGTGCCATGTCCACCAGGAACATCCGGCCGGGCTGCAGCCGCATACGGCGGACCACCTTGGCCGGGTCCAGGTCCAGCACGCCGGCCTCGGAAGCCATCACCACCAAGCCGTCCTCGGTCACCCAGATCCGCGACGGCCGCAGGCCATTTCGGTCGAGCACGGCGCCCACGATGGTCCCGTCCGTGAACGTCATCGACGCCGGACCGTCCCATGGCTCCATCAAAGAGGCGTGATACTGGTAGAACGCCCGACGCGCGGGGTCCATACTCTCGTTGCGCTCCCAGGCCTCGGGGATCATCATCAACACCGCGTGCGGGAGGCTGCGCCCGCCCAGGTGGAGCAGTTCGAGCACCTCGTCGAAGCGCGCGGTGTCGGAAGCGCCCGGGGTGCAGATCGGGAACAGCTTCTCCACGTCGGTTTCCGACCCGAAAACGTCGGTCTTGATCAACGCCTCGCGGGCCCGCATCCAGTTCTCGTTACCGGTGACGGTGTTGATCTCCCCGTTGTGGGCGATGCGCCGGAACGGATGCGCCAGCGGCCACGACGGGAAGGTGTTGGTGGAGAATCTCGAGTGGACGAGCCCCAGCGCGCTGGTCACCCGATCGTCCTGCAGGTCAAGGTAAAACGCCTTGAGCTGCGGGGTGGTCAGCATGCCCTTGTACACGAATGTTCGGCCGGAAAGGCTTGGGAAGTAAACGGTTTCGCGTCCGGGCCCGTCTTGACCCGGGCCCTTGGTCCCGAGTTCGTGCTCGGCGCGCTTGCGAACGATGTAGCAGCGGCGCTCCAGCGCCATGCCGGAGGCACCCGCTAAGAACAGCTGCCGGAAGGTGGGCATCGCGTCGCGGGACAGCGCGCCCAGCGATGTGTCGTCGGTGGGCACGTTGCGCCAGCCCAGCACCTGCAGCCCCTCGGCTTCGGCGATCTTCTCCACCGCGGCGCAGGCGGCCACCGCGTCTTTGGACGACTGCGGCAGAAACGCCATGCCAGTCGCGTAGCTGCCCGGAGCGGGCAGCTCGAAATCGACGACGTCGCGAAGGAACGCATCCGGGACCTGGATCAGGATGCCCGCGCCGTCACCGCTGCGCGGCTCGGCGCCCTGGGCGCCGCGGTGTTCCAGGTTGAGCAGCGCGGTAATCGACTTGTCCACGATGTCGCGGCTACGACGGCCGTGCATGTCGACGACCATGGCTACCCCGCACGAATCGTGCTCGAACGCGGGGTTGTATAACCCGACGCGCTTGGGCGTCATATGCACCTGACCCTTCGAACGTTCTCCGCAGGCCGTTACGAGCGGCTCCTAAGGGGCCGCGCCCGGACGTTGCGGGCTAGACCCCTTCGGTCTTGTCGATAGGCTGTCCCGCAGGCGGAGCTGATCCGGTTAGACATTCCTCCGTGCAGCGCTGAACGGCGGCCTGGAAACAGGTCTCGACAAGTCGTAAAACGATATGACAATACCGGCCTGACATGCCAACTTCGCCAAGTCTAGCTGCCGGTTGGCGGCACCGTAAATTCGTCGAGGCTAAGCGCCGGTAACCCGTCGACGTGCTGTTTCGCGGTTGGTAATCTGCCCGCCGCAGCCCGATCTGGCGGCGTGGGCGCCGGTGTGGATCGCCTGGGCAAGGTTGCTGTGACCGACTTGGGCGGCGGCAAAGGGGCCGTCGGCGTCCCTATCGGCGTGCTCATCGCACGTCGCGGCGACGTCGCATACGGCGGCGCCGAGTTTGCGCGGCCGCGCAGGCAACCCGGCAGCGGCGCGTGCCCGATACTGGACCGATACTGGTCGCAGTAGGCGTGGGCGGTTGGACCGTGGGGCTCGTCACGTGGGCAGCCCTTCGCGGCGGGACCGCACACGCGACGACCGACCCGGCAGCCGAGGAGCCCATGAACGAGCGCGAGGAATTCCTGCGGGACCGCCTGCCTCCCGATCGGCCGAGCATGCCCGCCCACCCGCCCGGTCCCCATCCCGGCAATCCCCGGCAAGCCCCGGCTCCGGCCATGCCCCTCGCTGCGCCCCCGGCTTCCGAATGGCCCGCCCCCCCGCGCCCGCCGGGTCCGCCGCCG
>JARLGR010000196.1 GCA_031292665.1 Mycobacterium sp. | reverse complement strand
GTCAGACCCAGGCACTCGTAGGTGAGCAACTCATTGGTGGTGAAGCAGTCGTGCAGTTCGACGACACCGATGTCCTCGGGGCCGACTCCGGCTGCCTCATAGACCTGGTCGGCGGCGGCTTTAGCCATGTCGTAGCCGACGACCGTCATCATGTTGCCGCTGAACGTCGATGCGAAGTCGGTGGTCATCGCCTGGGCCCTGATCACTACTGACCCGTCGACACCATGGGCGTCGGCGAAATCCTCGCTGCACAGGATCGCGGCCGCCGCCCCGCAGGTCGGCGGACAGCACTGCAGCCGTGTCAGCGGGCCGAAAATCTTCGGAGACGCCAACACCTCCTCAACAGTGACCGGGTCGCGAAACACCGCATGCGGATTGTTGGCGGCATGGGTGCGCGCCTTCACCGCGATCTGAGCGAAAACCTTGGGATCAACGCCGTACTTCTCGGCGTACGCCGTTCCCGCGCCGCCGAAGTACTGGGCAGCCATCGGCGCGTGCTCGTCCCACCCCTGCAGCGCTCTCGTGCGGTCATCGAAACGGGTGAACGGGCTCGGCCGGTCGCTCCACATCGACCCCAGCGCCCCGCGCATCATCTGCTCGAAGCCAAGCGCGATCACACAATCCGCGGCGCCGGTCTCGATCGCCTGCCGCGCCAAGAACAGCGCCGACGAACCCGTCGAACAGTTGTTGTTGACATTGACGATCGGGATACCGGTCTGCCCCAGCCCGTACAACGCGGCCTGGCCCGACGTCGAGTCGCCATAGACGTAGCCCACATACCCCTGCTGCACCTGCGTGTAGTCGATGCCGGCGTCGGTGAGAGCTTTTCGCGCGGCCGCCTCGGCCATCACGTCGTACGGCTCGGTATTCCTCGGCGTGGTGAAGGGAATCATCCCCACACCCACCACGGCGGCGCGTCTGCTCATCGGCACTCCTTCGGTCATTTCATGCTATAGAAGATTCACTTAGTAGACAGCATGCGCGCGGCTTTGGCAAGCAAAGTTCGTATTCGTGCAGTTAAAACCGGTATTTACCTCGCCGAGTGGCAACGTGGGGATGGTCAACTACACGAGTATTGGTCTATTGTATGTTCACATAAAGCAGGCTCCCGGTCGACAGAGGCATCGAGGGCCCCGGCCGCAACAACCCCGGTCTAGATCAATATCCAAGGAGGCGATCCAGGGTGACGAAACACAAACAACCGCCCGAGACACGGCCGGACGAGCACTACGACGTCGTGGTCATCGGGAGCGGTTTCGGTGGGAGCATCGCGGCCAACCGCGTGGCCGGTGCGGGCCTCAATGTGCTTGTGCTCGAACGGGGCCCGTGGCGCGACTCATTGCCCGTGCGGGGCATGGGAATCGCCGACCGCTCCCCGTTTCCCTATGGGGCGCGGTTCGCGACGCATGTGCTGCGCGGCATCCACGTAGGGCACAGCGCCACAACGGGATTCGCTGAACGGAGTTACCTACGCCGGCTGCGGGCTCGCGGTGTCGCGTTGGTGAGGGACCTCATCGGGACTCCCCGTCGGAGCGTAGTGGTCAACAAGCACGGGATGTACGAGGTGTTCAGCTATCCCGGAATCGATGTTGTCTGCGTCTCGGGGGTGGGCGGCGGCAGCCACGGCTGGTTGGGCCTGCTCGTCGAGCCAGACGATTCGGCCTACTGGGACAATCGTCACCCCGATCTGCGCGGCGACCAGATCTCGCGGTACTACGGGAAGATCCGGTCGGATCTGGGCGCAACTCGTCTGACCCGTCAGCATCCTGTCCCGACAAGTGTGTGGACTGAGGTGTCCGGCTTGCCCGGCCAGCGCTGTCAGCCCGCGGATCCGCAGCCCGACGCTGCGTACCTGTACCCGCAATCCGACGCCGACGCGGGCCGAGTGCACCGGGACGGCGCAGGCGTGCCACGCCGGTTCTGCGCGTTCGACGGAGACAGCCTGCTGGGGTCGCGAGACGGAGCGAAATCCTCAGTCGACGTCGCCTATCTCGCCCCAGTCCTCGACAAGAGCGTCACCGTTCGCGCGTTATCCGAGGTCTGTCGGGTGGTTCGTGAACCTGACTCCGCCGCGGGCGGCTACGCCATCCACTACCGGGACCTGCGCGGCAAAACCACCGCAACCGCGCGGGCGCCACGGGTGGTCCTGGCCGCGGGGACGATGAACACGCTGCGGTTGCTGTTCGAGGGCCAACAGCGCGACGATCTGGCCGCCATGCCCTCGTTGGGTGCGACCTTCGGCGGCAACGGGGACGAGATCGGGGTCTGCTTCAAGAACCTCGCAGACCCCCCCACGCTGCCGGCACCGCCGGTCCTCGGCCGATTCACGGTTGATGAGTCTTCATCGCCGTTCTACGGGCTGGCTTCGGCGAGCGGACTCGACACGCTTCCGCTGCCCAGGTGGGTACGACGGCGGCTGCACCGCCTGATGTTCGCCTTCGGGATGGGCGCCGACTCGGGTAAGGCGTCGGCGCACTTCGAGCGAGGCCGTGTGGAGATCGACTACGACAAGACCACCGAGCCGATCTTCGATCGGATCGCTGAGGGCTTGGACGCGTTCGAGGCCGACACCGGCCTCCGCGCGTCACGTCGCCGGAAACCACTGACCGTCCATGCCTGGGGCGGGGCGTGCCTGGGCCCCGACCCCGAGCACGGCGTGGTGGATCACCGCGGCGAAATCTACGGCAACCCAGGGCTGTTCGTCGCCGACGCCGCCGCGCTGCCCGCCGCCGTCGGCACGCCGCCCTCGTTGGCGATCGCCGCGTGGGCCCATCACGTCGCCGACCACCTCGCCGACACCGTCGCGCGGCGCCCGGACCTGGCCGCCGTGAACCAGTCCACCCAGGGAGCACACTGATGGCCGAGTTGTCCGAGCGCGCCCGCCAGGTCCGCAAAAGCATCATGGACCACACACGGGGCGAGGGTGTCGTTCCCACGACGGCGCAGTTGTGCCGAGAACTCGGCCTGTCTCCGGAGGACCTCGCAGCAGACCTGCTCAACCTCGAGGCCGCAGCCAGTGTCGCGCGGCAAGACTCCGCCCACGCCGGACTGACGCGGTTTCAAGACGAGACCCTCGACGAACCGCTGCCGCCGCTGGGCGAGATCATGTATGCCCGCCCTTTCGCCGCATTCGAGAACCACTACCCGGTCTGGGCGGACGGCGAGCAGAAATGGTTCGCCGAATGCGCCGTCGAAGCGTGCTCGATCTCGGCGCAGTTTCCCGGCAAAGAGGTGACCGTCCGGTCGGTGTGCCGCCAGACCCGAGAGCCCGTCGAGCTGGTAGGACGCGACGGGGTGCTGGTGGACTATTCGCCGGCAACCCTGCGTGTCCACCTCGGGTACCCGCTGCGCACCCTGCCCGCCCGCATCGTCGGCTGGTGCGACTACAACAGCTTCTTCGCCTCCGAAGACGCCGCGCGCCAGTGGGCGAGCCTCCATCCGGAGGTTCACGGGGTCACCCGCAGCCCCGAGACGATGTCACGACTGATCGGCGAGCTGTTCGGGAAGGGACGGCTCGACTACGACTACCAACCCGCGGTGCCGATCCTGGACGCCGTGCTGCACATGAAGCGCTACGGCCTGGACAAGCCGACCGCGCTGGGATTTCGCGTCCCCGACCCGTTCTTTCTGCCCAGCCCCGGCATGGTGCGGGACTGGAAACGGCAGGGCTACCCCAATTACTTCCGATTCTCGTTGCGATGACCGTGCCGGCCGACGGTGCGCTAGATGATGTTGAGCGCGTCGAGGAACCTGGCGGCGTAGTCGCGGTCCCCGGTGACGGCGAGATCGCTGTCACGCCACTCGTCGCGCCGGGTCGCCCAGCCGGGAAAGTCGACCGAGGCGCCCGCGATGCAGGCCGCGGTATCGGCGCCGGCCGCAGGCGTGACGGCCAGGCGGCCGTGGCCGGCCGGCCGGATGTCCCAACTGCCGCCGGCCAGGCCGGTCAACGTCAGGGTCAGCGGCCGGTCGACCCACCCCATCTGGGGTTGATTCATCTGCTCCATCCCGGCCAGCATCCACTCCAACGTCGCCCGCATCCGGCGCTCATCGGCCGGCGGGCCCGGCGTGCCCAGCGCCGGGGCGATGTCGTAGTGCAGGTGGGTGTGCCAGTCGAACACCAACGCGCACGCCAGGAGCCGGGCCGGGTAGCGGCCGGTGGCACCGAGCGGCACGGGGATAGTGCCGAGTTTCCCGCGGCCGGACACATCGAAGGCCACCACCGCGACGCTGCTCCACCGTGCAAACTCGGCCAACACCCGACTGGTCGGCCACGGCCGGCGGCGATCGACCATATGGTCGTTGTCGCGCTCGAGGTCTTCAGTCCGCAGCAGGTGAATCATTTCGGGACTGAACAAGACTCGGCAGCTCGCACCCATGTGGGCGATGACGTCGCGCACCCGCCACCCGGCGGCGCGACTGGGGGCATTCCACTGCTCGTCGGTGAGGTCAGCGCAGTAGTCGAGGACGTCGCGGCGCTGCGCCTTCAGAGCGAGGATCCTGTCGTGTGCCATGTGCTCTTTCGCCCGATAAGAGAAACATCCGTCTGTCCGAATCACGCCGACACTACGCCCGTCACCGGTCGATGAAGGGCCATCTGACTCAGCGACAAGGAGCACGTCATGACAAGCACGCCGCAAACACCGAGTCGCAGCGTCCTACCGATCCCCGACCGGCCGTTTCTCGATGCCTGGCTAGGTTGGAGCGATGGACGCGACCACCGCAGCCTCAACCATCGCTGGCCCCCTCGGGGACCTGGCGGCCAACTTCTACTTCTCCAAACAAGCCATCGCCCGCGGCGAGTTCATCGGCCTCGACGTCATCTCGCTCTACGGTGCCGGTCGAGCATCCATGCTCGGTGGCGTCGACCCGGAGACGGCCGACGCCATCTTCTACTTCTTCAAGCCCGGCATGATCGCCGCGGTGGTGACCCGGGGTCGCAGCCTGGCCAGTGAAGACGCGATCGCG
>JARLGR010000195.1 GCA_031292665.1 Mycobacterium sp. | reverse complement strand
TGCACCAGACGCTGCAGGAGATGGGCAACCACCCGCGGTTGGACACTGCGGTCATCCAGACGGTCGGGGCCAAGCGCTGGGATGGCTTCGCGCTGGCGCTCGTGCGGTGATCGACGCTGCAGTCCGACTTCACGAACACCTTAACGTGGTGGCGGGTACGAATCGCACCAGCGGGTTTACCGCGACGGC
Organism: Mycobacterium sp.; assembly: GCA_031292665.1. Taxonomy (GTDB): domain Bacteria; phylum Actinomycetota; class Actinomycetes; order Mycobacteriales; family Mycobacteriaceae; genus Mycobacterium. The sequence continues at coordinate 4,010 of JARLGR010000195.1, read as the reverse complement.
GCGATCCGCGGCTTTGGTAGCCGGCGGGCGTGGCCGGGCCGGTCGTCCCGATGCCTCTCGCGCGCCACCGGTCGCCGCGGCGTTCAGGATGCCGCGAGACATAAATTATTGCGACGCGCTCCGGCGCGTCGTCACGGTGGTTCATGTGTCGCGGATCGGTCGGCCCGGGCCGTGCAGCCAGCTTTGTCGACCGCGGCGGCCGGTTGTCGATGAGCAGGCGGCGTGCGTCAGCGCCCGCCTAGCCGCAGACCGCGCCGTTCGCGGCCGAGCTGACCAGCTTGACGTACTTGGCCAGCACGCCGGTCTTGTAGCGCGGCGGCGGCGGCGTGAAACCCTTTCGACGAGAATCGAATTCGTTCGGTTCGGTCAGCACGTCGAGGACGCGGCCCGCCACGTCGAGCCGGATCCGGTCACCGTCCCGCAGGAATGCGATCGGTCCGCCGTCGACCGCCTCCGGCGCGACGTGTCCCACGCACAGACCCGTCGTTCCGCCGGAGAAGCGGCCGTCGGTGAGCAGCAGCACGTCTTTGCCGAGTCCGGCGCCTTTGATCGCGCCGGTGATGGCGAGCATCTCGCGCATCCCCGGCCCGCCCTTGGGGCCTTCGTAGCGGATCACCACGGCGTCGCCCTTGCTGATGGTGCCGTCTTCGAGGGCGTCCAGCGCGGCTCGCTCGCCATCGAAAACCCTTGCGGTGCCTTCAAAGACGTCGGAGTCGAAACCGGCCGTCTTCACCACCGCGCCCTCCGGGGCCAGTGATCCGCGCAGGATGGTGATTCCCCCCGTCGGATGGATCGGGTTGTCCAGCGCGCGCAGCACCTTGCCGTCCGGGTCCGGCGGGGCGATGGCAGCGAGGTTCTCGGCCATGGTCTGGCCGGTCACCGTCAGGCAGTCACCGCGCAGCAGGCCGGCGTCCAGCAGCGCCTTCATCATCACCGGCACGCCGCCGATGTGGTCGACGTCGGACATCACGTGCTGGCCGAACGGCTTGACGTTGGCCAGGTGCGGGACCTTCGAGCCGATTCGGCTGAAGTCATCAAGCGAGAGCGCGACGTCGGCCTCGTGGGCGATGGCCAGCAGGTGCAGCACCGCGTTGGTCGAGCCGCCGAAGGCCATCACCACCGCGATCGCGTTCTCGAACGCCTCCTTCGTCAGGATGTCGCGGGCGGTGATGCCGCGCCGCAGCAACTCGACGACGGCCTGGCCGCTGCGGCGGGCGAACCCGTCGCGGCGGCGGTCGGTGGCCGGCGGCGCCGCGCTGCCGGGGAGCGACATCCCCAGCGCCTCGGCGGCGCTGGCCATGGTGTTCGCGGTGTACATGCCGCCGCACGCTCCCTCGCCGGGGCAGATCGCCCGCTCGATGGCGTCCACGTCCTCGCGCGGCATCAACCCGCGCGCGCACGCGCCGACCGCCTCGAAGGCGTCGATGATGGTGACCTCGCGCTCGCTGCCGTCGGAGAGTTTGGCCACGCCGGGCAGGATGGAGCCCGCGTAGAGGAACACCGCCGCCAGATCCAGGCGGGCGGCGGCCATCAGCATTCCGGGCAGCGACTTGTCGCACCCGGCCAGCAGCACCGAGCCATCGAGCCGCTCGGCCTGCATCACGGTCTCGACGCTGTCCGCGATCACTTCCCGCGACACCAGCGAGAAATGCATCCCCTCGTGGCCCATCGAGATGCCGTCGGAGACCGAGATCGTGCCGAACTCGAGCGGGTACCCGCCGGCCGTAAACACCCCTTCCTTGACCGCCTTGGCGAGACGGTCGAGCGACAGGTTGCAGGGCGTGATCTCGTTCCACGAAGACGCAACCCCGATCTGCGGCTTCGCGAAGTCCTCGTCACCCATCCCCACCGCACGCAACATGCCGCGGGCGGCGGCCTTCTCCAGGCCGTCGGTGACGTCACGACTACGCGGTTTCATGTCGGCGGCCATCGAGCAAGTATGCGCTGGCGGGTGGCGCCGCAAACCAGCGGGTCATACCCTGGCGGGGTATACTGCGGGGTAACGGTACGGCGCCGCCGGCGTAACGGGGTGAGAGGGAATGACGACCGCACACGGATATTCGGAGCAGAAGGACAACTACGCCAAGCGGCTGAGGCGCATCGAGGGCCAGGTGCGGGGCATCTCACGGATGATCGACGAGGACAAATACTGCATTGACGTACTCACCCAGATCAGCGCCGTCAGCAGTGCGCTGCGTTCGGTCGCGTTGAACCTGCTCGACGAGCACCTGAGCCACTGCGTCACCAACGCGGTGGCCGCGGGCGGCCAGGAGGCCGACGAGAAGCTCGCCGAGGCCTCCGCCGCCATCGCGCGGCTGGTTCGTTCGTAATCGCCCGTGGCGTGTTAAAACGACTAGATGCGTTAAACCGTCGCCGCGGTGCGTACGGTTAGGTGCAGCGTGTTCACGCCGCCAGCATTGCCGGCGATAGGCCCGCGCCCGACCGATGACCGCCATGACTGCCGAAACCACCGTTGCCGCGCGAACGTGGACGCCACGGGTCGCGGGGCAACTCGTTGTGTTGGCCGCCGCGGCCTTCACCTACGTCACGGCGGAAATCCTGCCGGTGGGCGCGCTCTCCTCGATCGCACGGAACCTGCACGTCAGCGTCGTGCTCGTGGGAACCCTGCTGACCTGGTACGCGCTCGTGGCGGCCCTGACGACGTTTCCTCTGGTGCGCTGGACGGCGCACTGGCCGCGGCGGCGTGCCCTGGTGTTCAGCCTGGTGTGCCTCACCGCATCCCAGCTGATCTCGGCGCTGGCCCCCAACTTCGCCGTGCTGGCCGGCGGGCGAGTGCTGTGCGCGGTCACCCACGGCCTGCTGTGGTCGGTGATCGCCCCGGTCGCCACCCGGCTGGTGCCGCCGAGCCACGCCGGTCGCGCCACGATGTCGATCTACATCGGAACCAGCCTGGCGCTGGTCATCGGCAGCCCGCTGACGGCCGTCATGAGCCTGATGTGGGGCTGGCGACTCGCCGCGGTCTGCATGACCGTCGCCGCGGCCGTGGTCACGGTGGCGGCACGGCTGCTGCTGCCCGAGATGGTGCTCAGCGACGACCAGCTGAAAAGCGTGGGTCCGCGGGCACGCCATCACCGCAACCGCCGGCTGATCGTCGTGAGCCTCATCACCATGGTCGGCGTCACGGGGCACTTCGTGTCCTACACCTACATCGTCGTCATCATCCGCGAGGTCGTCGGCGTGCGCGGCGCCAATCTGGCCTGGGTGCTGGCCGCCTACGGCGCCGCCGGAGTGATCGCCGTGGGCATGGTGGCGCGGCCGCTGGACCGCCGGCCCCGCGGCGCCATCATCCTGTGCATGGCCGGGCTGACCGTCGCGTTCGTGGTGCTGACCTTCCTCGCGTTCGGCGGCGAACCCATCGCGGCGACGGTGCTGATCGGGACCTGCGCGATCGTGCTCTGGGGGGCCATGGCCACCGCGGTGTCGCCGATGATGCAGGCCGCCGCGATGCGCAACGGCGCAGACGATCCTGACGGGGCGTCGGGGCTGTACGTGACGGCGTTCCAGGTGGGCATCATGGCGGGCTCGCTGGCGGGCGGGCTGCTGTACGAACGCAGCGTCGCGCTGATGCTGATGGCGTCGGCGGGCCTGATGGCCGCCGCCCTGGCCGGCACCGCGGCCAATCACCGGATCCTGGACGTTGCGCCGCCGGGCTCACTCAATTCATAGCTCGGCAGGTCAGCGCGATATTTCGCCGCCCAATTGGGTGTCGCCGGCGGGCAGAAGTGTTTGCTGGTCGGTTCGCTATGCCACACTGTGTCCAGAACGCGAACTGGAGGGATGCATATGCCGGGCTGGACGAGGGGAAGCCTGTCGGCCGCTCTGAAGGCGGCCGGATTGGCTTTGACTTTGGGGGTTTTGGGATCGGCATTGGTGGTGGGGGCGACTCCCGCGCTGGCCGACCCGGACCCGGCACCCGGCGATCCGGGAGCGGTTGCCGCCCCGCCCCCCCCCCCCGCCCCGCCCCCCCTGGTATTTTCGGACATCGGGGC
>JARLGR010000194.1 GCA_031292665.1 Mycobacterium sp. | reverse complement strand
GTCCCGGCGCCCCAGGCGCCCCAGGCCCCCCAATATCCGGGCGGCGGGTATCCGCAGAACCCGTTCCTCGGTCCCGGTCACTGAACATCACAAGCACGTCCGGCCCCACGCGGGTAGCGGACGATGTACCTGCACTTACCGTTCGTCACGGTGCCGATCCCGATCACCCCGCCGGCCCCGCCCCCGCCGGGCCCCTAAATGGGCGTGGCGAACGATCCGGACTCGGCGCACACTGGGAATGACGGCATGAGCGGCAAGGAGGTCGCGTGGGCGAGTACGGTCCGTTCGGATTCGATCCCGACGAATTCGACCGAGTGATCAGGGAAGGCAGCGAGGGGCTGCGCGACGTCTTCGAGCGGATCGGCAAGTTCGTCGGCGCTCCCGGTGCCCGGTCGGGATGGTCGTCGATCTTCGAGGACCTGTCGCGGCGGCCGCGCCCGGCGCCGGAGACCGCCGGCGAGGCCGGTGACGGCGTATGGGCGATCTACACGGTGGAGCCCGACGGTGGCGCGCGCGTCGAGCAGGTCTTTGCGACAGAGCTGGACGCGCTGCGGGCGCACAAGAACAATGTCGACCCCAAGCGCAGAGTCCGCTTCCTGCCGTACGGGATCGCGGTCGGAATCCTCGACGACGATTCGCAGGAGCCTTCCGACTAGCCTCCTCGAGTTTCGAGTGTGAGCTGCTGGCGTTCGGCGTGAAGGCAGGGCGGGATTTCAGCCGTTTTTCCGCCCAGAGTTCACGCGCGACGCCCAGAGTTCACGCGCGTCGCCGCGTAGGACGGCAAGCCGCGTGTGACAACACCCGAAACATCTGTCAGGGCACTCCTAGCCCTGTTCCACCACGTTGGAGTCGCCGGAATTGCCGACCTCCGGCGTGCCCGAGTGGTAGGTGACCTTGTTGTTGAATCCGGAGGCGTCGATGGCGTCGACGGAATCGACGGTGATCGAGTTCTGTACGCCGGACACGCTGATTTGGGTGCAATGACCGGTGATCACCACCGTGTTGGAAACGCCGCTGACGCTCACGATGTTGTCGTCGCAGGCGATCGTCCTGTTCTCGTTGATGCCGGAGACGCTGAGCCTGGCGCCCGGCGGTGGCGCGGGTGACGTGGACGGGCCGGGTGTCTTGGCCCTACTGGCCGACGGGCCCGGGCTGCGCGGCGAGGAACTAGTGCCCCCGGGGGCGGTCGGCGGGGACTCGATGATCGACCGGACACCGGAGAACTGGTGTGCGGCGAAGGCGGCGATGCCGCCGGCGAGGGCCAGCGTGCCGATGACGATGACCGTGCCCAGGATCCACCACATGCGGTTGCCCGACGGGCGTTGCGGCGGCGGGCCCATGAACGGGCCGCCGTAGGTCCACGGGGCCCCTGCCGGGGTAGCCGGGGGAGGCGGGGCACCGGGTGGCGGGCTTCCCGATTCCGAGGCGTGCGCCGCGTCGGCCAGGGGTCGCTCGAGTTCTCGGATCCGTTTTTCCGGGTCATCCTGCGGGTCCATGCACAGATGCTCCCACCGGAGCGGGGCGTATGGGTAGGTTCTGCATCGTGCCCGACTTGCCGAATCGCCAGATTGTGCTGCGTCGCCGCCCGACCGGACTGGTCGCGCGCGGGGACACCGAGTTGATCACCCGGCCGGCGCCCGAGCCCGCCGAGGGTGAGGCGCTGCTCCGGACGACCTACGTGGGACTCGACGCCGCGGCCCGGACCTGGCTGAACGACCAACAGGGCTATCTGCCCCCGGTGCAGCTGGGCGAGGTCATCCGGGCGGCCGGGATCGGCGAGGTCGTGGCGACGCGCTGCCCGGCCTTCGAGGTCGGCGACGTCGTCACCACGCTGACCGGCTTTCAGGAGTACGTGATCGTTCGCGACGACGTGTTCAGCACCCCCGTCGCGGGCAAGGTCGCGGTCGACCAGCTGGCGGTGATGTCGGTGTACGGCCCGACCGGGGCCACCGCCTACATCGGCATGATGGACATCGGCCGGCCGCAGCCCGGGGACACGGTCGTCGTCTCCGCCGCCGCGGGCGCCACGGGATCGGTGGCCGGGCAGATCGCCAAGATCGCCGGCGCCCGGGTGGTGGGCATCGCTGGCGGCCCCGAGAAGTCCCGGGCGGTGGTCGAGGACTTCGGCTTCGACGCGTGCATCGACTACAAGAACGACGACCTCAACGCGGCGCTCAAGGAGCACTGCCCCCGTCGCGTCAACGTCTATTTCGACAACGTCGGCGGCCCGATCCTCAACGCGGTGCTGGGCCGCCTGGCCACCAAAGCCCGGGTGGTGCTCTGCGGCGTCATCTCCAGCTACCTGAGCGGGGAGCACCCGGGGCCGGCCAATTACGTCAACCTGCTGTCCAAGACCGCGCTGATGCAGGGCTTCAACGCGCTCGACGATTGGGGCCGCTTCGAGGAGGCGTTCGCCGCGCTGCGCCGGTGGGAGTCAGAGGGCCGGATCAAGCACCGCGAAACCGTCTTCGAGGGCATCGAGTCCTGCGTCGATGCCCTCAACGGGCTGTTCACCGGGGCCAACATCGGCAAGATGCTGGTCAAGCTCAGCGAACCCGCGTCGGCTTAACCATCGCCGAGCGCGCGGTACAGCGCCTTCTTCGCCTCCGTCACGGCTTCCAGCACCTTGGTACGGGCCTCGGCGAGCTGCTGCTTTTGCTCGTCGGTGCCGGTCCAGGCGATGGTGCGGGCCACTCGGGCAAATTCGAACATCTCCCTGCGGATCTTGAACGCGTCGCCGAACTTGGCCGCGCGCCCCAAGAAGGCGTGCGCGGTCTCACTGCTCACGCCGCGCCAGGCCAGCACGTTGCGGCCCAGTTCCGTCAGGGTGGCCACGCCGTCGTCGACCGTGACCATGCCGCGGCCCGCAAGCAGCCCAATGGCGAGTTCGGCGAGGTCCTGCGGAGGCGTGAAGGCACCCTCGGTGGCATCGGACACCCGCTGGACGATCTGGGCGGCGTCAGCGGGCCCGTCGAGCAGCATCGCCGCCGTCACGAACGCGGCTCGCTTCAGGCCGGGGCGACCGCCCGGACCTCCCTTGGAGCCGGGGCCGCCGAACCCGCCCTGCCCCCAGCCCTTTTCGTTCCAGCCGCCCCCGCCGCCGCCGAAACCGGGGCCGCCGAAACCGGGACCCCCGAAAAATCCACCGGACATTCCACCAGACATCATTGTCGTTCCTTTCCTCAAACCATCAACTTACTTGATATCACCGGCTGCGGCAATGTCAACCAAATTGATAGTGGCCGGAGTGTGGCCGGCTGGAGGGCCCACGACCGGCTCGCGCGTCGTCTCGGGTGGATCACGAGTAGTGCGGCGCCGGGTGTCGGAATGCGCGCCACCCCGGGCGCGTGGTTTCATAACACCGTTTGCGGAAGTTGCCCAGGGGTATGGGGCTGGGTCGAAGACCTGGCTTACGGATTGGTGGTAGCAGATGGATCGTCGCAGCATGTTGTTGATGACGGGGGTCGGCATGCTGGGGGCCGCGATGAGCATCCCGGAGGCCTGGGCGACCCCGTCATCGGCGCCGGAGGCGCCACCGTCCGCGGTCGGCGGGCCCTACATCTTCACCGACGAGTTCGACGGCCCGGCGGGCTCGGGCCCCGATCCGGCCAAGTGGACGGTGCAGACCTGGCAGGACGACGTGTACCCGCCGGTCGCGGGGATATACCGCGACGACCGCCGAAACGTGTTCCAGGACGGCAACTCCAACCTGGTCCTCTGTGCCACCCAGGAAATGGGGACGTACTGCAGCGGCAAGCTGCGCGGCAACTTCCGCAGCATGATCAACCAGACCTGGGAAGCGCGGATAAAGCTCGACTGCCTGTTTCCCGGCCTGTGGCCCTCGTTCTGGGCGGTCAACGAGGATCCGCTGCCCGACGGCGAGGTCGACATCTTCGAGTGGTACGGCAACGGCTCGTGGGCCCCGGGCACCACGGTTCACGCCGCGTCCAACGGCAAAACGTGGGAAGGCAGGTCCATTTCCGGCCTGGTGGACGGCGCCTGGCACACCTGGCGAATGCGTTGGGCCGAGGACGGTTTCGCGTTCTGGCGGGACTACGTCGACGGCGCGAAACCGTTCTTCACCGTCCCGCCGAAACCCATCCACGTGGCCGGCGGCGCTCCCGACGACTTTCGGTGGCCGTTCAACAATCCCGGCTATTGGATGACGCCCATGTTCACGCTCGCGGTGGGCGGCGTCGGCGCCGGCGATCCCGCCGCGGGTACCTTCCCGGCGGCCATGCTCATCGACTACCTGCGGATCTGGTGAAGCGCGTCAGCGCACCGCTTTGATCACCTGAACCAGGCTGAACTGCCAGCGCTCGACCAGTCGGAAGCCCAGGTCGTGCGGAACCGCGAAGGCCGGGGTCGCGCCGTAATCGGGGCCGGGCGGCAACGCCACGCCCTGCTCGTGACCGGGCATCGACTTGTCGGCCTGCGTGATGATCCACACCACGCGGCAGTGGCTCAGCGGCTGGGCGACGACCTCCGGGATGAGGTTGGTGTCGAAGACGTCATTGCGGTCGGTGGCGCGCTGCCACAGGGTGAGGTCGACCAGCTTCCGGTATGCGTCGGGACGCGCCGCCAGCAACGGGCGCATCGGGGCGGGCATGAACGTCACCGTGTCATTGACCAGCAAGCAGTCCCCGGGCGCCGCCTTCGCGGTGATCAGATCGGCCACCTGGCTGTAGTCCATGCCGTATTTTGCGTACGTATTACGCTGCGCCAGAGAATAATTGGGGATTGCCGCGACGGCGAAGAGGCCGACGAGCGCCGTCGCCACCCACGGCCTGACTGCCACCGCGGCGGTGCAGACGCCCAGGACCAGCGCCATCGCCGGAGCGGTGAAGGACAGATAGCGCGGGGTGTAGATCGGGTGAAAAAGCGCCGACCAGAACACGATTGCGGCCGTCGGTATCACCAGCCACGCCGCGGCGATCGTCAACAGCTGCCGATCGCCCCCGGCAAGGCGGCCGGATGTCCTCAGCCACAACGCAATCGCTGTCGCGACCACCAGCGCAGACAGGGCCGCGAACGGCGGGCTTCTTTCGAAGTATTGCTGAACCACCACGTCTTCGAGCGTGCGGCGACCGATCGGCGGGACCCATTTGATCTGATGCGCCTGCGCGGCGACCGCGGCCAGCAGCGGCGTCAGGGCGCACACCGCCGCCACCGACGCGATGGCGAACCGCACCAGGACCGTGCGCGTGCGTTGATACACGCAGAGGAAGACCAGATGCGCCGCCGGCATCAGCACCAGGTAGGCGTCGAGCAGGATCGACGCAAAGGCGACGATGCCGTACCACAGCCAAGCCCACGCGCCCGCACGGCGGCCGGCGCGCACGAGCAGCACCGTCAGCCACACGGCGGCCAGCATGGACAGGGCGTACGGGCGCGCCTCGATGCCCGCCCAGGTGGTCCGCGGCAGGATCGCACAGAAGACCCCGCAGGCTACCGCGACGGTGCGCGACGAGAACTGCCTGGCCAGCACGACCACGCCGGCCGCGGCGCCCCCGACGGCGAGGCCACTGGGCGCGCGGGACCAGAACTCCGTGGGCGGAAAGACCTGGAACCAGCCGTGCATCAGCAGGTAGTACAGGCCGTGAACGGCGTCGACGCTGCCCAGCATGTGCCACAACTGGCCGAGCGATCGGCTGTAGGACGCCGAAATGGTCGCGGCCTCGTCGTACCAGAAGGACGGACGACCGGCGCCGCCCAGGCTCACCGCGGCGGCCAGCACCGCAATGATCAGCGGGTCTAAGGCATGGCTCAAGGCATCCCTCGGGACCGTCCGCAGGCCGCCGCGAAGCACACCGCCATGCTGCCATTCGAACGTATGATCGACCGATGGGCGACCTCGCGTCGATCGGGTACAACGGGCAGCCGGTCCGCAGCCCGTTTCGGGTGGTGCGTCCGCCGATAACGGTGCTGGTTGACCTGACGGTGCTCTTCCCGCGTCAGCCGCACCGCTCGGGCCGATACCAGCCCAACGGCCTGCAGCTGCACAAGGTCATCGAGGGGCGACTGAGTTGCTGGGGCATCTGCGAGCAGGGCGACTGGTGGGGGCTGGTGACCTATCCGGTGGCGTACGGCTCCAAGCGCAGGACGGTGACGCACTGGGTACCGGCCTGGACGCTGCGCAGGAAGCGTTAGCCGGGGGATGCGATGATGCTGCCCGTGGACGCAAGTTGGGGTACCTTGCTGGCCCGGCTCTTTGCGCTGGCACTCGTCATCGCAACCTCACCGGTCACGGTCATTCCGGCGGTGCTGGTCTTACACGCGCCCCGGCCCCGGCCGGCCGGCCTGGCCTTCCTCGGCGGCTGGGTGCTCAGTCTGGCCGCGCTCACCGCGCTGTTCGTCGGGGCCTCGGACCTGCTCGGCGGCCTGCACAACTCGCCGCCGACGTGGGCGTCCTGGGTGCGTGTGGTCTTCGGGTCGGCGCTGATCCTGTTCGGTATTTTCCGGTGGCTGACGCGACATCGCCAGAGCGAGACTCCCGGCTGGATGCGTTCGTTCTCCAAGTTCACCCCGCGGCGCGCGGGCATCACCGGGGCGGTGCTCGGGGTGATACGACCGGAAGTGCTGATCATCTGCGCCGTGGCCGGGTTGGCTATCGGCACCGGCGGGCTTGGCGTCGTGGGCGGTTGGATGGCGGGTGCCTTTTTCGTCGCGGTCTCCGCGTCGACGGTCGCGCTGCCGATCCTGGCCTACGTCGGTGCCGGCGAACGCCTGGACGACGCGCTGGAACGGCTCAAGGACTGGATGGAACGAAACCATGCCGGGATGCTCGCGGTCGTTTTGGTGCTGATCGGTCTGATGGTCCTCTACAACGGGATTCACGCCCTGTAGCAACCGCCGGTCTGAAGGGTTTGACATCGCGTAGATTGCTGCCCATGGCAGGTAGCTGGGTTACGGTGTCGACCGGTCTCATTCCCCTCGGCCTGGTCATCGCGCTCTCGCCGATCACGGTCATCCCGGCGGTGCTGGTCCTGGAGGCGCCGCGGCCGCGGCCGAGCAGCCTTGCTTTCCTCGGCGGTTGGGTGCTGAGCCTGGCCGCGGTGACCGCGCTTTCCGTCGCGGCCTCCGGCCTGCTCGGCGGCTTGGACAAGTCGCCGCCGCGGTGGTCGTCCTGGCTGCGCGTGATCCTGGGGTCCGCGCTGATCGTGTACGGCATCTACCAGTGGTTCACCCGGAAAAGGCACACCGAGTCGCCGGGCTGGATGCGTTCGTTCAGCACCATCACCCCCGTCCGTGCGGGGCTTACCGGGGCGGCGCTGGCCGCGGGGCGACCGGACGTGGTGCTCATCTGCGTGCCGGCCGGATTGGCCATCGGCACCGCCGGGCTCGGCTCTGCCGGTGACTGGTTGGCCGCCGCGTTCTTCGTCGCCGTCGCGGCGTCAAGCGTCGCGATCCCGATCCTGGCCTACGCGGCGGCCGGTAGCCGCCTCGACAACGCGCTGGCGACGACCAAAGCCTGGATGGACAAACACAACGCCGCCCTGCTCGCGGGAATCCTGATCGTGATCGGTGCGATGATCCTGCGCCACGGGCTGCACGGTCTGGAACACCGTTAACGCTTCTTAGCCGGGTCCGGTGTACAGGTCGCGAGGAAGGTCTTGCCGTCCTTCGCCGCGACGTCGTCGGGATCGAGCCACCCGACGCCCTGGAACCAGTACGTATCGACCGGGTGCTGATCCGACCCGTCGATCACCTCGGCGAGATCGGTGCTCGAGCCCAGGCCCCCGCCGCCGTAGACGGAGATGCGCAACGAGTCCTCGGTGTGCCAGTCGAAGCCGTCGGGTAACGGGTGGGCGATCTGCAATCCGGGGTAGTCGCCGCCGAGCGTCAGGCGCTCGACGTCCGTCCCGCGCTGCGACGTCAGCACGAGTTCGGCGGGGCCGGGCTCGAACGTCAGCGCCAGGCGCGTGACGCCGGTGCACCGCGAGCCGGTCCAGATGCGCAACTTCCCGTCCGTGATCCGGGCGCCGAAGGCCGGCCGCAACGACGGGGCAAACGGCGCGCTGGGATGCCAGTTGTCGGCCCGGTGGCAGCCGGCCGCCGCCAGGACCGCGCACACGGCGGCCAGCAATGCCCCGCCGCGGCGCGTCACCGGTACCCCCCGTCGGACAGGCCGGCGTCCTCTTCGAGTCGGTTCGGCTTGCCGAAAACCAACTCCCGCAACAGTTCCCAGCCGTAGTCCCTCAGCATGCCCGCGTAGCCCTTCTGCGCCCATTGCCGGGAGTGTCGCTCCTCGTGGTGCAGCACCCGGTCCAGGTCGAGGTTGCTCTCGAAGGGCTCGCCGCTGCCGCCGAGGTACCAGGCGTGCCCGGACCGGACGATCAGTCGAAGCCGCTCGGCGGGGTCGCTGACGTCGCCCATGTTGACCATGAACATGTCGCCCCAGGTGGTGCCGCCCCGCCGGCTGAATTGCCGCTGGATCCTGTTGCCTCCCACGCCCATGAGAATGCCGTTCGGGGTGGTGACGAGTCGTCCGCCATTGCGGTCGACGAACCGGACGTCCCGGGTGTACGTCCAGCCGTTTGCGCGCTGCCGGTCGGCTACCCGCGCGACCTCGTCGGCGCAGTACGGGGCCGCGGGGAAGTCGGCGGGCCGTCCGGGCGTGCCGTAATCGGTTCCCGCGTTGAGGACGTAGGTCAGCAGCGCCGCCCGGCGCACGTCGGCGCCCGGCACTCCCGGCGGGATGAGGAAGAAGGACTTGCCGTCGGGGTCTTCGACCTCCTCCATGTCCCGCAGGACCCGGAAGCTGTCCGGGGTGAGGGCGCCCCGTCGGGCGATCTCGACGACGACCCGGCGCGGAACGTCCCGACGGTGCGCGTTTTGCAGCCACTTCTCGTGGTAGGCGTGGCCCTGCTCGAACGCGGCCAACGAGCCTCCCCTCCGGCAGAGCTTTTCGCCCGGCCGGTGTCAATTCCGGCCCGCCCCCGCAGATCTTCCGCCCGCTTCCCGAGGGGCGTTACGGCCGGAAATCAGATCGCAGCTACGCCGTGGGACACAGATCGGACTGGGCGTAGCTGATGAGGTCGGCTGCCTGCTGGGGGTTGAGCCCTTTGGCGCCCAGATCGCTGTCGGAGCGTTGCAGCGCCAGGTCCGCCAGCTGCTGGGGCGTAGCGCCATAGCTTAATTGGGCGCACAGCTTCCAACCCGTCACCAACAGCGCCGAGTCGCCGCCGCCAGTGTCGTGGATTCCCGCGTTGTGCAGGTCATTAAGAAAGCTGACGTCATCGGCCTGCGCCGGGCCGGCCACGGCGACGCCGGCGGCGAGAAGCGAGCCACTCAATAGTGCTGTGCCCATACGTCGGCCATAGCGCTTCGGCGCTGACATAGCTTCTCCTCTGACTGTTTGCCGCGCAAGCTGGATGGCGCATTTTTACACGAAAACAGTCGAATTAACACGCGAGCCGGCCTTCGGCACCAAAGAAAACTTCAACACGCGCACCGGCCAAACCGGGCGTGCTGCACGTCGAGCGAACCGTCATTACGATCGACGGCGCGTTGGTCTATGACTCGCCGAAGACGAAAGGCTCACGCCGACACATTCCGATGATGAGCGGCACGACGGAGCTTCTCCGCGAGTACCTGGCCGCGCATCCGCGCCGCGACGAACCGGGCGCGCCGCTGTTCTGCGCGGTCACGCTGAAAGCCGCCAAGCCGACCGGCAAGCGCGCCACCGACGACGAAGGAAACCGGATCACGCCGACCGCCGTCGATGCACTCGCCGCGCTGTCAGTCGATGAAGCTGCGCAACGGTTGGTGTTGGATTGGTCCGCGCCGATTCGTCACCAGACGTTCTAAAAAGCGGTGTTCCGGCCCGCCGTCGCGCGCGCCAACCGCCTTGGCGGTCGTGATCCGATGTTGCCGCCCGCATTGAAGTTCCATGCGTTGCGTCATACCTACGCGAGCTTGTGTGTCGCGGCCGGGATTCCGCCGCTTCAGCTTTCGCGTTTCATGGGTCACCCGAAGGTGACGACAACACTGGCGATTTACACGCATCTATTCGACGCCGATCACGCCGAGACGAGGGCCGCGCTAGAAGCGATGAGCCGACCGGTTGACGCACCGAACGTGGTTCCGATGCGTCGTCGCCGTTAGCTCGAAACGAGCTGGTCGTTTCGGTGCAGGCTCGCGATTGGCTCGTCGGCACCCTCGATGGTGAGTTCGATGTGGATGCGGTCATCGCTGACCCGCGTCACGACACCAGGAACCACCCGATCGACAAACCGGACATTGGGTTAGCTCGCGCCCGCCGCGATCACCTGGTCCACCTCGAGGGCCCGGCCGGCCATCTCGGCGTGTGCCTTGTCCAGCGCGTCGGCCTGATCCTCATCGGCCTTCATCAGCGCCTCGATGTCGAAGCCGGCCATGTCGAGGACACCCATGTCCGAGAAGGCCTTCTGCACCTTGTCGCCCCACAACCCGATGTCCTTGACGATCGGCACGATGCGGCTGAACAGGTGCGAGCGGAACTGGATCATCAGCGGCGACGTGTCGACCCAGTCGGCACACGTTTGGACGTCGAGGCCGAGGGTCTCGAAAACCTCCTCGCCGCGGAACCGGTCGCGCATCAGGTAGCAGGCGTCCACGACAAACTCTTCACGCTCGTCCCGCTCGGCTTCGGTCAGCGCGGAGTAGTAGTCCTTCAGCGAGATTCGGCCGAAGGCGACGTGCCGGGCCTCGTCCTGCATGACGTAGGCCAGCAACTGCTTGGCCAGCGAGTCCTGCGGCGCCATGTCACGCAGCACCCCGAAGGCGGCGAGTGCGAGCCCTTCGATGAGGACCTGCATGCCGAGGTAGGGCATGTCCCAGCGCGAGTCGCGCAGGGTGTCGTCCAGCAGTGCGGTCAGGTGCTTGTTGATCGGGTAGACCAGGCCGACCTTCTCCTGCAGGAACCGCGCGAACGTCTCGACGTGCCGGGCCTCGTCCATGGTCTGGGTGGCCGCGTAGAACTTCGCGTCCAGGTCCGGGACGACCTCGACGATCTTGGCCGAGCACACCATCGCCCCCTGCTCGCCATGCAGGAACTGCGAGATCTGCCAGGCTTGGGAGTGCTGGCGCATCTCGGCGCGACGTGATTCGTCTGCGGCGTCCCACATCGGGCTGCCGAACAGCGGATGGAACTCGTCGGGCAGCCCGACCGGGTTCATCGGGTCGACGTCTTTTGCCCAGTCGATGCGCGACTGGGCATCCCACTGCTTGTCCTTTCCCTTTTGGTAAAGGGAAAGGAGCCGGGCGCGCCCCTCGTCGTACTCCCACGTGAAGCGCGCGTCGCCGGCGCTGGGAACCACCCACGAGTACGGTGCGGGCACGTCCGTGTACTTGTCCCTCGTGGTCATGAGCTGCCGCCTCTCTGCCCGGTGTTACCAGGTAGTCATATGACGAGTATCACATTGCGCCGCGTTCGGCCGCGCCGTCAACTTTGATGAGCGGGCTAACTGATCGCGGCCTGCTCCAACGCCCGCCCGGTCAGCACGCGGGCGAGATGCCGCCGGTAGTCACGCGATGCCAGATGGTCCTCGCCGGGTTCGGTGTCCGCGGCGGCGAGCGCCGCGGCCGCCTCGATGCGGCCCCGCGTGTCGGCGCGCTCAGCCGTAGACGTTTCGGTCACACGGCAGCGACGTACGAAACCATCCTGGAATCAATCGAGTCAGGAACCCGCGCCGACTTCCGCCGAGCACAGGGAATCCTCGTGCTGCACTGTTGGCGATAGCCAGCATGGCACTACCCAACCACGACTCAGCAAACCCTTTCGAGGATGGAGTGTCGCCAGGGCCACGGTCAGAACGATGGTCAAGAACGCCTCATGACGGGTGATTTCAGTAGGCATACATGGCGAAACGGCTACGTCGAATCGTTCAACAGCAGAGTCCGCGACGAATGGCTAAACATCAACATCTTTTGGTCACTGACCCAGGCACGCGTGATCATCAGCGACTGGAAGCACGAATACAACCACCACCGACCCCACTCCGCCCTGGACTACCAGCCACCAGCCCGCTACGCCGCTAGCTGCATGCACCGATAACCGGCGCGAGCAAGAAGCTGATCTGTGTCCTGCTGTTTGGCCCGCCGCTACCACTGTGGTGGTGCGAGGTCAGGTGTGACGGGCTGCTTCTTGGACGAGTTGCACGCGGGACGTCAGTCCGAGTTTGGTGTAGACGTGGGTGAGGTGGGTTTGCACGGTGCGCGGTGACACGAAAAGCCGTGTGGCGATGTCGTTGTTGGCCAGCCCTTCGCTGACGAGCCGGACGACGTCGCGCTCGGTGGGGGTGAGCGAGGCCCACCCTGTGGTGGGTCGTTTGCGTTGGCCGCGGCCACGCTGCGCGTAGGCGATCGCCTCCTCGGTGGACAGGGCCGTGCCCTCGGCCCACGCGGCATCAAAGTCTGTCTCGCCCAAAGCATTCCGTACCGCCGCAATCGACGCTTCGTAGCCGGCGTCATAGATCTTGAACCGCACCGCGCCAATGCGGAGCCGGATGGCGTGTGCCGCGCCGAAGAGGCGGGCGGCTTCGCGGTGACTGCCGGTCTCGCCTGCCAGAGCGGCCAGGCACTCGAGGATGTCGGGGATGAGCAGGTATGCCTTGAGTTCGGCGGCGCAGGTCAGCGCGTCGTGGGCGTCGCGTTCGGCCTGCTCCGGCTCACCCGCCGCGATCGCCACGCGAGCGCGGACCGTCAACGCCATCGCCGAGTACCAGCCGGTTGTAGTCGAGACGGCCTCGTCGGCCCAGCGACGGGCGGCGGCGAGATCCCGGTCTGCCAGCGCGGCCTCGGCATTCCAGACGCGCTGCACTGCCGCCGTCGAACCGATCAGGACAATCATGTCCTGTCGGGCGGCCTCGCGCGCCTCGTGCACCGCTGCGCCATCCCCGGCGGCCAGGGCCGCGAATCCCACCGCTGTGTGCGGAACTACTGCGAACCTTCCGCCGAGCTCAGCGCCGCCCTTGAGGGCCGCCTCGGCCGCCGCTCGGGCAGCGGCCGCCTCACCCCGGTATGCCAGTGCCAGGCTCTGACCGGCGAGGCTGACCACCCTCCACATCTCGTCGTGAGCCGCCTCGGCCTCGGCCGCCACCTCGCCGAACTGTGCGGCGGCTCCGGCCAGATCGCCACTAAACGTCTTCGCCGCCCCGAGGTAAAAGCGACACAAACGCGAGTTGAACCCGTCGCCGATCGCGTCGGCGAGGTCGCGTCCCTCCTCGCCAGCTGCGCGCACCGCGATCGGGTCACCCGCGATGTGCGCGTCCCGCGCCCGCAGGGCGAGGATCTCGCTTAGCCGCCACCGATCGTCCACGGCACGGGCCAGGCCCATCGCCTCGGCGAAGCATTCCCGGGCCGCCTCGGTGTTATAGCCCAGGCTGGCGATAAACCCGTAGGCGGTCAATGTCCGGGCCAGCAGGGCCGGGTCATCGACCTCGCGCGCGATCGCCACGGCCTGTTGGGCCTGATCCATCCTCGCGGCGGCGCCGGCCCAAGTATCAAGCACCGCCTCGTCGGCGAGCGCCCGGGCGCGTACCGCGGCCGCCACCTCGGCGTCCTGTGCGACCTCATCGGTGAGAACAGTGTCGAACCAGGCCGACCCTTCCCGGATGCGTCCCCGCGCCTGCCACAGTGGCTGCAGCGACGACGCCAGCGTCAGGGCCAGTTCGACGTCGGAGTTTTCCCGGCTCCACGAAAATGCGGCGCGCAGATTGTCGATCTCGATCTCGGCCTGCTCGATGCGCTGCTCATAATCACTGCCTGCCGGCGCGTCGAGCACCGCGGCCATCGACGTGTAGTGGTCACGATGTCGTGAGCGCACGCTGTCGGCCTCGCCGGATTCGCCGAGTTTTTCCAGGGCGTATTGGCGCACCGTCTCCAGCAGCCGGTAGCGGGTTCGGCCCCCGGCGTCGTCGGCGACCACCAGCGACTTGTCCACCAGCAGGGTGAGCTGATCGAGCACCTGGTAACGCTCCACCTCACCACCACCGGCGACGGCTTGGGCAGCGTCGAGATCGAATCCGCCCACAAACACCGCCAACCGGCGAAACAACACCCGCTCCGGTTCGGTCAACAGCGCATGTGACCAGTCCACCGAGGCGCGCAATGTCTGCTGGCGGCGCACCGCGGTGCGCGCACCCCCGGTCAGCAGCCGGAACCGGTCATGCAGGCTGTCAACGATCTCCGACAGGGATAAGGCCCGCACCCGCGCCGCCGCCAGCTCGATCGCCAGCGGCACCCCATCCAGGCGCGCGCAAATCTCGCCCACCGTCGCGGCATTGTCATCAGTGAGGGTGAAACCGGGCCGAGCATGGCGGGCCCGGTCGGCGAACAACTCGACCGCCTCGTCGGCCAGCGACAGCGACGGCACCCGCCAGCTCACCTCACCGGCCACCCCGATCGCCTCCCGGCTCGTCGCCAGCAAGGTCAGCCCCGCCGCCCCACTCAGCACAGCGACAACCAGCTCGGCGCTGGCATCCAGCAGGTGCTCGCAGTTGTCCAGCACCACCAGCAGCTGACGGTCGCGAACAAACCGCAGCAGGCTGTCCATGGTGGAGCGGCCCGGTTGATCGGGCAGCCCGAGTGCACGCGCCACTGTCACGGGCACCAGCTCGGGGTCGGTGAGCGGCGCCAGATCCACATACCACACCCCGTCGCCGAACTCGGGCGCCATTGCGGCCGCGACCTGGATCGCCAGCCGGGTTTTGCCCACCCCGCCCGCACCGGTCAACGTCACCAGCCGGTTCTGCCCCAGCAGCTCCCGCAGCTGGGTCAGCTGCGCGTCGCGGCCCACGAAACTGGTCAGCTGCGCCGGAAGACGGGTGGCGACAACGGTGCTGGATACCCGAAGGGGCGGGAACTCGTTGACAACGTCGGGATGGCACAGCTGCACCACCCGCTCCGGGCGGGGCAGATCACGCAACGGGTGGGTGCCCAGATCGGTCAGCCAGGCGCCCTCAGGTAGCCGGTCGATCACCATCGCCTCGGTCGCACCCGACAGCACCGTCTGACCGCCGTGGGCCAGATCCCGCAGCCGAGCAGTCCGATTGATCGTCGAACCGGCGTAGTTACCCTCATCGCGCAGCTGCACCTCACCGGTATGCATCCCGACCCGCAGCCGGATCGGGGCTAGCGGCGCTCGCTGCAACTCCAGCGCGCAGGCCACCGCGTCGGACGCGCGGGCGAACGCGGCCACAAAACTGTCACCCTCACCCTGCTCGACCGGGCGCACGCCGCCATAGGCGGCGATGAATTCAGAGACGGTTTGGTTGAGACGCGCAATCGCGGCGGTCATCTCCTCGGGTTGGGTCTCCCACAGCCGGGTGGAGCCCTCGACGTCGGCCAAGAGCAATGTCACCGTTCCGGTCGGCAGCTCGCTCACGCCCAGCTCGCTCCAATCCAGCACCGGCGTCTGTGTGCACGGCTCAACCTCGCTCATGCTAGCCAGCATGCGCGCGGCGCGTAGCGCAAAACATCAGCGCAAACGCGCAGATTGCAGCCGGCCGCACGCGTATATACGACCCCCGATCGCGCAGATCTACGCGTTCTGGCCGATGGTCTTGCCGCCGTGGCCCCGGATAGTCGACTCGGACGAATCCGAGGAGGCACCATGACCGTCGACACCATCGACGCCAACAGCCCGACCGTGTTTGATGCCGGGCCGCCGGCCATCGCCTATGAGCACGCCCAAAACCCCGAAGATGCGCACCGGCTCATCCGGCAGGCCCGGCTGCAGGGGCCGATTGCGCTGGGGCCGCACGGGCCTGAGGTATTGGGTTACGAGCTGGTGCGGACCGTCTTGCACGATCCTCGGTTTTGCATGCCGAAGGGACATGCCCTCGCGGCACAAGGCATTACGTCCGGGCGGCTGTGGGACAAGGTCACCTCGGGTCTGTTAAGCCGGGACGGCGCCGATCACCATCGGCTGCGCCGACTCGTCTCCCAGGCGTTCACACCACGGTCGACCGCACGACTCGAGACCACGATCGTCGGGGTCATCACCGAGCTGGTCGACCCGCTAACCAGCACTGGGCGCTGCGACGTGGTCTCCGACATCGCACGCCGGTATCCGATTCCGATCATCTGCGGGTTGCTCGGCGCACCGCGCCAAGACTGGCAACTGTTCTCGGACTGGGCCGAGGACATCTTCAAGACCTTCACCTGGAACGTCGCCGACCACGCCGCGGTCATCATGGGTGCCTTCGACGAACTCGACGCCTACATCGACGACATGGTCGCCCAGCGGCGCCACAACCTCACCGACGACCTGATGTCGCAGCTGATCCGCGCCGAAGACGACGGGGATCGGCTCACCGCCGACGAGCTGCGCATGCTCGCGGGAGGCCTGCTGATGGCGGGCACCGACACCACCCGCAATCAGTTGGCCTCCGCCGTAGGCGATTTGTGTGACCACCCCGAGCAGTGGGCCCTGCTGGCTGAGCATCCCGAGCTCGCACCGCAGGCAGTCGAGGAACTCATGCGCCACAGCCCGGTCATTTTCGCCACCATGCGCAAGGCCGTCGAGGATGTCGAACTCGGCGGCGTGAGGGTGCCGGCCGGCACGCTGGTGATTGTCAATACGGCCGCCGCCAACCGCGACCCCGCCGTCTACGACGACCCCGACTGCCTCGACATCACCCGCGAGGGGCCGGCGACCATGCCGACGTTCGGCGGCGGCATTCACTACTGTCTTGGAGCACACCTGGCCCGACTTGAACTCGCCGAAGCCCTACGCGTCATTACTCAGCGGATGCCCAACCCGCACCGCACCGGCCCCGCCCCTTGGAAGCCCCTAGAAGGGATCACCGGACCAACAACCCTGCCCATCGAATTCGACGCCGGACACTAACCCGCCGACCAGCCACGACCTGGGTAGGCTGCCAACGCACTCACCAATAATCGACTCTCACAAGAAAGTGGACCAATTCTTGGGGTCCTGCCAGAGTACGGCTGCGGGTTCGGCTACGTCTACGGGACCGTTACGGGACCGAGCCGTTAAGCGAACGTGCCGTTGACATCGTTCGCCCTGGTCAGAGTGGAGCCGATGACGGGAATCGAACCCGCGTATTCAGCTTGGGAAGTCGATTCGGGGCGTCTTCGCACGTCCCTGTGTGTCGAAAAGAGCCGCTGTCCTGGGCGGATGTATCCAGACATGTCCACGACTGTCCGCTCAATCGGCGGGGACTTGTGACATCGCCGTGACACCCATAGTCTCCGGGTCGACGGCAGATCCGCAACGCTGGAGCACTGGGCCTCGTCGCAACACTAGTCGTTTCCGAATTCATCTCCGGCGTAGTCAGGAACGTCGCCAACCGCCTCAAATGTGAGAGGTAATCCCGCGAGTTCGAGGAGTTCGTAGCCATCGAGAACTAGGCGGCAATTTCTGCAACTGAAGTACTCAGCGTCCACAGTGAGCTCAACCCACTGGTCGTAGTCTTCCTCGCCCACTCGTTCAAATTTGATCTCGTAATCACGCACTTCCTGACCTTCGAGCAGCCCTTCATTGCTGCAGGCAGGACATGGTGCGCTGTCGGAATGCGAGAGCCCAGCGCCGAGATCCTTTGGCTTCGCGAACTCGCGTTCGACCCACGCAGGGGGGTTGGGGCTGCTTCGTAGGCTGAGGAGTTGACGGGCGTGCTCTAGCAGGCTTTCGAGCCGATTCTCCAGATTCTTGGTATTTAGCGAGAGATACCTCTGCACGCGTGCTACTCGATCGCTTCCCACCAGCCCATCGAGGTCGTGGTCGAGGTGGTCAACCAAAATCGAGACTTGTGCCCAGAATCGCGCCCACCAGGCGTCCTCGGGCAGACCTTCGAAACCGATACCCGCGCCGTGCAGATACTCGTTCCGCGCCTGTGCAATCTGAAGCGCTTCCTTTTCGTTGAAGGGTTTGAACGCTTTGTGGAGGTTGTCCCGGGCGTCGTGGAAGTTTGAGGTGGCGGTCCCCCGCTCGAGACCTGCCGTGTGGTAGGTGTCGGGCGTCCGCCAAGACACACCAACAGCAAGGGGACCGCCGTGAAGAAGAGTAGCCAGAACCAGCCCGCG
>JARLGR010000193.1 GCA_031292665.1 Mycobacterium sp. | reverse complement strand
GGCTCGCCGTGGTGGGGGCGCGCCGGCTCCGGCCAGACCCCGGGCCCGCGGGTCAGCTGCGGGGTGGGGTGCGGTAGGGGGGCGGGGCCGGGCGCCTGGGCGAAAGCCCGCGGTTGCTGCGCGGTGGCCCGGCGCTCGCTCGCCCTGCTGTGGTGCAGCGCCGCCGACCGGTGTTGCGCGGAGTTGCGCGGCGCCGGCACGCGAAAGTCCGGCAGGCCGAGCTCACGGGTGATCGCGTCCAGGTCGGTGCCCATCTCGAGGGCGTCGGCGTAGCGATCCGCGGGGTTACGGGCCGTCGCGTGCGCGACGAACTGGTCCAATTGCGTTGGCACGCCGTCGATCGCCGCGCCGGGCGGGGGCACATCGGTATCCAGCCGTTGGTAGGCGATCGACAGCGCCGAGTCCCCGGTGAACGGGGTGTGCCCGGTCAGCAGCTCGTAGGTGAGGATCCCGACGGAGTAGACGTCGCTGCGGGGACCGGCGTTGCCGTCACGCACCTGCTCGGGCGACAGGTAGGCCGCGGTGCCCAGGATCACGCTGGTGGAGGTGATTCCGGCGCCCGCAACGGCGCGGACCAATCCGAAGTCGGCGATCTTGACGTCGCCGTCGTCGGAGATCAGCACGTTCTCGGGCTTGACGTCGCGGTGCACCAGGCCGGCCCGGTGGGCGGCGGCCAGACCGCCCAGCACGGGCCGGAGCACGGCCGCCACCGCGTGCGGCGGCATCGGACCGCGTTCGGCGAGCAGCTCGCGCAGGGTGCCGCCCTCGATGAGCTCCATCACCAAGAACGGGTGGCGCGCGTCCTGGCCCTGGTCGTAGACGGCGACCAGTCCGGGGTTTTTCAGCCTGGCGACAGTGCGGGCCTCGAGCCGAAATCGGGTGAGGAATTGCTCGTCGCCGGCGTAGCGAGCGTCCATGACCTTCACGGCGACGGGGCGGTCGAGCCGGACGTCGACGCCTCGGTAGACCGTCGAGGTCCCGCCGCTGGCGATCTTGCACTCGACGAGGTAGCGGCCGTCGAGCCTTGTGCCCTCCAACGGGTCGCCCATCCCAGCCTCCATACCAGCCCCTGCCAACGGGGCCATCGTAGGTGCGTGCGATCGGGCGCTGAACATGGATCCCAACGCGCCACGCACGGCCTACACTGACGCCGTGGGCAGTATTCCGGCCGGCGACGACGTTCTGGATCCCGACGAACCAACGTACGACCTGCCCCGGGTCGCCGAGTTGCTCGGCGTGCCGGTCAGCAAGGTGCACCAACAGTTGCGGGAAGGCCACCTGGTCGCGGTGCGGCGCGACGGCGGCGTGGCGGTGCCCCAAGTCTTTTTCACCAACTCCGGCGAGGTGGTCAAGAGCCTGCAGGGACTGTTGACGATCCTGCACGACGGCGGCTACCACGAGACCGAGATCGTGCGCTGGCTGTTCACCCCGGACCCGTCGCTGACGATCACTCGCGACGGCACCAAGGATTCCGTCAGCAACGCGCGTCCCGTCGACGCCCTGCACGCCCATCAGGCGCGGGAGGTCGTGCGCCGGGCACAAGCAATGGCGTACTAGAACGTACGGGGTCCCGGCGTCCTAGCCGGAAGCCTCGCGATCGTCCGGGTCCCGGTGCAGGCTGTACCAGGCGACCAGCCCGCAGGCCGTGGCGATGGAAACGTGCAGCCACGAATACATGCCGTGCGACCCATCGGGCTTGAAGATCACCATGACCCAGGTCGACAAGCCGGCGATGACCGCGACCGCGCGGCGGGACTGGGCCAGCGGCGCCACGACCGCCAGCGGCCAGGAGTAGTACCACGGCAGGGCGGCCGGGACGAACAACACCACGATCAGCATCGACCACGCGATGCCGGTCAGCGCGGCCCGGTCGTCCCGCCGGAACCGCCACCAGAACAGCGGCAGCGACAGAGCGATGATCGCGACGCCGATGTACCGGGTGACTCGGAGCACGGCGTAGAAGTGGATCGGGAAAAGCCCGCTGCCCAGGGCGTAGATCAGGCTTGCGGCGGCGGTTGGCACGGTCAGCCAGTTGATGATCTTCACCGATCCCGCCAGCGCGGTCAGCCACCCCAGGCCGACACCCGCCACGGCGGACAAGGTCCCGAAGACGATGGCGACGATCAGCAGGGAGACCGCGGTGGCCGTGACGAATGCCCGCGCGGGCCGATAGCCGCGCTGGTCGCGCAAGTGCCGCATCCACACCCACACCAGGAAGGGCAGGGAGATCCCGGCCGTGGCCTTGACCGCGATGGCGACCGTGATGAGGGTGACACCCAGCACGTGGCGGCCACCGAAGGTCAGCGCTATACCCGCGGCCATCATGCCGACCATGAGCATTTCGTTGTGCACCCCACCCATCAGGTGGATGAGCACGACCGGGTTGAGGACGCAGATCCACAGCGCGATCGAGACATCGGCGCCCAGATGGCGGGCCAGGCGCGGAGTGGCCCAGATCAGCGCCGCCAGTCCCGGCAGCATGCACAGGCGCAGCAACATGGTTCCGGCCACCAGGTTGTTGCCGACGAGGACCGTGACCAGCTTCGCGACCAGGATGAACGCCGGACCATAGGGGGCGGTGGTGATTGTCCAGATGGGACTCACGTTGTCCAGCAACACATTCGGATTGGCGACGGGTCCGACCGCGTAGGGGTCCAGGCCGTCGCGCAGCAGCGCTCCCTGAGCCAGGTACGAATAGGTGTCGCGGCTGAAGATCGGCACAGACACCAGCAGCGGCGCCAGCCAGAAGCCGGTGGTGGCCTTCATCGTGAACTCGGTCGTCTGGCCGGCCAGCGCCCGCCGGCCCAGTCCGACCCAGGCGATCAGCATGAGGCCCACGCCGGTCCACAACAGGATCGAGGAGAGCACCAGACCGTGCCCGAAGCGCATCCATGACGTGTGGATCGCTTCCAGGAGCGGGTCGTGCTGGCGGGTGCTGCCCGCTCCCAGGCCGCCCGTGGTAATCAGCACGGCGCCCAGCAAGCCCAGCCTCGCCGGCCCCGACTCGGGAGCGGCGGCGAACGCGGTCAGCCGTGAAATATGTTGCCGGAACGGCGGTCTGATCGCCGAGGCGTCGGCGGCCGGGGTGTGTGTGGGAGTGGTCATCGTCAGGCCGAGCGGTCGGTGGCCATCCGGGCCAGTTCGGACAGCCCCGCTTTGGCCGCCGCGTTGATGGGAGCGGCCGCCAGCATGTCCAGCGCACGCCGGGTGAGCGCCGCGATGCGCCGCTCCACGGCGGCCAGCGCGCCCACCGACTCGATGACCGCGCGCAATTCGTCCACTTGCGCGTCGCTCAGGCGCGCGCCGATGGAATTCCGCAGCAGGCCGGCCGCCGCCGGATCGGACTGGTCGGCCAGCGCTATGGCCTCGGCCAGCAGCACGGTTCGCTTGCCGGATCTCAGGTCGTCACCGGACGGCTTGCCGGTCACCGCCGGGTCGCCGAAAACGCCCAGCACATCGTCACGAAGCTGGAAGGCCACGCCCAGTTCCGTTCCCAACTGGCCGAAGATGTCGTGCACGTCGGGCCGGGCGGCGGCGGCGGCCACGCCCAGCTGCAGGGGCCGGGACACCGTGTAGCAGGCGGTCTTGAAGGTGTCGACCTTCATCGCCGACGCGATCGACTCGGCGCCGCTGGCCTCGGCGACGATGTCGAGGTATTGCCCGCCGAGGACCTCGGTGCGAATGTCGGTCCACACGCGCCGGACGCGACGGTGGGTCTCCGGGGACACGTCCGCTCCCGAGACGATGTCGTCGGCCCAGGCGAGCGCGAGATCGCCGAGCAGGATGGCTGACGAGATCCCGAATTGCTCCGGCGATCCCCGCCAGTGCCGCTCGCGGTGCTGCGCCGCGAATCGGACGTGCGTCGTCGGATTGCCGCGCCGGGTGGACGACTCATCGATCAGGTCGTCGTGCACCAGCGCGCAGGCCTGCAGGAGCTCCAGGGCGGAAAACAGCAGCAGCACTTCGGAATCCGGCTCCGCGGATGCCACGGAACGCCAGCCCCAATAGGCAAAGGCGGGCCGCAGCCGCTTGCCCCCGTTGAGCACGAAGTCTTCCAGGGCGGTGATCAACGCGCCGTAGTCGGCACCGATGTAGGCGCTCCGTGCGCGCCGGTCGCGCAAGTACCGCCGAAGTCGGTCGGTGACGGCGCCGGTCAACTCGACGGTTGCCGCTGCTTCGACGCTCAGCGCGGCGCCCCTTTCTGCTCAGTTTTCTGGTCGGTATGGCCGGAATTGTTCTTGGCCCGACAGTGTATGTCCCTGTATGTCGCTTTGCCCGACCCAGTCGCTTCGACGGCCTCACTATTCCGACTGTTCCGGCGCGAGTGGGTGGTACCCCCACACCTATGCTGGCGAGAGTCTTTGGGCGCCGCGCGGCCGCGTGCGAACCAGGGGCGAAGTCGTCTTGATGGAGAGGAGCCGCGTGACCCTCAACACCATCGCGCTGGAGCTGGTGCCACCGAACTGCGACGAAGGCCGGGAACGTGCCCTCGAGGACGCGCGGAAGGTGGTGCAGTACTCGGCCGAAACCGGCCTGGACGGCCGGCTCGGGCACGTGATGATCCCGGGCATGATCGCAGAAGACGACGACCGTCCGGTCGCGATGAAGCCGAAGCTGGACGTGCTCGAATTCTGGTCGATGATCAAGCCGGAACTGCCGGGAATCCGCGGCCTGTGCACGCAGGTCACCGCCTTCATGGACGAGGCATCGTTGCGGCACCGGCTCACCGGGCTGTGCTCCGCCGGAATGGAAGGCGTGGTGTTCGTCGGCGTGCCGCGCACCATGAACGACGGGGAAGGCTCCGGTGTGGCGCCGACGGACGCCCTGTCCATTTACCGCGAGCTGGTGCCCAACCGCGGTGTGATTCTGATTCCCACCCGCGAAGGCGAGCAGGGCCGGTTCAACTTCAAGTGCAACCAGGGCGCCAACTATGGCATGACTCAGCTGTTGTACTCCGACGCGATCGTGGATTTTCTGACCGAGTTCGCCAAGACGACCGATCATCGGCCCGAGATCCTGCTCTCGTTCGGCTTCGTGCCGAAGGTCGAAAGCCGCGTCGGCCTGATCAACTGGCTGATTCAGGACCCGGGCAACGAGGCGGTGGCCGCTGAGCAAGAGTTCGTCAAAAGGCTGGCGGCCTGCGAAACCCCCGAGAAACGCCGGCTCATGGTTGACCTCTACAAGCGGGTGATCGACGGGGTCGTCGGTCTCGGCTTTCCGCTGAGCATCCACCTGGAGGCCACCTACGGGGTTTCCGCGCCGGCTTTCCAGACGTTCGCGGAGATGCTTGCCTACTGGTCGCCTGCCCAGGTTTAGTTGGGCGGCTGGTCGCGGGGTGCGGTGAGCCGCGGGGAACGATCCCGGCTGACCCAGGCCAGAGCCGCCACCAAGCCCGCGGCCGCGAACGACGCGATACCCAGCCAGACGCCCGCGCCGGTGAAGGAGCGGGTATTGGGGTCGGTGGAGCGGGCCTGGGCGGTCATGGTGCTCACCACGCCGGGTTTGAGTTTCCACGACACCACATCAGCCTCGACGCGGTCGCCGTTGGTGGAGGTCACGGCGCCGGGGAAGGCGACGGTCAGCTCCACGTCGGCTTCGGGGTCGGTCACCGATGTCAGATCCACGCGGCCTTCCAGGATCAACAGGTTGCCGTTTCGGCGCAGCGACAGGTTCACCCCGGAGGCGTCGGAATTCATGTTGGCCAGCTGCGGCACCTCGGCGAAGGTCAGATCCGAGAACACCGCCTGCGACCCCACGTAGCCGTCGCTGTCATAGTTCGACACCGCGACCTTGTGGCCGAACGGCAAGTTGTTGGTTTCGAGCTGCGGGCCCATGTCCTTGCTGGTCTTCGGTTTGGCCGCCGCGACGATCTCCCCGGACACCAGGTCGTCGGGGGAGATGGTGATCGACGCGCGGGCCCGCAGGCACCCGGTGGCCAGCGGAACCAGGAACAGCAACATCGCAAGCGCCAGCAGGCGTCGCCGCCGGGCGGTGAATCCTCGGGCCCGCAGCGGGGAAGAGGTGGCGCGCACCAGGTCATCGTGCCAGACGTCGCTCACACCGCGATGTCGCGCGTCGCCGACTCGCCCGACGGGCGTTCCGGCCTCACCTGGAAGGCGTTATAACGGCAGGGCGCGACCCAGGATCGCGAATGCCCGCGGGTCGCCGGCGAAGTGGTAGCGGCGGATGATGTCCGTGAAGCCCAGCCGCCGGTACAACCGCCACGCGCGGTTGGGCTCGCCGTCGGTCTCCGGCGTGGAGAGCAGGACGTTCTCCTCGGTGCGACGGGCGAGCAACCGGCGGGCCAGTGCCTCCCCGAGGCCGCGGCCCTGGACGCGGGGATGAATGTGCAATTCGGTCAGCTCGAAGTAGCTGTTTATCAGCCCGGCGATCTCCTGGGGCGGCAAGCCGCCGCGTTGCAGGCCCAGGACCACCTGCTGCTGCCACCACTGCCCGGGCGCTCCCGGGTAGCCATAGGCCACACCCAGCAACGGCGCGTCGCTCAGTTCGGCGGCCGACGGAGCATCTTGCCCTTCGGCGACGTCAGCCTCCACGACGCCCACCCCTTGCCACCCACGTCGACGGATGTGCTCGAGCCACATGGCGGCGCGCTGGCTCTCGGTGCCCCGCGGGTAGCGCATCGCGTCGACATAGACCCCCAAGGCGTCACTGAGACGGCGCTCCATGTCGTTCGGCGGCAGGTCGATGAGGAAAATCGCCAACGTGCGGTGTCCTCCTCGCTGACTCGGCCCGGTGCGTGGGCCGGCTCTCGTCTCGTCGCCGGGCCGCGGCGCCACCGCAATTATCGGACTCGCGCGGGCACCAATGACGGGCGGTCGTGGCAAGTCCGCCAACGGAGTGGCCCGCTTGGGCAGGCGCGGCGCAGCATTGGGCCCCCGGTGCGGGCCGGCGGCCGGGATGGGCCGGATAGAATCGCCGCCGAACCAGTGGTAAGGCGCAGATTGACCTCGTATCATTGGATTTAGTTGCCCCGACAACGGGCATCCGCGTGCTATCGATAGTTACGCGCCAGACTGTCGGCAAGGAGGGACGAATGCCACTCTCCGATCATGAGCAGAGGATGCTCGATCAGATCGAGAGCGCTCTCTATGCCGAGGATCCCAAATTCGCGTCGAGCGTCCGCGGCGGGGGGTTCCGCGCACCGACGGCGCGGCGGCGCCTACAGGGTGCCGCCTTGTTCGTCATCGGCCTGGCAATGCTGGTGTGCGGCGTGGCGTTCAAGGCCACCATGGTCACCGGCTTTCCCGTTCTCAGCGTCTTTGGGTTCATCGTGATGTTTGGTGGCGTGCTGTTTGCCATCACCGGTCCGCGGTTGTCGGGACGGCCGAGTCCCTCCGGATCGGCGCCCGGGTCGCCGCGCCCGCGCCGCGGCAAGGGCCGCGGGGGCTCCTTCACCAGCCGGATGGAGGATCGGTTCCGCCGCCGTTTCGAGGAGTAGCGGCAACGTGAAGACACCGCGGGGCAGCCGATTGGCTGCCCCGTTGTCGTGTTGAGACCGATATCCGATTGGCGCGGTCCCGTTGAGTCCCCGTCGCGTCCGAACTGAGTCCCAATCGAGTCCCATGGGCCTGCGGCATGCCCCACTTGGCCCCACCACAGTCTCCACCGCGCCCCACTCCGCCGTTTCCCCAGCTTGGTGTGCGGTTTTGAGATGTCGCGATCAAGCTGCCGCGACACCCTGAGCGCCCTGGGATGCCGTAGGCACCACGGTTGGTGGCAAATATTGGCGAAAAGTCGGCGACGACACCCCATGATTGGGGCGAAGTGGGGGATTGTGGGGTATGGTGGCTGAAGTGTTCGGGTGACCTCAAGCGGGAGGTGAGCAGGTGTTTCTCGGCACCTACACGCCCAAACTCGACGACAAGGGGCGACTGACGTTGCCCGCCAAGTTCCGCGACGCGTTGGCAGGGGGGTTGATGGTCACCAAGAGCCAAGACCACAGCCTCGCGGTCTACCCGCGAACCGAATTCGAGGACCTGGCGCGCCGGGCGAGCAAGACGTCGCGCAGCAACCCCGAAGCCCGAGCGTTCCTGCGCAACCTCGCCGCCGGCACGGACGAGCAGCATCCCGACGCGCAGGGCCGCATCACGCTGTCGGCCGACCATCGCCGCTATGCGAACCTGTCCAAGGACTGCGTGGTGATCGGGGCGGTCGAATACCTCGAAATCTGGGATGCGCAAGCCTGGCACGACTACCAACAGACCCACGAAGAGAACTTCTCCGCGGCCAGCGATGAAGCACTCGGCGACATCATCTGAGGCGCGTGCCCGTGCATCGTGGTCTCTGCCCGAACCGACCCTGGCGTACTTCCCCAACGCCAGGTTCGCGCCTTCGGACAGAGACCAGGGTGCAAGGGTGTCGACCCTCCGGGCCGGTCAGGGCGCGGGGGCCACACCCTTTCGGCCGTTAGGGTCGGCCCCGGCGGCCGGCCGGTGCCGGCAGACCCGGGGAGGCGTTGCGGTGGTTGACAATTCGGGTTTGGGGTCGGGCGGCTTCGGGCACGTGCCCGTCCTGCTGCAACGCTGCGTCGAGCTCCTCGTCCCCGCCCTCTCCCGCAACCACTCCGATGGTTCGGGGGCGGTCCTCGTCGACGCCACCGTCGGCGCGGGCGGGCACGCCGAGCGCTTCTTGACCGAGTTGCCGGGCCTGCGGCTGATCGGACTCGACCGCGATCCCGGCGCCCTGGACATCGCCCGCACCCGGCTGGCGCCATTCGCCGACCGGGTCACCCTGGTGCACACCCGGTACGACGGCATCGTAGCGGCGCTCGCCGAATCAGGTTACCCCGCAGAGGAATCCGTTGACGGTGCGCTGTTCGACCTCGGGGTGTCGTCCATGCAGCTCGACCAGCCCCAGCGGGGCTTCGCCTATGCGCAGGACGCGCCGTTAGACATGCGGATGGACCCGGCGTCCGCGTTGACCGCGGCCGACATCGTCAACACCTACGACCGGGCGGCCCTGGCCGACATCCTGCACCGCTACGGCGAGGAGCGGTTCGCGCGCCGCATCGCCGCCCACATCGTGCGCCAGCGTGCCCGCACCCCGTTCACGTCGACCGCCCAGCTGGTGGACCTGCTCTACCAAGCCATTCCGGCGCCGGCCCGGCGCACCGGCGGGCATCCGGCCAAGCGCACCTTCCAGGCGCTGCGGATCGCGGTCAATGACGAACTCGACACGTTGCGCCGCGCGCTTCCCGCCGCCCTGGGCGCCCTCACCGTCGCCGGGCGCATCGTCGTGCTCGCCTATCAATCCCTGGAAGACCGGATCGTCAAACGGGTATTCGCCGACGCGGTCGCCTCTCGCACGCCGGTGGACCTCCCGGTCGAGTTGCCCGGCCACGAGCCGCGGTTCCGGTCGTTGACACACGGCGCCGAACGCGCGGCCGCCGCCGAGATCGAACGCAATCCCCGCAGCGCCGCGGTGCGATTGCGCGCCCTGGAACGACTAGGCCCCACGGTGCAATCACAGCGGGTAACTGCGAAAGGCGACTCATGAAGACCAAGCCCGAGACGCCGAACCGCCGCCGCGGCAGACGCGACGGTGCCGCTCGGAACGCCGATCCCGCGTCGTCGCGCCGCAGCCGGACGGCGAGGGCGGCGGCACCCACCCGCGAGGCCCGGACGCCGGGGTCGGGCCCGCAGACCAGCCCGATCACCCGGCCCGTCGAGCGGCCGGCCCGGCCCAAGAGCACGAGTCAGGCGAAGGCACGGGCCAAGGCGCGGAAAGCCAAGGCACCCAAGGCTATTAGGTTACGTTTGACCGAGCGTGTGGCCGCCCGGCTGGCGTCGATCGACCTGCGGCCCCGGACGCTGGCGAGCAAAGTCCCCTTCGTCGTGTTGGTCATCGGCGCGCTCGGCCTGGGGCTGGGGCTGACGCTATGGTTGTCCACCGACTCGGCCGAGCGGTCCTACAAGTTGAGCCACGCCCGCGAGAAGAACCGGCTGCTGCAAGAGGAGAAGGAAGCGCTCGAACGCGATGTGCGCGAGGCGGAGTCGGCGCCGGCACTGGCCGAAGCGGCGCGCAAGCAGGGCATGATCCCCACCCGGGATACCGCCCATTTGGTTCAGGACCCGTCGGGCAACTGGGTGGTCGTCGGCACACCCAAACCGGCCGACGGGGTTCCGCCGCCACCGCTGAACAGCAAGCTTCCCGAACCCGGTCCTCCGGCGCCACCCAAACTGCCGGCGCTTCCCCCGGAGGTGCCCGTACGGCTGGAGCCCGCCTCCGGTGGCGCGCCCGCGCCGGCCAGGTTGGGGCCCGAGGCGCTGTTGCGCGCTCCGGACGGCTCGTCGACGATCGGCGGCCAGCACCTGCCGCAAACCCTCCCTCAGTTGCCGGGCGTGCCCAACGGCCCGCTTGCCGGGCAGGTCCCGGCGGTGGCGCCGTTGCCGGGGCTGCCGACGCCGGTTGGCCCGGCACCGGCCCCGGGACCGGCCGAGGTGCGGATTCCATTGGGCGGGTTGCCCGCTACCGTCCCCGTGCCCGCGCCGCTACCCGCGGAGGTGCCGGTTCCGGTTCGACCGGGCCCCGCTCCCCAAGGTGTGGTCCCCGTCGCCCCCGGTCCGGCGGTGCCGCAGCCGGGCGCGCCGGTTACCGGAGAGCAGTTCGGGCCGCTCACCGCGGCGTCGCCGGGTGCCCCCCAGTGAGCCGCGGCGACTCCGGGCGGACCCGTCGATCGCAATCGCCGCGGCCGATGCGCGGTCCGCGCAATTCGCAGCAGGCCGAGGGCGCCGGGCAGCGGAAGCGGCTGCGCAAGCCGCGGCAGGCCGAGCCGGCGCGCGACGTCCGGGAGCCGAAGAATTCTCGAAAGGCTGAGAAAACGAAGGAGGCCCGGACGGAGGCGGCGCAGGTCGGCCATTCGGCGCGGGAGCGGCGCACCCGCCAGATCGTTGAGGCGGGGACGCGCGGCGCGTCGTTCGTCTTCCGGCACCGGGCCGGCAACGCGGCGATTCTGGTGCTAATCCTGGTGGCCGCGGTCCAGCTGTTCATGTTGCAGGTCACCGACGCGCCGGCACTGCGCGCCCAGGCCGCCGGACAACTCAAGGTCACCGACGTGGAGAAGGCGGTCCGCGGCAGCATCGTCGACCGCAACAACGACCAACTCGCGTTCACCACCGAGTCGCGGGCGCTGACATTCCAGCCCAAGCGGATCCGCAAGCAACTCGAGGAGGCGAAGAGCAAGAACTCCGCCGCGCCCGATCCGCAGCAGCGGCTGCGGGACGTCGCCAAAGAGGTTTCGACCCGGCTAAGCAACAAACCGGACTTCGCGACGGTCCTGAAGAAGCTGCAAAGCGACGAGAACTTCGTCTACCTGGCCCGCGCCGTCGACCCGGCTGTCGCCAGCGCCATCTCCGACAAGTTTCCCGAGGTCGGGTCGGAACGGCAGGATCTGCGCCAGTACCCCGGCGGCTCGCTGGCGGCCAACGTCATCGGCGGCATCGACTGGGACGGCCACGGGCTGCTGGGCCTGGAGGATTCCCTGGACTCGGTGCTGTCCGGGACCGACGGTTCGGTCACCTATGACCGCGGATCCGACGGCGTCGTCATCCCCGGCAGCTCTCGCAACCGGCACCGGGCGGTCAACGGTTCCACCGTCCAGCTCACGATCGACAACGACATCCAGTTCTACGTGCAGCAGCAGGTGCAGCAGGCCAAGAATGTCTCTGGTGCGCACAACGTTTCGGCCGTCGTGCTGGACGCGAAGACCGGTGAAGTGATGGCCATGGCCAACGACAACACCTTCGACCCCTCCCAGGACATCGGGCGTCAGGGCGACAAGCAGCTGGGCAACCTGGTGGTGTCCTCGCCCTTCGAGCCGGGCTCGGTGAACAAGGTGATCACCGCCTCGTCGGTGATCGAGTACGGGCTCTCCAACCCCGACGAGGTGCTGCAGGTACCCGGTTCGATCCAGATGGGTGGCGTCTCCATCCATGACGCCTGGGACCACGGCGTCATGCCCTACACCACGACCGGCATTTTCGGTAAGTCGTCCAACGTCGGCACACTGATGCTCGCGCAACGTGTTGGGCCGGAGCGCTTTTACGACATGGTCCGCAAATTCGGGCTGGGCCAGCGCACCAACGTCGGGCTGCCCGGTGAGAGCGCCGGGCTGGTGCCGCCCATCGACCAATGGTCGGGCAGCACCTTCTCCAACCTGCCCATCGGCCAGGGCCTTTCGATGACCCTGCTGCAGATGGCCGGCATGTACCAGACGATCGCCAACGACGGGGTGCGGATGCCGCCGCGAATCATCAAGGCCACCATCGCACCCGACGGCACCCGGACCGCGGAACCGCGTCCGGAGGGCGTGCGGGTGGTGTCGGCGCAGGCCGCGCAGACCGTGCGGAACATGCTGCGCGCCGTCGTGCAGCGTGATCCGATGGGATATCAGCAGGGCACCGGCCCGGCGGCCGGCGTGCCCGGCTACCAGATGGCCGGCAAGACGGGTACCGCGCAGCAGATCAACCCGGGCTGCGGCTGCTACTTCGACAACGTGTACTGGATCACCTTCGCGGGCATGGCCACCGTCGACAATCCGCGCTACGTCGTCGGCATCATGATGGACAACCCGGAGCGCAACGCGGACGGCACACCCGGCCACTCGGCGGCCCCGCTGTTCCACAACATCGCGGGCTGGCTGATGCAGCGGGAGAACGTGCCGCTGTCGCCCGACCCGGGGCCGCCGCTGACCTTGCAGGCCACCTAACGGCGATCGCCAGCGCGGCGAGGCCGGGCGCAGCGGGTCGCCGCCGGACAGGCTAGCCCCCACCGCCGCCGATACGGCGGGAAGACCCTCATGGCCGATGCACCTCGATAAGGTGTCATGGCCGATCATGAGGACCAGGGCGGCGTCGGAGGGAGGTGTGACGGAGGTGTCGGTTCCCACGGGGTTGCGGCCGAGCGCCGCCGCGGGCGCGCGACTGCCCGACCTGGCGGCCCAGGTGGGTGCGGTACTCGCGGACCGTGGTGCCACTGTCGCCATGGTCCCGGACATCACCATCACCGGCGTGACACTGCGGGCCCAGGACGTGCGGCGCGGTGACCTCTTCGCCGCCCTGCCCGGCTCGTCGACCCACGGCGCCCGGTACGCCGGCGACGCGATCGAAAGCGGCGCCGTCGCCGTGCTGACCGATGCCGCCGGGGTCGCCGAGATGGCGGCAATCGCCACCACCGTGCCGATTCTGGTGCACCCGGCCCCGCGCGGCGTGCTGGGCGGCCTGGCCGCCACGGTGTACGGAAACCCGTCCGAGAGGATGGCCGTCTTCGGGATCACCGGAACATCGGGCAAGACGACCACGACATATATGGTCGAGTCCGGCCTGCGCGCCGCCGGCCGCGCGGCCGGGCTGATCGGCACCATCGGCATCCGCATCGACGGCGCCGACATCCCCAGCGCGCTAACCACTCCCGAGGCCCCCGCGTTGCAGGCCATGCTCGCGGCGATGGCCGAACGCGGCGTGACCACCGTCGTCATGGAGGTGTCCAGTCACGCGCTGGCGCTGGGCCGGGCGGACGGCACCGAGTTCGCGGTGGGCGGCTTCACCAACCTGTCCCGCGACCACCTCGACTTTCACCCAACCATGGCCGACTACTTCGAGGCCAAGGCATTGCTGTTCGATCCGGACTCGCCGCTGCGCGCGCGAAAAGCCGTGGTGTGCATCGACGACGACGCCGGGCAAGCGATGGCCGACCGGGCCGGTGACGCGATCACCGTCACCACGGCGGACCGGCCCGCCCACTGGCGCGCCACGGACGTGACGCCGGTGGGCGCCGGGGGGCAGCAGTTCACCGCCGTCGACCCCGCCGGGGTGCACCACCGCGTCGGGATCCGGCTGCCGGGCCACTACAATATCGCCAATTGCCTTGTCGCGCTGGCGATTCTGGGCGCGGTCGGGGTCTCCCCGGAGCAGGCCGCGCCGGGCCTGCTGCAGACGCGGGTGCCCGGGCGCATGGAGGAGATCGACCGCGGCCAGGACTTCCTCGCGCTCGTCGACTACGCCCATAAGCCGGGTGCGCTGCGCGCGGTGCTGACCACCCTGGCGCGCCCCGGTCGCCGGCTGGCGGTGGTGTTCGGCGCCGGCGGGGAGCGCGACCCGGGCAAGCGCGGGCCGATGGGGGAGGTCGCCGCCGAACTGGCCGACCTGGTCGTCGTCACCGACGACAACCCTCGCGGAGAGGACCCTGCGGCAATCCGCCGCGAGATCGTCGCCGGCGCGTCGAATGGCGCCGCCGAGGTGGTGGAGATCGCCGACCGCCGCGAGGCGATCCGGCGCGCCGTGGCCTGGGCCCTTCCCGGTGACGCGGTGCTGATCGCCGGCAAGGGACACGAAACCGGCCAACGCGGCGCCGGCGAGGTCCGCCCCTTCGATGACCGGGTTGAGCTGGCTCGGGCGCTGAACGATCTCGACGGGGCGCGCCGATGATCGACCTGACGGTCGCCCGGATCGCCGCCATCGTCGGCGGCACGCTCGCCGACATCTCACCGCAGGACGCCGAGCGAATCCGCGTCACCGGCACCGTCGAATTCGACTCGCGCGCAGCCGGTCCCGGCGGGTTGTTCCTGGCGCTGCCCGGGGCCCGCTCCGACGGGCACGAGCACGCGGGATCGGCGGTGGCCGCCGGGGCGGTCGCCGTGCTGGCCGCCCGGCCGGTCGGGGTCCCCGCCATCGTGGTCAAACCCCGGGCCCGCGCGGGCGGCGGACTGACCGGGGTGCTCGAACACGACACCGACGGCTCCGGCGGGGCGGTGCTGGCCGCGCTGGCCAAGCTCGCCAAAGCGGTGGCCGCCGAGCTGGTCGCCGGCGGGTTGACCATCGTCGGGATCACCGGATCGTCGGGCAAGACCTCGACCAAGGACCTGGTGGCCGCCGTGCTCGAGCCGCTGGGTGAGGTGGTGGCCCCGCCGGGGTCGTTCAACAACGAGCTCGGTCATCCCTGGACCGTGCTGCGCGCCACCCGCAGCACCGACTACCTGGTGCTGGAGATGTCGGCGCGCCATCCCGGCAATATCGCCGCGCTGGCCGAGATCGCGCCGCCGGCCGTCGCGGTCGTCCTCAACGTCGGCACCGCCCACCTGGGCGAGTTCGGCTCCCGCGACGCCATCGCCCGCACGAAAGCCGAACTGCCACAAGCGGTTCCGGCGTCGGGTGTGGTGATCCTGAATGTCGACGACCCGGCGGTGGCGGCGATGGCCGGGCAGACCGCCGCCCGGGTGGTCCGGGTCAGTCGTACTGATCGCGGCGACGTGTGGGCCGACGACGTGTCGCTGGACGAGTTGGCCAGGCCCCGCTTCACCATGCACGCCAAAGGCGCTGCCCGAACCAGCGAAGCCGAAATCCACCTCGGGGTTTACGGCGATCACCAGGTCACCAACGCGCTGTGTGCCGGTGCGGTCGCGCTGGAGTGCGGCGCCAGCCTCGATCAGGTGGCGGCCGCGCTCGCCGGAACCGGGCCGGTGTCGCGGCACCGGATGCAGGTGACCACCCGCGCCGATGGGGTGACGGTGATCGACGACGCCTACAACGCCAACCCCGAATCGATGCGGGCCGGGCTGCAGGCGCTGGCCTGGATAGCCCACGGCCGCGGGGCCGGCCCCGCTGAAAAGCGCAGGAGCTGGGCGGTGCTCGGTGAGATGGCCGAACTCGGTGAGGACGCGATAGCCGAGCACGACCGCATCGGGCGCCTGGCCGTGCGCTTAGATGTGTCTCGACTCGTCGTCGTGGGAAGTGGGAGGTCAATGAGCGCCATGCACCACGGTGCGGTCATGGAGGGCTCGTGGGGCACTGAGTCGGTCAACGTCGCCGACGGCGACGCGGCCCTGGCCCTGTTGCGCGCCGAGGTGCAACCGGGCGACGTGGTCCTGGTGAAGGCGTCCAACGCGGCCGGACTGGGCGCGCTGGCCGACGCGCTGGCAGCAGATGACGGTGCCCGCCGATGAGACAGATCCTGATCGCCGTCGCCATCGCGCTCACCGTCTCGATCCTGTTGACCCCGGCGCTGATCCGGCTGTTCACCAGGCAGGGATTCGGCCACCAGGCCCGCGAGGACGGCCCGCCCAGCCACCACACCAAGAGCGGTACGCCGTCGATGGGCGGCGTGGCGATCCTGGCCGGCATCTGGGCGGGCTACCTGGGCACGCACCTCGCCGGGCTGGCGTTCGACGGCGAAGGCATCTCCGCGTCGGGCCTGTTGGTGCTGGGTCTGGCCACGGCGCTGGGCGCGGTGGGCTTCGTCGACGACCTGATCAAGATCCGCCGGTCGCGCAACCTCGGGTTGAACAAGACGGCCAAGACCGTCGGGCAGGTGTCCGCGGCGGTGCTCTTCGGGGTGCTGGTGTTGCAGTTCCGCAACGGCAGCGGCCTGACACCGGCCAGCCCGGACCTGTCCTACGTCCGTGAGATCGCCACCGTCGCACTGGCGCCGGGGCTGTTCGTGCTGTTCTGCCTGATAATCGTCAGCGCCTGGTCCAACGCGGTCAATTTCACCGACGGCCTCGACGGGCTGGCCGCCGGCACCATGGCGATGGTCACCGGCGCCTACGTGCTGATCACCTTCTGGCAGTACCGCAACGCCTGCGTCACCGCGCCCGGCCTGGGCTGCTACAACGTGCGCGACCCGCTGGACCTGGCGATCATCGCGGCGGCTACCGCCGGCGCCTGCATCGGCTTCCTGTGGTGGAACGCCGCGCCCGCCAAGATCTTCATGGGGGACACCGGCTCGCTGGCACTGGGCGGCATCATCGCGGGGTTGTCGGTGACCAGCCGCACCGAGATCCTCGCCGTCGTGCTGGGTTCGCTGTTCGTCGCCGAAGTCTCGTCCGTCGTGCTGCAGATCGTGGCCTTCCGCACCACCGGGCGCCGGGTGTTCCGGATGGCGCCCTTCCACCACCATTTCGAACTGGCCGGCTGGGCCGAAACCACGGTGATCATCCGGTTCTGGCTGCTCACCGCTATCACCTGCGGCCTGGGTGTGGCCCTGTTCTACGGTGAGTGGCTGGCCGCGATCGGCGCGTGATGAGCGCTCTCGAACACTCCCCCCTGGCGCCGGGGGCACCCGTCCTGGTGGCCGGCGGCGGTGTGACCGGCAAGGCGGCGCTGGCGGCGCTGCGCCGATTCGGTGCGACGCCGACCCTGTGCGACGACGACCCGGCCGCGCTGCACCGGTTCGCCGACACCGGGGTGGCAACCGTCAGTCCGTCCGACGCGATACCGCACATCGCCGACTACGCCCTGGTGGTCACCAGTCCGGGCTTTTCGCCGGCCACGCCCCTGCTGGTCGCCGCGTCGGCGGCGGGCGTGCCGATCTGGGGTGACGTGGAATTGGCGTGGCGGCTCGACACCGCAGGCCACTACGGGACCCCGCGCCGTTGGCTGGTGGTCACCGGCACCAACGGCAAGACGACCACCACGTCGATGTTGCACGCCATGCTGATCGCCGGGGGACGCCGCAGCGTGCTGTGCGGCAACATCGGCAGCCCCGTGCTGGACGTTCTGGCAGAGCCCGCCGATCTGCTGGCCGTCGAGCTGTCCAGCTTCCAGCTGCACTGGGCTCCCTCGCTGCGGCCCG
Source organism: Mycobacterium sp. (assembly GCA_031292665.1). Lineage (GTDB taxonomy): Bacteria > Actinomycetota > Actinomycetes > Mycobacteriales > Mycobacteriaceae > Mycobacterium. The sequence continues at coordinate 10,907 of JARLGR010000193.1, read as the reverse complement.
ACGCGGGCGTGGTGCTCAACATCGCCGAAGACCACCTGGACTGGCATTCGTCGATGGCCGAATACACCGCCGACAAGGCCCGGGTGCTGGGCGGCCGGGTGGCGGTGGTCGGGCTCGACGACGCCCGGGCCGCCACGTTGCTGCCCACCGCGGCGGCGCCGGTCCGGGTGGGCTTTCGGCTCGGCGAACCGGCCGCCGGCGAACTCGGCGTCCGCGACGGGCGACTGGTCGACCGCGCCTTTGCCGACGACCTGGTCCTGCTGCCGGTCGACTCGATACCCGTCCCCGGGCCGGTGGGCGTGCTCGACGCGCTGGCCGCGGCGGCGCTGGCCCGCAGCGTCGACGTGCCCCCGGACGCAATCGCGAACGCCGTCGCGTCGTTTCGGGTCGGCCGGCACCGGTCCGAGGTGGTCGCCGTCGCCGACGGGATCACCTACGTCGACGATTCCAAGGCGACCAACCCCCACGCCGCCGAGGCGTCCGTGCTGGCGTATCCGCGCGTCATCTGGGTGGCGGGCGGTTTGCTGAAGGGTGCGTCGGTCGACGCCGAGGTCGCAAGGATGGCCCCGCGGCTGGTCGGCGCGGTGCTCATCGGCCGAGATCGGCGGGAGGTTGCCGAGGCGTTATCGCGACACGCGCCGGATGTCCCCGTCGTCCAGGTTGAGACAGGCGAGGATGTTGGTGTGGATGCGACGGCTGTGGTTCCTGATGCAGATGTGACAGAAGTCAACGATGTGGGCGGGAAGCCAGGCGATCGCGTCATGACCGCGGCCGTGGCCGCGGCCCGGGACCTGGCACAGCCGGGCGACACGGTGCTGCTGGCGCCGGCCGGCGCGTCTTTCGACCAGTTCAGCGGCTACGCCGACCGCGGCGACGCGTTCGCGGCCGCCGTCCGCGCGGCGATCCGGTAGGCGCGCGTGGGCAAGGGGCTCTCCCGGCTGCTGCGCCGGGGCCAGGACGGCAACCAAGAGGGCGGGCAAACCGCCGAGGCGAGCGCGACCGAACAGGGCGAAGGCGCCGCGACGGACGACGCCGCGGCGGGCGCTCCCCAAGTCTCGGGGTTCACGCTTCCGAAGGTCCGTGGCCTGCGCACGCGGTTCGGCGCCTGGCTGGGCCGGCCGATGACCTCGTTTCATCTGATCATCGCGGTGGCGGGGCTGCTGACGATCCTCGGGCTCATCATGGTGCTGTCGGCGTCCGGCGTGCGGTCCTACGGAGCCGACGGCTCGGCCTGGGTGATCTTCGGCAAGCAGGTGCTGTGGACGGTCGTCGGCCTCGTCGGCGCCTATGTCGCGCTGCGCATGCGGGTGCGGTTCCTCCGGCGCGTCGCGTTCACCGGTTACGTCGTCACCGTCATCTTGCTGGTGCTGGTGCTCGTCCCGGGGATCGGCAACCTGGCCAACGGCTCCCGCAAGTGGTTCGTCATCGCCGGTTTCTCGATGCAGCCGTCCGAGCTGGCGAAGATCGCCTTCGCCATCTGGGGTGCGCACCTGTTGGCGGCCCGCCGGCTGGAGCGCGCCTCGCTGCGCGAGATGCTGATTCCGCTGGTGCCCGCCGCGGTCATCGCGCTGGCGCTGATCGTGGCCCAGCCCGACCTCGGGCAGACGGTGTCGCTGGGCATCATCTTGCTGGCGTTGCTGTGGTACGCCGGGCTGCCGCTGCGCGTGTTCGCCACCTCACTGGTGGCGGTCTTCATGGCGGGCGCCGTCCTGGCGATGTCGGCTGGTTACCGGTCCGACCGGGTGCGGTCCTGGATGAACCCCGAGAACGACCCCCAGGACACCGGCTACCAGGCCCGGCAGGCGAAGTTCGCGCTGGCACACGGCGGTATCTTCGGCGACGGTCTGGGCCAGGGCGTGGCCAAATGGAACTACCTGCCCAACGCCCACAACGACTTCATCTTCGCGATCATCGGCGAGGAACTCGGGTTCGTCGGCGCGTTCGGGCTGCTGGTCCTGTTCGGGCTGTTCGCCTACACCGGGATGCGGATCGCGCGCCGGTCGGCCGACCCGTTCCTGCGGCTCTTGACCGCCACCACGACCATGTGGGTGTTGGGTCAGGCGTTCATCAACATCGGTTACGTGATCGGGGTCCTCCCGGTCACCGGTATTCAGCTCCCGCTCATCTCTGCGGGTGGAACATCTACGGCGGCAACGCTTTTCATGATAGGGATCATGGCCAACGCGGCGCGCCACGAGCCGGAGGCGGTGGCCGCGCTGCGCGCCGGGCGCGACGACAGGGTGAACCGGATACTGCGGCTGCCGCTGCCCGAGCCCTATGTGCCGAGCCGCCTGGAGTCGTTCCGCGACCGCAAGCGTGTCCGCCCGCAGCCGCCGAAGGCACCGGCGAGCCGCAAAGCCGCTCAGCCGCGCGTCCGCAAGGCTTCCCGCAACCCCAATGCACCGGTGCAGCCGGCGTTACCCCGAACTGCCGCCCGCCCGGCGCGCCGGCCAAGGCATCATGGATCTGGCCAAGGGTCTGGTCATGGATCTGGGCAAGGATTTGGTCGAAGCCATGCCGGCCAGGGGGCCAGCCCGAGCGCCGGCCAGCGTCAGGCACGGCGCGCACGAGCATTGGAAGGTCAACGTTACGGGTGAACGACACGGTCAAAGAGCCGGCCGGCGGGCTGGGGGCTAGCCCCTTGCCCGCCGGTGCCGCATCATCGGTCAATTCCCCCTCGTCCACCGTGTCGGTCGTGCTCGCCGGCGGCGGTACCGCCGGCCACGTGGAGCCCGCGATGGCCGTCGCCGACGCGCTCACCGCGCTCGACCCCCAGGTCCGGATCACCGCGCTGGGCACCCGGCGTGGGCTCGAGACGACGCTGGTGCCCAAGCGCGGCTACCACCTCGAGCTGATCACGCCCGTGCCGCTGCCGCGTAAGCCCAGCGGCGACCTGGCCCGGCTGCCCCCGCGCGTGTGGCGCGCCGTGCGGGAGACCCGCGCCGTGCTCGACACGGTCCACGCCGACGTGGTGATCGGCTTCGGCGGGTACGTGGCCCTGCCCGCGTACCTCGCCGCCCGCGGTATCCCCGGGATCCGGCCCCGCGTTCCGGTGGTGATCCACGAAGCCAACGCCCGCGCCGGACTGGCCAACCGGGTCGGCGCCCGCAGCGCGGACCGGGTGCTCTCGGCGGTGCCGGGATCCGGGTTACCGCGCGCCGAGGTGGTCGGAATACCGATCCGGGCGGCCCTTACCACGCTGGACCGCGCGGCGCTGCGCGCCGAGGCCCGCCGGCACTTCGGCTTCGCCGAGGACGCGAAGGTGTTGCTGGTGTTCGGCGGTTCGCAAGGGGCGGTCTCGCTCAACCGCGCGGTGGCCGGCGCGGCCGCCGACCTGGCCGCCGCCGGCGTGGCCGTGCTGCACGCGCACGGCCCCAAGAACACCCTCGACCTGCGCACGCCCGAGCCCGGCGACCCCCCCTACTTGGCGGTGCCCTACCTCGATCGGATGGATCTGGCCTATGCCGCGGCCGACCTGGCGATCTGCCGGTCCGGGGCGATGACCGTCGCCGAGGTCTCGGCCGTCGGCCTGCCGGCCATCTACGTGCCGCTGCCCATCGGCAACGGCGAGCAGCGACTCAACGCTCTGCCGGTGGTCAACGCCGGCGGCGGCATGCTGGTGGCCGACGCCGCGCTGACCCCGCGCGTGGTCGCCGAGCAGGTCGGCGGGCTGCTGAGCGACCCGCCGAGGTTGGCGGCGATGACCGCCGCCGCCGCGCGGGTGGGACACCGCGACGCCGCGCGGCAGGTGGCTCAGGCGGCGCTGGACATCGCGCACCGGGCGCGGGCCGCCCAGTCTTCCGGGTCTTCCAGAGGCACCGGGGGAGCACGGTGAACGCCGAGCAATTGCCGCCCGAGCTGCAACGGGTGCACATGGTGGGCATCGGGGGAGCCGGAATGTCCGGCATCGCCCGCATCCTGCTGGATCGAGGCGGGTCGGTGTCCGGCTCCGACGCCAAGGAGTCGCGCGGCCTGCACGCGCTGCGGGCGCGCGGCGCGCTGATCCGCGTCGGGCACGACGCCTCGGCGCTGGACCTGCTGCCCGGCGGCCCCACCGCGGTCATCACCACCCACGCCGCCATTCCGAAGACCAACCCCGAGCTCGTCGAAGCCCGGCGGCGCGGCATCCCGGTCGTGCTGCGACCGGCGGTGCTGTCCAAGCTGATGGCCGGGCGCACGACGCTGATGGTCACCGGCACGCATGGCAAGACGTCGACGACATCGATGCTGATCGTGGCCCTGCAGCACTGCGGACGTGACCCGTCGTTCGCGGTGGGCGGGGAGCTGGGGGAGGCCGGCACCAACGCCCACCACGGCAGCGGCGACTGCTTCGTCGCCGAGGCCGACGAAAGCGACGGCTCGCTCCTGGAGTACACGCCCGACGTCGTGGTGGTCACCAACATCGAAACCGACCACCTCGACTTCTATGGCAGCGCCGATGCCTACGCCGGGGTCTTCGACTCCTTCATGGAGCGGCTCGCGCCCGGGGGAGCGCTGGTGGTGTGCACCGACGACCCGGGCGCGGCGGCGCTGGCCGACCGCACGGCCCAGTTGGGCATCCGGGTGCTGCGCTACGGCTCGGGGCCCGACGAAAATCTGGCCGCCTCGTTGTTGTGGTGGGAGCAACAGGGCACCGAGGCGGTCGCGCACATCCAGCTGGCCCCGGAACCAGACCCGGAGCCCCACCCGCGCGTGATGCGGCTGTCGGTGCCCGGACGGCACATGGCGCTCAACGCGCTGGGCGCGCTGCTGGCGGCGATCGAGATCGGGGCCGCGCCGGATGACGTGCTGCACGGGCTGGCCGGCTTCGAGGGCGTGCGCCGCCGATTCGAGCTGGTCGGCACCGCGGGAGTCGGCCGGGCGTCGGTGCAGGTGTTCGACGACTATGCCCACCACCCCACGGAGATCAGTGCCACGCTGGCCGCGGTGCGCACGCTGTGCGAGCAGAACGGCGGGGGGCGCTGCATAGTGGTGTTTCAGCCCCATTTGTATTCGCGGACAAAGGCTTTCGCCGCGGAGTTCGGTCGCGCGCTGGACGCCGCCGACGAGGTGTTCGTGCTCGACGTCTACGGTGCACGCGAACAGCCGCTCGCCGGAGTCAGCGGGGCCAGCGTCGCCGAGCACGTCAGCAAGCCGGTGCACTACGTCCCCAATTTCTCCGCGGTCGCCCAGGAGGTGGCGATGGCCGCCGCACCCGGCGATCTGATCGTCACCATGGGCGCGGGCGACGTCACCATGCTGGGGCCGGAGATCGTGACCGCCCTGCGGGTGCGGGCCAACCGGAGCACACCCGGCCGTCCGGGGGCACTGCGGTGACCGAGCCGACCCCTGAACCAACCGGGGCCACGCCGACCGACCTGGCCGACTCCGGCGACGCCGTCACCGAGCCGCTCGTCGCCGGCCCGCAACCCGGTCAGCAGGAGACGGACGAAGCGGAAGTCGAGGGGCCCCGCCGGCGGGCCCGTCGCGAACGCGCCGAGCGCCGCGACGCACAGGCTCGCGCGAGAGCCATCGAGGAGGCCCGCCGTGAGGCCAAACGCCAGGCCACCGGACGCCCGGTCAACCAGCCGAAACCCGTCGCGCGGGGCGTCGTTCGGGGCTTGAAGATGCTGCTGGCCACGGTGCTGGTGGCGATCCTCGGGGTCGGGCTGGCACTGGTGCTGTATTTCACGCCCGCGATGTCCGCACGCAGCATCGTCGTCACCGGAACCGGGACCGTGACCCGCGAGGAGGTCCTGGACGCGGCCCGGGTGCGACCCGGAACGCCGCTGCTGCAGATCAACACCAACCAGGTCGCCGACCGCGTGGCGGCGATCCGGCGAGTGGCCAGCGCCCGCGTGCAGCGTCAGTATCCGTCGGCGTTGCGGATCACCATCGTCGAACGAGTTCCGTTGGTGGTCAAGGACTTTCCGGACGGCCCGCACCTGTTCGACCGCGACGGCGTCGACTTCGCGACCGGGCCGCCGCCGCCGGCGCTGCCCTACCTCGACGTCGCCGATCCCGGGCCCGCCGACCCGGCGACCAAGGCCGCGCTGCAGGTGCTGACCGCCCTGCGTCCGGAGGTCGCGGGCCAGGTCGGCCGGATCGCGGCCCCGTCGGTCGCCTCGATCACCCTGACGCTGAGCGACGGCCGGGTGGTGATCTGGGGGACCACCGATCGCACCGAGGAGAAGGCCGAAAAGCTGGCCGCGCTCTTGACGCAGCCCGGGCGGACCTACGACGTGTCCAGCCCCGATCTGCCGACCGTGAAGTAGCCGCGGCCAGCCCGCTCCCGAACGTGCGGCCAGCCGCACGCTCAGCGCCGAGCGTGCGGCCAGCTTCACACTCGGCACAGAAAAAATTCGCACGTCGCCCGTCGGCGCGCCTGCGGGGTTAGCGCGCGCCGTGCCCATACCGTTCTGTTTGCGCGGAACTACTTGACATAACTGTAAACCTATGGTTGAGGTTGAGGGTTTTGGCCGGAAGTCCGCCGCATCCGGGAGCAACACCACCGGGAGAGCTTTAGCCCACCAGGGAGGAAGACGAATGATGACCCCCCCGCACAACTACCTGGCCGTCATCAAGGTCGTGGGGATCGGTGGCGGCGGCGTCAACGCCGTGAACCGGATGATCGAGCAAGGCCTCAAGGGCGTCGAGTTCATCGCGATCAACACCGACGCGCAGGCGCTGCTGATGAGCGACGCCGACGTCAAGCTCGACGTGGGCCGCGAGTCCACGCGCGGCCTGGGCGCCGGGGCGGACCCGGAGGTCGGCCGGAAGGCCGCCGACGACGCCAAGGACGAGATCGAAGAGTTGCTGCGCGGGGCGGACATGGTGTTCGTCACCGCCGGCGAAGGGGGCGGCACCGGCACCGGCGGGGCGCCGGTCGTCGCCGGCATCGCCCGCAAGCTGGGGGCGCTGACCGTCGGTGTGGTCACCCGGCCGTTTTCGTTCGAGGGCAAGCGGCGCGGCAATCAGGCCGAGACCGGCATAGCCGCCCTGCGCGAGAGTTGCGACACCCTCATCGTGATCCCCAACGACCGGCTGCTGCAGATGGGCGACGCCGCGGTTTCCCTGATGGACGCGTTCCGCAGCGCCGACGAGGTGCTGCTCAACGGCGTGCAGGGCATCACCGACCTGATCACCACCCCTGGGCTGATCAACGTCGACTTCGCCGACGTCAAGGGCATCATGGCCGGCGCGGGGACCGCCTTGATGGGCATCGGCTCGGCCCGCGGCGAAGGCCGCTCGCTCAAGGCCGCCGAGATCGCGATCAACTCGCCGCTGCTGGAGGCGTCGATGGAGGGCGCTCAGGGCGTGCTGATGTCCATCGCCGGCGGCAGCGACCTCGGCCTCTTCGAGATCAATGAGGCGGCGTCGCTGGTCCAGGACGCCGCCCACCCGGATGCCAACATCATCTTCGGCACCGTCATCGACGACTCGCTGGGCGACGAGGTGCGCGTCACGGTGATCGCGGCGGGTTTCGACGCCGCCGGACCCGGCCGCAAGCCCGTCGTGGGCGGCGCGGCCGAAGCCGGCGGGGCGCACCGCATCGAATCGGCGAGGTCCGGCAAGCTCACGTCGACGCTGTTCGAACCCGTCGACGCGGTCAGCGTCCCCGTGCACACCAACGGTGCGACGCTGAATATCGGCGGCGACGACGACGAGGTCGACGTGCCGCCGTTCATGCGCCGCTGAAGTCGCCGGAGGTGTGTGTCGCGGCAACCGAGACCCGGCAGCGATTTCCGGATACTGGACACGTGAGCGTTCGCATCCGGCGGGTGACCACCACCCGCTCGGGCGGTGTGTCGCGCCCGCCGTTCGACAGTTTCAACCTGGGCGACCACGTCGGTGACGACCCGGCCGCGGTGGCCGCGAACCGGGCCCGGCTTGCCGCCGCCATCGGCCTCGCCGCCGACCGGGTGGTGTGGATGAACCAGGTCCACGGCGATCGCGTCGAGGTGGTCGACGAACCGCGTGACGCCGCGGTCGACGAGACCGACGCGCTGGTGACCAGTACGCCGCTATTGGCGCTGGCGGTGATCACCGCCGACTGCGTGCCGGTGCTGCTGGCCGACGCACGCGCGGGTGTGGTCGCGGCGGTGCATGCCGGTCGCGTCGGCGCGCAGCGGGGAGTGGTGGCCCGCACGGTCGAGGCGATGCTGGGGCAGGGTGCGCGCGCCGGCGACGTCTCGGCGCTGCTGGGCCCCGCGGTCAGCGGCCGCAACTACGAGGTTCCCGCGGCGATGGCCGACGAGGTGGAGCACACGCTGCCCGGCAGCCGCACCACCACCGCGGCCGGCACCCCCGGGCTCGACCTGCGAGCCGGAATCGCCGGCCAGCTCAGGGATTTGGGCATCACGTCCATCGACATAGATCCACGCTGCACGGTGGCCGACCCAACGCTGTTCAGTCATCGCCGGGACGCGCCGACGGGCCGGCTGGCCTCCCTGGTCTGGATGGAGTGACCACCGTGGCGGGGGACATGCCAGCGGGCGAAAACCAGGGCAACCGCGAAGCCGAATTGACCCGTGCGTTGGCAGCCGTGCGATCGCGGCTTGCGGCGGCCGCGGAAGCGGTGGGTCGCAATGTCGCCGAAATTGAACTTCTGCCTATTACCAAATTCTTTCCGGCGACCGATGTTGTGATTTTGTCCCGATTGCGTTGCCGGGCCGTTGGCGAATCGCGGGACCAGGAAGCGGCGGCGAAGGTCGCCGAAGTCGCTCGACTATCCACGTCTTCCCCGCACGGTGGTTTGCGGGACCTGCGTTGGCACATGGTGGGCCACATCCAGCGCAATAAGGCGCGCTCGGTGGCGCGGTGGGCGCACACCGCTCACTCGATCGACAGCGTGCGACTGGTGACCGCGCTCGACCGGGAGGTTGCCGCGGCCCTGGGCGAGGGCCGCCGCGCGGAGCCACTGCGCGTCTACGTCGAAGTAAGCCTCGACGGCGACGTGTCGCGCGGAGGCGTCGACATCTCGACGCCCGAAGCCGTCGACCAGGTGTGCGAGCGCGTGGACGACTCCAAGAACCTGGAGTTGGTCGGGCTGATGGGCATTCCGCCGCTGGACTGGGACGCCGACGAGGCCTTCGAGCGGCTGCAATCCGAGCACCGCAGGGTGCTCGAGTCGCATCCGGGCGCGGTGGGCCTGTCCGCCGGGATGACCAACGATTTCGAGATTGCCGTCAAACACGGTTCAACGTGTGTGCGTGTCGGTACCGCGCTGTTGGGCCCTCGGCCGCTACCGTCACCGTATTAAGTCACTGTAGTCACATCTTTATCACTGACACCGCGATATCCAGGGCTTAGAAGGGGTCAAACGCAATGAGCACACTGCACAAAGTCAAGGCCTATTTCGGTATGGCCCCGATGGACGACTACGACGACGAGTATTACGACGAACGCGCCCCCTCCCGCGGCTTCCCGCGCCCCCGCTTCGACGAGGGGTACGGCCGCTACGACGGGCGCGACTACGACGATCGGGAGCCGGCCGACTACGCGCCGCCGAGTGGCTATCGCGGCGGCTACGCAGACGACCCCCGCTACGGTCCCGTCCATTCCCGCGAATTCGAGCGGCCCGAGATGAGCAGGCCGCGCCTCGGGTCGTGGTTGCGCAATTCCACCCGCGGAGCGCTGGCGATGGACCCGCGCCGGATGGCGATGATGTTCGAGGAAGGCCACCCCCTGTCGAAGATCACGACGCTGCGGCCCAAGGACTACAGCGAGGCCCGCACCATCGGCGAGCGCTTCCGCGACGGCACCCCGGTCATCATGGACCTGGTGGCGATGGACAACGCCGACGCAAAGCGGCTGGTGGACTTCGCGGCCGGTTTGGCGTTCGCGCTGCGGGGCTCCTTCGACAAGGTCGCGACCAAGGTGTTCCTGCTGTCGCCGGCCGACGTCGACGTGTCGCCGGAGGAGCGGCGCCGGATCGCCGAAACCGGCTTCTACGCCTACCAGTAACGCACCGCGCGGCCGGATCGCAGGCTCGGCCGCCCGCTCAGCCCGTTTGACGGCCGTTTGATGCCGCTCACATAAGATGGGTGGGCCGTCATCGGATTCGGTACGCTGGCGTCTGCCGCGCCAGGGTGCGGCGCTTGACGTCTTTTGAGTAAGGTCGGGTCTCGCAGTTGGTGCTGTTCTTCCAGATCCTCGGGTTTGCGCTGTTCTTCTTTTGGCTGCTGCTCATCGCACGGGTCGTCGTAGAGTTCATTCGCTCATTCAGCCGTGACTGGCATCCGACCGGCATCACCGTGGTGATCCTGGAGGTCATCATGTCGATCACCGATCCGCCGGTGAAGCTGCTCCGGCGGCTGATCCCGCAGCTCACCATCGGCGCGGTCCGCTTCGACCTGTCCATCATGGTGCTGTTACTGGTCGCGTTCATCGGGATGCAATTGGCGTTCGGCGCTGCGGCCTGAGGGCCGATGAAGAACTGGGCAGCCGGAGACGGTTCGGCCACGTTTTAGCGTCGGTTTGGGGCGCGCGATATAAAAAATCCAAGGATTGGGATTTCATTGCTCTGAGTGTTTGAAATCCGTTCTTAATTATTCACCGAATCAGCAACGTTCGCGGCTGGTGTGACAGGATGGACGGCAGTTGCGCGACGGCTAGCACTGCGTTCTACACTTTCCAGAACGTTCGACAGGAACTTGAGGGGAAGAAACAATGCCGCTTACACCAGCCGACGTCCACAATGTGGCGTTCAGTAAGCCGCCTATCGGCAAGCGGGGGTACAACGAGGACGAGGTCGACGCCTTCCTCGACCTGGTTGAGGGCGAGCTGACGCGGCTCATCGAAGAGAACTCCGATTTGCGTCAGCGGATAGAGGAGCTGGACCGGGAGCTGGCCTCCGGCGGCGGCGGGGCGGCGGTCGCTGCCGCGCCCACCAAGGCGATTCCCCTCGCCGAGCCCGAGCCCGAGGC
>JARLGR010000034.1 GCA_031292665.1 Mycobacterium sp. | reverse complement strand
TTATTAGGCAAATGACGAATTAGCGTGGAATGGTTCGAGCCCGTTCCGATACAACCTTTTTCGCCACGCTACGGCTTGATCCTGATTTCTCCGGGAGACCACAGGCCGCTGCGGGTGGCCGTGCCCAAGTCGAGTTGCGCGGGGTGAGCGTCTGCGACGGTGTCGAACTTGCGCAGTGAGCCCCAGTCCCGGCCCCAGTCGCGGGACAGGTACGTGGACATCACGTGTGCCCGCAGCAGCAGATCGGTGATGCCCAGCAGGCCGCCGTTGACACCGTCCTCCCAGGTGTCGGTGTCCTGCTTCTTCGCGTTGTAGTCCGGCGTGATGCGGAACTTGGGGATCTCGGTGACACCGTTGACGTGCAGCATCGGGTGCTGGCACGGGAAGGCCAGCCCGACCGCCCAGTCCAACAACACCGGCTGCGACGAGCCGATGTATTCCTGCACGGAGCGCAGCTCCGGCACCCGCGGCGGCGTCACCGCTATCCAATCGTCCGGCGTCAGGGAGAGGTCCTCGGCCACCACCCGGACCGCCGCCGCGTCGGCGGGCATCTGAGACCGGGCGAAGCGTAGGTTGCGCCATGCCTTCGGCTGTTCCCCGTTCAGGTCGTAGGGGACCAGCCGCCCCGCCGGCATCACATCGCCGTCCGGACCGGGCCTGCCGTATTCCAGCACCACCGTCTGGCCCGAGGTATGTCCGTGCAGCACGCTGTTCCCCGCGATCGTGCCCGCGGCGGTCACGACCACCAGGGGATGCCCGTGGTCCGGCTTGGGCAGCTGATACCACGCCGACGTCAGCCTGCTCTGCTGCTGGGGGCCGGTGGTGTAGGTGCCCGCCAGCGGGACCCGGCCGCGGTCCAGCCCGTAGGGCAGTGGCACCAGCGACCCGTTGATGCCCGGCGCCGTCAGCTTTTTCGGCCCATACCAGTCGTAGTCGGTGCCGGGCTGCGGCACCAACGTCTCCTGGACCGCCTCGGCCACGGTGCGTTCCGGTACGCCGTTGGGGCTGAACCCTGTTGGGTTGACGCCACCCAGCGCGCCCAACGGGCCGTAATTGCCGGGCAGCGGCGCCATAAAGCCGGAGTTGCTGTCCGGCTCAACGAGCACGTCGTCGGCCAGTGCGCAGCCCCCGGCGAATTCGCGCAAGTTGGCCCAGCCATTGGAGTAGGTGGGGTACTGGCGCACGATTCCGGCAACCATCGATGCAATGAACACCAGCGCCATGAATCCGGCGGCGAGGGGGATGGGCGCGGCCGTCACCGCCCGTGTCAGCCGGCCTTCACCGCGATCCCCAGGCGCGAAGTGCAGCCATATCGCCCACAGTGCCGCGATCGCGAACAGAACGAAAAACGTTGTGCTGATACTGGTTCCGGCGATCCTCGGCATGACGCTGTTGAACGGCACGCCGTAGCTCGAGACATACCACCAGCCGTTGGTGGTGGCGAAGCACAGCGCCATCAGGAACAGCAGCGCCGCCACGAAGGCCATGCGGTTGCGCGACCAGCGGAGCACTTTCGGCGACACGAGCACCGTGGTCAGCGCGGCCATCGCCGCCCCCACCGCGGCGAACAGCCCGAAGTGATGCACCCACTTCGTCGGCGTGAACATCAGGAAGAACATGGTCCCGAAGATGACACCCATCAGCCGCCACGCCGGCCCGCGGGCCACACCGGGAACCCGTTTGCGGCGCAACATGATGAACACGGCGGTGAACAGGCACAGCGCGGTGATCAAGAAGCCGAAACGGCGCGACAGCGAACCATCGACCGTGGGCAAAATGAGGTAGTAGTAGCGCAGGTTCTCGGTGTACCACGCCTGGCTCGGACCGATCGCGGTGCGAATCCTGGTGGCTTCCAACACCGTTGCCAGTGTCTGGTCGGCGAAGACCACCGTGAGGATGACGGAGCCCGCGGCCAGCATCGGGGCCACCAGCGGCCAGGTTCCGACCAGGCGACGCCTGCGCACAAAGATCCGCAGGATCGGGCGGCCACCGGCGATCAGGGCGGCCACCGCGATCAGGCCGGTGGGTTGCACCCCCAGCGTGAACGCCGCCGTGATTACCGCCAGCGCCGCGGGTGTCAGCCGGGACGCACATATCGCGCGCTCGATCAGCACGTAGGTGATCAGCGAACCCAGCGCGATGATCGGCTCCGGACGCAGACCGTTGTTGAACGGCATCCACGCCGTGAGCAAGACCATGCCGGCCGCCCAGTTGGCGGCGATGCTGCCCGTCACCGCCGGCCCCAGCCGGGGCAGCACCTCACGCGACAGCAGCAGCCAGCAGACCAGCCCGGCGAACAGGTCGGGCAGCCGCATCCACAGGCTGCCGTCGCTGACGTGGGTCATCAGCGCCAGCAGGTTGTAGTACCAACCGAACGGGTCCTCCGGGCTGCCGAACCAGCGGAAGTAGTTGGACATGTATCCGGCGTGGTCGGCGACCCGGGCCATGCCGAGGATGTAGCCGTCGTCGGAGGAATTCGCGCCGATCAGATGCCAGAGCAGGAAGCCGAATATCACCGTGGCGTCGACCAGCGTGAACTTGCGCCAGCGGGTCGGGATCAACCGGTGCATGCGGCGCCCGTCCAACCGGTCCAGGCGCCACAGCGCGACCAGCGCGACGACGGTCGACACGATCGCCAGCACCATCGCGACGCGTTTCAGCGTCGTGGGTGTGGTGGAGAACCGGGTGTCGATGGTCGCCGAGAACCGCAGCCCGGGCGGGGCGGGACCGGTCAAATCCGTGAACACCCCGACGATCTGCGGCCGCAGGTTGGGATCGGGAAAACCGCCGCGCACCGGCTTGCCCGCCGGATCGGTCAACCCGACGAAGGTGGCGGAGGTGCCGGCTTGTGTGGAGGTGATCTCGATGCTGGAACATCCGGGGGCACCTGCGCCCCCGGCCGCCTGGTCCCGGGGCACGCTGGCGATCACCACGTTGCGGTCGGTGACGTCGACGCGCTGGCTGCTGACGACGACGAACAACGCGTTGAGCGCGGCGTCCTTGCCCTTCTTGGGTGCCGTGCTCAGGACCACCCCGCCGTCGGGCGGCAGGTCGCGGACCACGGAGCACGGTACGGTCGCCGTCACGTCGACCGGCGTCAGCGAAATCAGCGGTGCGGTAACGCTGTTCAATTGGCCGTTTTGCGGCCAGTTCAGCGTCGCGGTGGTCTGCACGACGGGCAGCAGCGGAGTCGCGACCGACAGGACGAAACCGATCAGCCCGGCGATCGTCGCGACCCACCGCGTCAGCCGCACGTTTCGACCGGTGTCGCGCCGTGCGTTCGCCGCTTGGCGTTCGGGGTTGATGACGCTCATGGGAGGGCCCGGATCGGTCCTTGCCGGCTCCAGCCGCGCACGGTCATCACACCCTGGTCGACGACGGCGCTCGGCGCCTGATCAGCCGGCACGAACCGGTGATACTGCTCGACGGACCCCCAGTCGCGGTACCAGTCGCCGCGCAGGTACGTCGAGACGGTCGAGGTAGACAGCATTGCCTGAGTGAACAGGAACGGACCGCCGGCCTCGCCGGCCTGCCACCCGTTCGACGACGCCGCCGTCTGTTTGTGATCGGGCAGGAGGCGGTACTGCGGAAGTTCGGCAACGCCAAGGTGTTCGGAAAACGGCTGCTGGCAGGGGAAGTTGGCGGCGGTCGCGACGTCCATCAGCACCGGTGTGCGCGATCCGATCAATTGCTGCAGGGTCTGCAGCACCGGGACACGCGGCGGCGTGAACGCGAACCACTGCTCGGAGCTCAGGTTCGGGTCGTAGGCGACGATGCGCGCCACGTTGGCCTCCGGCGGCGCCCAGGCCAGTGGGAACCGCAGGTTGCGCCACGCCGGCGGCGGCCCGATGTCGATGGGCTGCACCTCCGCCAGCGGCTGGGTGGTGCCGTCGGGGCGCGCCACGCCCCACTGCAGTTCGAGCGACTGCCCGTAGGTGAAGGTGCCGTCCTCCTTGTACGACCAGATGGCGCCGGCAGCGGAGACCACCACCAGCGGCCGGTCCGGACCGCGGGGCGGCAGTTGGTACCACGCCGACGTCGCGGTGGCGGCCAGCGAGTTTTCGCCGTAACTGCCCATCACCGGTGTGCGGGCCGGGTCGAGGCCGAACGGTAGGGCCGCGTGCGACCCGTTCACCCCGACCGGGCCTTTCCCGCCGGCCGTGCCCGCGGAGTCACTCATGGTGGCGTTGGGCTTGTTGGGTGACGCGTCGGAATTCACCACCCCCGGCTTGGTCACCACCGGGTAAGACTTCAGGTCATCGCCCACCCCGTCGGGCTTGAAGCCGACGGGGTTGATTCCCCCGAGCGGGCCCGCCGGGCCGAACTGCTGACCCGGAACCGGCTGCAGCAGACCCGCATTCGCGTCCGGCTCGGCCAGCACGTCATCGCCCATCGCGCAGCTGGTGGACGGAGAGCCCGATGCCCCAGAAACCAGAGCCGTCAGGTTGGCCTTGCCGGTGGTGTAGAGCGGGTAGCGGAAGACGGCTCCTTTGGCCAGGGAGGCGACCTCGCCCAGGACCATGATCGTCGCGACCACCAGCAGCGGCGTGGAGGCCAGGACGCGGTTCCGCCGGTTGTCCTTGACTTCCGTGTGGCCGGCGTAGTCCATGCGGAAGTGATACCAGCCGGCCAGCAGTCCGGTGAGGATCGACAGCGTCAGGAACATCGACGTCACCGGGCGGCTCGCGATGACCGGCGGGATGTCGTACCACGGGACGCCGTAGTTGTTGACGTCGAACCAGCCGTTGACGCCCGAGGTCGCCCAGGCCAGCACGAACAGCAGCGCGGTGACGTACAGCGTCAGGTTGCGCCTGCTGTGCAGGCCGATCCGGGCGAAGGTGAACGCGGTGACCGCGCCCAGTGCGCCGGCCAGCCCGGCGAACGCGCCGAACTGCACGGCCCACTTGGTCGGCGTGAACGTCAGCAGCAGCAGGCCGAGGGCGGTGGTGCCGATCAACCGCCACGCCGGACCGCTGGCCAGGCCCGGGACCCGGCCGCGGCGCAGCAGCACGACCAGCACCCCGAACATGGACAGCAGCATCAACAGCACCGCGAATCGCCGGGACATCGACCCTTCGGCGTTGCTCTCGACCGTCAGGAAGTAGTAGCGCAGCCAGTCCTGGTACCAGGCGATCGTCGGGCCGACCTTGTACTTGATGCGGGCCGACTCGGCGACCGTGGCCAGCGTTTCACTGCGGAACACCACCACGGTGATCAGCGATAGCGACGCGGCGAGCACCGCCAGCGGGGCCAATAACCCGTCGGTGGCCCGGCGCCGCCGGATGGTCTGGGCGATGGCGCGGGCACCCGGCAGCAGTGCGGCGAGGGCGATCAATCCCTGCGGCGCCAGCGTCGCGGTGAGCATCGCCACCACGACCGCGAGCGCGGCGGGAGCGAGCCGCCCCAGCGCGATCGCGCGTTCGACCAGCATCCAGGTGACCAGCACGCCGAAGGCGATCAGCGGCTCGGGCCGCAGGCCGTTGTTGAACGGCAGCCAGGCGGCCAGGAACACGGCCCCCGCGGTGAGCACCGCGACCCGGTTTTCCGCCAGGCCGCCCCGTCCGGGCCCCAGCCGGCGCAGGGCCCAGTGGCCGATGATCAGCCAGCACCCGATCCCGGCCAGCGTCGCCGGCAGCCGCATCCAGACGCCGGCAGTGCTGACCGTCGCCATCTTGGACAGCACGGCCAGATACCAGTCGAACGGCGCCTCGGTGGCCCCGAAGTAGCGGTAGTAGTTGGCGACGTAGCCGGCCTTCGGGGCGACGCGGGCGATGGTCAGGTTGTAGCCGTCGTCCGACGAGGTGGCGCCGATGACGTGCCAGAGCAGCAGGGTCGCGATCACCGCCGCGTCCGCGAACCACGTCGCGAGCCCGACCCGCCTGCGGCGCGGGCCCGGCCTGTAGCGCTTTAGCCAGGCGGGCGCGGACTGCCAGCCGACCGCGCCGCCGCGGCTGCGCCGGTCCAGGACCGCCAGCGCGATGATGGACGTCGCAACGGCGAGCGCACCCACGACCAGCAAGACTTTCTTGATGGCGGTGGGCCCGGTGATGAAGCGGGTGTCGATATCGACGCGAGCCGACAACCCGGGCTGAGCCGGCACCTTCAGATCGGTGAAGATGCCGCCGACTTGCGGTTTCTTTTCGGCCGGGAGCATCCCGGCGGCGCCCGGTATGCCGACGAAATCCGCACCGGCGCCACCGGCGTCGGCCCAGGTGTGCAGCACACTGCACGCGCCGGCCGCCACCGCCGAGCGCTGCGCCACCGCGGCGACCGTGTCCCGGAAAGCGACGACGACCGCGTTCTTGTCGGCGCGCACGAACAGCCCGTTCTTACCGCTGTCCACCCCGCCGGACGGCAGGGTCGAGACCACCAGGCCGCCGTCGGCGGGCAGGGTGGCCATCGCCGAGCACGGAACGGAGATGTCGAGCGCGCGTGGCGCGCCGGACACCAGCGGGGCGGTGATCTGGGTGACGTGGCCGCCGGCGGTGCCCTGAGGCCACAGCACGGTGGCCGTGGTCTGCTTCACCGGAGCCAACGGAACGACCGCGCACATCAGCAGACCGAGGAGTCCCGCGGTGACGGCGACCAGCCTCGGGATCCGCTGCGATCGCTCGCTTCCGTCGTGGGGCACGAGGCTCGATCGTAAGCGAAGCTGCTGAGTGTGGTGGGGACGCAGGGCCGCAGCGGCCTGAGCAGGACGGAACAGCTGGCTTGAGGCCAACGAGGCGCTGCGCACTCAGAATCGGGCCGAGGACGGCGACCCGACCAGGATCCCTTCGACGTCGCCATCGACGCCCACCAGCAGACCACGGCCCGGTGGCAGCGCCTGGGCGCGGACAAAACGATTGATCTTGTTTTCCGGATCGTTGTCCATGAACAATTGCGCCACTTTCGCCGACGTCTGGAACCTCATCCACGGATCCATCGTGAGCGTGGCCCAGTTGGCGCTGTTGCGCGTCGTGAACACGTGCAACCCGATCTGACGGGCACGTTCCATTAATTTCCAGAGCGCGGCACCCACCGGCGGCTTGGGCGGATAGCCCTGGTCTGGACGCAGGTCCTGGACGTCGTCGATGAGCACAAAATGGCGGCAGCCGTCCCACGGCTTGAGCGCGCGCAACTCCTCCTGACTCAGCCCTTTGGGGGGCAGCCGGGGCAGCAGCACCTGCTGAGCCAGCTCGGTGATCACCTCGTCGATCTCGTCCTGGTCGTAGGCGTACGCGCGCACGTAGCCGGGCCCGTGCAGATCGCGCAGGCCATGCGGTGCAGTCTTGGGGTCGATCAGCGTCAGCTGGGCCTCTTTCGGAGTGAAACGGTTCATCACCGCCTCACCGATGGCAACCAGAGAGGTGGTCTTGCCGCAGCCCTGCCGGCCCAGGATCACCAGCCCGGGGCTCTCCCGCAGCCTGAGGGGGACAGGACCCAGCTCGTGACGCTCACCGATAGCGAAGGCGATCGAGAGGTCGTCTCCGCTCGGGTGCACGGAATCGTATTCAAGGATCGACTTCAGTTCCACGCGCCGCGGCAGTCGCTGCAGGCTCGCGTGCTTGGCCACCCCGGCGACCTCCGCGATGCGGGCGCCGACTTCGGTGATGTTGACCAGAACGCCGGTGGCGGGATCGGCCAACGCTGGAACTCCGACCAGCAACTCGTGCAGGCTGTCCGTCAAACCGAAGCCCGGACGGTTCAACGTCCGCCGCGCCGCCTCGCGTGACTCGATGGACGAGTGCCCCATCTGGCTTTCGCCGGGGTCCGCCAGCCGTAATTGGATTCGCGCAGTCGCGTTCTGCAGCAGGCTTTGCCGTTGCCCGTGAATCCAGCCGCCAGCACTGCAGATGACGTGCACCCCGTACTCGGGGCCGCGGCTGCTCAACGAGATGATGCGATCACCCAGCACCGTGTCCTTGGAATAGAGGTCGTCGTAATCATCGACGACCACGAAGACATCCCCGAACGGGTCATTGGGATCGGTACCGCCCAGCCCGTCGCTGCCCACCCCGAACCGCCGCTCGCGAAAGCCGTCGAGATCGATCCGGAGTCGCCGAAACGAGTCTTCTCGCGCATCGATCAATGCGTCCATCGTGCTCAGGATGCGCTCGGCGCCCTCGTGGTCCTTCGGTGACACGATGTCGGTGACGTGCGGCAGCGATTCCACCTGCGCCAGCGTCGCCCCACCGATGCAGAAGAACGTCACCCGCGCCGGGCTGTACATCGTTGCCGCCGAGCACATCAGCGTCATCAAGGTGGTGGTCTTGCCGCGCTGCTTGGCACCCACCACGATGATGTTGCTGCGCAGCGCGTCGACCGCATGCACAACCTGCCTGGACTCCTCGGGAACGTCCATCACGCCCACCGGGAACATCAGCCCCGGGTTACGGCCGTAATCGACGTGCCACGCCTTGCCCCGCCACCCGGCGACAAGGGTGTCGACGGGCTCCGGCGTCTCCAGCGGCTCCAGCCACGGCCGGCGCGGCGATCGGTGCGGCACGTCGTGCAGCGACTCGCGCAACACGTCGACGATCTTTTTCTTCTTGAAACCGTCTTCGTGGTAGAGGAATTCGTCGGGTTGGGCGTCGACGGCGGCGGCTGCCTCCAATGCCGCGGCGTCGGCCGCGTCCAGCGGCTGGTACTGCCAGTTGTACAGCCGGGGCTTGGTCAACGTCATGTCGACGGTGGTCGCCACTTCCGTCGTCTTCGGTACCACGAACGGTGCCGACAGGTAGAAGCAGCGGAACGGTTCAAGATCACGTGGTCCGACCTTGAGCAGCGCGAACCCGTTCTCTTTCGACGGCAGGTGGTAGGCGGCGTCCGAACCGATCACCTCACGGCTGTCATCGCCGGACTCGGCGCGAAGGGCGATTCGAAACGCGATGTTGGACTTGACCTTTTGTAACGATGACAGGTCCAGGCGCTGCCCGCCCAGCATGAAGAAGACGTTAGCGCCGCGGCCCTCCTGCCCGATGTGGATGATGAGATTGATCCACTTCTCGTGGTTGGCGAACAGTTCCAGGTATTCGTCGACGATGACAAGCAACACCGGCACGGGGGGCAGATCACGCCCGGCAAGCCGGATCTCTTCGTAGTCGTTGGCGTCACGCGCTCCCACCGAGGTGAAGAGTTCGTAGCGCTGCTTGATTTCGCCGTCGATGACGCGGCGCATGCGCTCGGCGAGATGGCGCTCGTCCTTGCCGATGTTCGACAGCGCCGCCACCACGTGGGGGATACCCAGGATGTCCTGCGCCGCGGACTCGAACTTCATGTCGACGAAGATGACGTTAAACGCCTCCGGTGAGTGTGTCAGCGCGATCCCGTACACCAATGACAGGAAGAGCTCCGACTTTCCCGACCCGCTGGTGCCGATGACCACCGAGTGAAATCCGAAACCGCCGAAGTCTTTCGCGCGGACGATGACGTTCTGCAGCTCGCCGTTCGGCTTGGCGCCGACCGGGATCTCACACCACCGCTCGTCCCCGCGCCCACGCCGCTCTGCCCACAGCCGCTCGACATCCAATTCGCGCGGGTCACTGATGCCCAGCGCCCGCAGCAGTTCGGCTGCGCCGCTGGCCGAATCGGCGATCTCGCTGCGGCTGGTGGGTGACCATCGCGCCATCGCCCGCGCGTAGCGGTAGGCGCGGTGGATGGACAGCTGGTCGGCGTGCGCGAAGAATTTGCCGCGCACCCGCAGCAGCGGAGCCGGACGCCCGTCCTCGCCGTCGATGTCGACGCCGTTCCGGCGGCCATTCCCGTTCACGGAGGCGCTTGGGGCGGCGTGCCGCTCCGCCATCTCGAAAACCTGGTCCTCGCCGAATCCGACTCCAGTCCCGACCCGAGAGGCGATGCGCAACAACGTGATTCCCGCCTTTCCGACTTGCCCGACGACGCTCTCCCACGCGTCGGGACTGCCGGTGTTGTCATCGACGATCACCAAATGAGGCCCTAGATCCACCGTGTCGGCGCCCTGCCCGGTCTCCAGCGCCGAGCCCATTGCGGTCGGGGTGGCCAAAGCCATCGGGGTCCACGCCCCGCGCTTGCCCTTCATGTGCAGCTCGGCGCCCAGCGCCTCCTCCAGCTCCTCGGGCGTCACGAATACCAGCCGGCGCCAGCCACACGCGTCGAACAGCTCGTCGTGCAGGTTGTGCGGCAGCCACACCATCCACGACCACGCCTCGGGGTTGCGGGTGACGACCATCAACTTCACGTCGCGGGGGTTGTGGAACACCGCCAGCGAACACAACACCGACCGGAGCAGCGACCGCAGCCGGTCCAGGTCCTCACCCACGAAACTGAACCCCGGTGCCGAGCGCAGGTTTACCACCTTGGCGATATCGCGAATCTTGCGCTGTTCCAGGATGAAATCGCGCAAGGCCTGGCCGGTGACGGGCTCGAGTTCCTCATCGGAGGCAATGTCGGGCCACGTCACGGACAGCACCGAGTCGGGCGCGTGCTGCACGCCCGTGCCTACCCGAACCTCCAGAAAATCCACTTCGCCGCGGCCGCGTTCCCACATTCGCGGGCCGCCGATGATGGCTCCCAGCCCGCGCGGGTCGGAGTGCACCGAATGCTGCCATTCACGCTGAGCACAGGCGGCCTTCTGGATCTCGTCGCGATTGACATCGAGGTCGCGGAGGTAGCGGCGCCGACCCCGCTCCATCTCACCCCAGGTGATCTTGCGCGCCCGGCCGAACCGCCCGGAAAACGCGAGCATGCTGAAGGCGCCGATGCCCATCAGCGGGAAGAAGCCGGTGGACAGGCTGCGCACACCCGAGACGTAGAGCATGACGATGGTGCCGACCAGCGCCACGATCAGGGCGGGCACGCCGATCATCACCCAGATGTTGCGCGGCTCACGTTCCGGGAGGGCTATCGGCGCATTGGGCGCCACGCGAACAGGTTTCGGCGGCTCGATCTTGAAGCGGCTGATCGGAAACGCTCTCTTGGACATCTTCTAGCCTCCAGCTTTCGCTGATGTCGTCATCACGGCCGCCTGACCGAGTGTCGGCACGGTGTCACGTGCCACCAGGGCCGCCTGCTGCGATAGTGCCGGTCCTGCGGCGAAGGTCCGCAGTAACGGCCACGGTGCCTGCACCGCCGATGCGGGGTCCAGCCCGAGCGCGCGCGGCGTCGAGTCGTCGGCGGCGATCCCGAATCGCACCCCGTTGTCGGAAATCCAGAACAGCGATTCGCGGGAGTCGGCGGTGACCACGCCGCTGGTCGATGTCACGAAGTTCGCCGCCCCCGGCAACATCAGCACCTGGGTGGCGACCACCGACGCCGGGTCGCGGTCGTCGCGGACCAGCCGCACGATCCGGTTGTCCATGGACGGCGGCACCGGAAGCCCCCGTCCGTTGTAGACGGCGATGCGGGCCTGCGGGTCCGTCGACCACTTCTCCCAGCCGACGCAGGTGGTCGGATTGGCAGCGGTGTCAACGAAGTTCAGCCGCCCGGTCGGGTAGTAGTCGAGCGCCAGTGAGTTGACCTCGGGGATATTGACCAACACATCGGGAGTCACTGACCGAGGCGCCGTCGAGCCGTAGGAATTGGCGCTGCGCAGCAGGTCGGCCACGAAACTCGTGATCTTCTGCATGCCATCGGGCAAGAGCACATAGAACTGGCTGCCCCCGCCCGCGGTCTGCGCCTGTAGCACCGCACCCACCTGCGACCCGGGGACCCACCTGGACGGGGTCCCGGCCTGCGGTACCTGCGGAACGCGCAGCGGTTCGGTCGCGGGCAGCCCGTCGAAGAGCGCGCGCGAAACTTCCACGGGGGACGTCACTCCGGGGTCGAGGCCCAGGCTCAATGTGACGACTCGGTTGGTCGGATCGATCTGGGACCGTTTACCGCTCCAGATCACGTACGTGTTGCCGTCGAACGTGACGAGCAGACCCCCGTCGTCGCGCACAGGCGCCGCGCGGACGCCGCCGGTGAGTTGGCCCGCGATCGAGGTCACCACCGGCTTGTCGCCGCTGCGCGGACGGCCCGCCGTGTCGCACACTGCCCACGCCGAGGGGGCGCCGCGGTTCACGGGCATAGCCGCGGGAGCCCCCGGAATGCCGACCAGCGGCCCGGTCGGATACTTGGCGATCTCGGCGGGCTTGACCCACGTGGGCTGTCCCGCGGTGCCCGTCGCCAGCCGCGCCGACGTCAGATTCAGCGCCGGATACAGCCGGCCGTCGATACGCGCGTAGACGGCTCCGGAGTCACGGTCGCCGATGATGGCCGAATCACCAACTACGCCAGTCGGTTTGAGCACATTCAGCAGCATCATCCATCCCCCGGCGATGGCCACCAGCACCATCGACAAGATGAGCGCGGCGGTCTGCTTGCGGTCGTCGTGTTTCATTCGCACCGAGTAGCGGGTCGTCGCCGCCCGCAGGCGCCGGTTGTAGAACAGATGCCCGGAGTTCTGATCGCGATTAGACAAACTCAGCGGCATTCTCAATACCCCTTAGGTGATCGGCGCGGATCGGCCTGCTGAATCCGATCGGCCAGATTCGACGCATCGGCGGCAACCCCATAACGGCCCCGCGCATAGTTGATGAACGCGCACGCCTGCGCCACCAGATCGTGGATATTGTGCGAGGTTCCGGGCTCGTGGTACGCGGCGAACGTCGGCGCGATGAACTGCCAGGCTCCCTTGCTGGGCGTGCCCCGTGCCGCATTCCCATCCCCGCCGTTGACCGCGCCGGCGTTGTAATCCGACTCGCGGCGAGCCACCAGATCCATCCCACGTTCCCAGCGGGTCCGCGCCGCCGGGTCGTGGATTCCCTTGATGGTCAGGGCTTTACGGATCGCAGCCAAGACGGCGGCGCGTCCGGTATGGCTGGCTGCCCGCTTCTGGTCGTACCGCAGCCGCCGCATCCGCAGCGCTAATAGCCGTGCCCGCGACCGCGTCAGCGCGATGTGCCCGTGCTGAGCGCGCAGCCGCGCCGCCATCCGGGCTATGGCCTCGCGCCGACCGATCGGCGTGTCGGCGGCTGGCGCCGTATCGGCCTTGGCGGCTCGTAGCACCGCCCCGGTTGCCGTGTTTGCTTGGGCGTGATCGACCCGGGCCACCGCTATCACCTGAGCCAGCGCCCGATCGTTGTCGGCTATCCGGTGCAGTCCTGGCAGTGGCCGCATCGTTGCAGCGGACAGTCCCCCGGCACGCGTTGCCCGGGCTAGCCGGTCGGCTCGCGCGTGGGCCTGCGCCGGCGCATCCCGGATGTGGTCTCCGCTGACGCCGCCGGCGAACAGCCCGTGGCTGCGTGACAACGCCGCCAGCGCCTGCGTCAGCAGCGGGTCAGCCAACGCAGCCCCCGCCGCGATCCGCGTGCGTCAACAAATAACGCGTCCACTCCATACTCCCCATCGCGCGAATGCCTCATCCCGAAGCATTCAATATGCCTGCACGAAACGACAGATCCCGCTTATTCGCAACTGTGCAAGCGTTAGGCGACCGCCCGGTCGCATTCGCGTACCGACATTACTGCCGTGGGGTCCGGCTCAGCCACTCACCATTGGTGCCGGCTTGACGGGTACGGCGCCGTCCGATTCGCGGCGTGCAGGCTATTCCTTCGCCTCTTCGTCCGTGGGCATGATGACGATTCGCCGCGCAGGCCTGTTGGTGACCACGGTCGGCTTGCCCTCACCGGGCTTAGCGGCCGGTGGAGCGCTGGGCGGAATGGTCAATCGGCCTTTAACCGGCTGGCCGTTGGGCACACCCGGGGCCGTCACCCGCTTCTCCGCCGGCTTGTCCTTACTTCCCCCTTCGCCGTGGCCGCCCATCGCGCCCGGCGGCATCATCGGCATGCCGGTCATCCCCGACTGGCCGGACATGGGCAAAGTGCCGCCAGTGGGGGTCATCGTCACCGGTTTCGCCGACGCCCCCGCAGGAGTGGTCGGGGGCGACGACGTCGGCACCGGCGGCGGACCCATGTAGCCGGCCGGGGTTGTGCCACCCCCGCCCCCGCCACCGGAGCCGAGGCCAGTGCCACCTCCGCCGACGCCACCGACGGGCTCGCCGCCGAGACCGTCGGCCAGACTCGAGCCTTCTGCGGCCTCCGTCGCCGCGGCGCCGTGGGCGCCCTGGAGCGCACTCATCAGCGGCTGCATGGCGCCCTGGCCTGCTTGCATCGCCTGCTGCGGTAGCTGCGTCAGCGGGCCCAGGATGCCGCCGACCGCGCCCCCGAGCGCGCCAGTGATGCCCGAGACCAACTGCTGGACCATTTGGGTTGAATCCTGCGCGCCCACGGCCTGGAACTGTTGCGCCGCGTCGGCCTCATTGGCCGGAAACTTCGCCGCGGCATCGGCGGCACGCGCCCGACGGTCGAGATCGCCCTCAGTGCTGCCCGCCATGTCACCGGGGACGCCCAGATTGCTGGCGGCGTTGAGTCCCCCGAGAGCGCCACCGACCGGCGAGGGATCGGGTGAGGGCATCCCAGTCGGCACTATGGGTGGGGGTGGAGGCGCTTGCGCCACGCCGCCATAGGTCGCTGAATCCACCCGGATGAAACTCAAGATCTCACCTCCGCCACCCGTCCAATCCAACCCGCCCTGGCGCGCCACACCACTGAATAACCATTCTGTCAGCCACAGGTCGTCACCGGTATTCACGTCAAACTTGGATGCTCCCGGTTACCCACCGATCAAACTCGTTACGTCAAACCAGGCCAAGTGATAGTGCGCGAGGTACACGTGCTCGTCGATCAGGGCCTCGATCGCCGCGAGCAGCATGCAGTCGCTGATAGCGGCCGGGTTGTGATGGGGGTAGCCACTCAGAGCCGAGTGCTGGATCTCCGCAATGCGTTCGCGCAAGAGCTCGGCTTCGTTTTCGAGCACGCCCGTCTTTCGCACGGCCGGGGCCGCGAGCGCCTGCGCTATCCGTGGCAGCCCGTCACGGCGGCGCACGGCTTCCACCAAAGTCGGCCCCAGCTCGTCGACTTTGGGGGCGGTGGAGCGGGCCGCCCGGTCGCCGGTCAGCGCGGGAGCCTCCGGGCCGGGCTCGGCGATGTAGGCATGGGGCTGGTGAGCGGCGGCGATCACGACAGCGCCGAGCAGGTCGATCACGCTGGCATCCCTACGCCGTGCCGCCGGCTCGAGCAGCGTCACGTGGGCCGGCAGTCGCACGTGCGGCGGAATCCAGCCGCCGGCGAGGTCAGTGACCAGCAGACTGGTGGTGCCGTCGTCCCGTAGCCCGGCCGCCCACGACAGTCGCGGCTCCTGGCGGGCCACCGCGTCCACAAGCCGCTGTAGCCGTTGCTGTTCCGCTGCCCTGGTGGATACCGCACCGGCAGTGGCGCCCGTTGTCGCGGATAGCGCCGACGCTCCGGGCATTGCCGACGAACTCGTGCCGGCTTGCCCCGCCGCGGTTGCGGCCACCCGGTCGACCGGCGAAACCAACGGACCGCCCGCCGACGGAAACGATGGTGCGGAGGGTGCGACCGGCGCGCCCGAGACCGGTGCCGCCGGAACCGAGGGAACCACCGGCGGGGTGACAACCGGCGGGCGCAGATCAGAACCGTAGGCGGGCAACGGGCCGACGGCCAACGCCGGCGCACTAACCACCGGTGCCGGGGGCGCCGACCACGAACCGCCGGTCATGACGGGGGCTACCGGCGCGACTGCACTGCCGGTCGGGGCGCTGGGGGCAGGAACCGCCGCGTCCACGGGAGCGTGTGCCGGGCCGAGCGCCTCGCCGCCCGACACAGCCGCGGCCGGCATGACCGGCGCCGCCGCCATCGGTGGAGCAACCTGCGGGGCCGGAGGCGCCCCCTGCCCCATCGCGTTCATTGCCCCCTGCGACAAGGATTGCGCAGGGCCAGCTACCGGTTGCCCCGTCGCCATCCCGGTCATGAGCGATTGGCCCAGCGGTCCGGCTGAGAGGCCGTGGCCGGTGGCCGCGGGTGCCATTGGCCCGCTTGGCATCGCGGGCATTCCGGGCGCTATTGGTGCACCACTGCCGGGCATCGGCACACCGGTACCGGGCGATGGGACGCCTGGGACAGGAGCCGCAAACGCACGCCCATCGCCATGGACCACCGAAGCGGGCGATAGCGGGCCGTCGATCCCAGAGCTTTCACTAGGGGCGCCCCCGACCAAGCGTCCGGATGCGTGAACCACTGAGGGATGCGGCGGAGCTTGCACATCGGCATCCTGCATCTTTCCGGGAGTACCACCCCCTGCGTCAGCTGCACTGCGGCCGCCTGAGTGGGCTGGCGCCGAACTTTGATCATCTTTACTGATCGGTGGCGGCGCTGAAGCGTCGTTAGTGTCGAAACCGTGGTCATGCATCCATGTTCGGGCACTGGCGTAGATGCCTTCACTGCGAAGGACGTCTTGCGTGCCCGAGACAATGGTGTTGACAGCCGCGCAGCTCGCATTCGCCGCGGCGGCGTTGCAAGCCATTTGGACAAGGTGGATCGCAGGTAACTTCGCTTCGGGTGGTTCTGGCGCAGCAAGGGTCTCATCGATTCTTTGATTGCCATCTTCTGCTATGGCTGTCAATTGACTCCGTAGGAGATCAATGGCGTCAGCGCTCGAGTTAAAGGCTTTGGCCTTCGTTTGATATTTCTCGGCAAGATCTAAGTGAAACTGTTCGCCCTCATGAAAGTGAAGGATTAGATCGTCAGCTGTACGGCCACAATTGTCTGCTGCAACTAAAGTCCGTTGCTTACGGAGATCCTGAGCGTACTGTTCTTGCTGTAAGCGCGCCTGATCCCAATACGCTGCAAGGCCTCGGGCCGTAGTCGACGGCGGTGGCCACCACGGCCCAACCAGAAACATCGACCATTTTCCGGGCGGTAGGTCAGCTGCCGCCATTCGCACACAGACTTTTCATTACGGCGTCTTTGGCTGTGATGTCATCGAGCGCGGCCTGATATTGCGAATCCGTCGCAACTACGTTGCTGCCCATAGCGGTGAGCGTCCCGTATGACGCTGCTAAAGCGCGCGCCGCATCGCGGTGTTTGGCATCGAGGGCTAGATTAGCCGCTGCGTTGTCAAGCATAACGGCGCCATTCGTGGTCGCGATACGTGCCAGCGCTCGATCATTGCCGCCGGTATCAACCTCAACATCGCGCGCTGCAAGTCTGTACGTGTCGCACAGCTGGCGTTTCGCCGCCGCGGTCTCGGCGGGAGTGTAGGTAGGGACGGCAGCAGTCGCTGGCGAAGCCGTGTGAGTGGCATGCGTAAGGACCGCGATCAGAGCAACAGCGGCCAGCACAACGGCGATCGCAGCCAAGACGAGAGCGGTTACGCCGATGGCTCGCCCACTACCGGAACGCGGCGTTGGTTTTGTGGGAAAGCTCGGCGCCCACGCCTCGGTCGGTGGGCGGGTCGTCGACCCCTCACCCACGTTAGGAGGTAACTCCCCCGCCATGCGTCCTCCTCACAGCTTCTAAAGACTATCCGG
>JARLGR010000192.1 GCA_031292665.1 Mycobacterium sp. | reverse complement strand
GAGGGCTACACCGGCGGCGGACATAAACAACTCGTCAACGGGCTCATGGCCTCTGGCGATGTCGGCCACTTCGATTCCGCTGGAAGACTTTTCATCGACGGCCGCGACGACGACATGATCGTCTCCGGCGGCGAGAACGTGTTCCCAGGCGAAATCGAAGATCTGCTGTCGGGTCACCCAGCGATCCGCGAGGCCGCCTGCCTCGGCGTTCCCGACGAGCAGTACGGACAGCGCATTCGCGCCTTCGTGGTCGTCCACGACGGCCGTTCGCTGACCGACGACGTCATCCGCGACTACGTCAAATCCAACCTCGCCCGCTACAAGGTGCCCCGCGACGTCGTTTTCGTCGGCACACTGCCCCGCAACCCCACCGGCAAGGTCCTCAAACGCACCCTGCTCGACGACACCGCGGATGTGGGAGGTATCTCCGAATCGTAAGTCACCGAACAGGATTCGCTTCGGCAGACATGCGCGCGTCGCTTGAAGCCGTCAACCGCTTCGCTCTCAACCCGCTCACTGGTACACCGAATCCGACTGCTGACGCGGCACAGGCGTCCGCGGCGACTACGGTCCCGTATTACCTCTTTCGAGGTAGTCACCGACAACGGCGAGCATGTCGGTGGCGAGTTCGATCAGTTCTTCACGGCTGACGGCGAGGTCGCCGCGAGTCCAGCCGATCATCGTCTCGTACAGCCCGCCAACCACGTGCATCGCAGCGAACCGCCCCCGCGGACCCATCCGCAGGATCGCGTCAGGTCCGTAGTGTTGCCGACGCACTGAAAGCACGACCGCCGCGAAGTCAGAGACCAGTTCGCTGCGCCGCGCCGCGAGGACTGGGTTGAACTCAGCTTCGGTGAACATCCGCAGCCGGCGCGGGTCGTCGGTCAACGTCACGACCGCCGCGGCCACACCGGCACGCATCTTGGCTCGCGTCTGCTTCGGCGCGGCCGCAACGCCGTCGAGAATGCGGGCCGACAGATCGGTCACCATATCGTCGAACACAGCGTTGACCAGCGCGTCCATGTCGGGGAAGTTCTCGTAGAAGTAGCGCTCGGTCAGCCCGGATTCCCTACACACAGCCCGAACCGTGAGCTTGGCGAACCCGCGGTTGCCGGCGATTTCCAAAGCAGCACCGAGCAGCGCCGCGCAGCGCTGCGCGCGCCGCTCCTCGGCGGATACCCCGGCGTACGCACGTTTCGCGGTGACCATCACCGTATTGTGCCGCACTTTGTTGTCAAAATCGACAAAGTGCGGCACCCTGTTGTCACTTACGAGTCCAAGGAGGCGACGGTGCCTGCACTGCAAGAACCGCCACGGGTGGTCGTCATCGGATCCGGGATCGGCGGCTCGGCGTCGAGCCTGCTGCTGTCCCATGTCGGGCTGCCGGTGACATTGCTGGAGAAGAACGTCCATCTCGGTGGCACGTGTGCTGGCTACGAGAAGCAGGGCTTCCACATCGACTTCAGTACGCACGTGTTCAGCCGCGGGTCGAAGGGTCCATTCGGCGCGGTCTTGCGACGCACCGGTCACGACGGTGCGCTCGAGTTTCTGCAGAACAAGAACATCGCCGAGTTCCGGTACCCGGCCCGCGACGGCAGCGGTGGTATCGAGCGGATTCCGTTCCCGTCGCAGGTCTATCGCTGGCCGATGATGGGTACGGCCATGGCTCGGGCGATGAACTTGGGACCACGTGACATGCTCGCCGGCGTTCGGATGATGACCGATCTGATGACGATGAGCGACGCGAAGATGGCGACGTGGCTGGACCGTTCGGTGACCGATTACACCGCACAATTCAGCGGCAACCCGCGGCTGGTCGGCGTGCTGAACTATCTGCTGACGTTGTTCTTCGTGATCCCGACGGCCGAGACATCGGCAGGTGAGGCGATCTACTGCTTCCAGCGGATGATGCGCGACAACTCGCTCGGCTACCCGCGCGGCGGTTCGAAGACGATCCCGACGACATACGCCCGGCTCGCCGAAGCCAATGGCGCGAAGGTGCACACCCGTGCCGGAGTGGAGAAGATCCTCGTCGATGACGGCGCGGTACGTGGCGTGAAGCTCGCCGACGACCCCAGCAAGTGGGAAGACGTCGCCCTCGACACCGCACGCTCGGTTCTCCCCAGGCTCGACAAGCACACCGTGTTCATCGACCGCACCAGCAAGCACTGGATGGAGCACTGGCTCGGCAAGGAGTACGGCCCGGTGATCTCGGCCGCGCAAACCCCGGACCAGGTCGGCAAGAACCGCCCGTCGGTTGCAACGCCGGTGCGCGGGCTCTACCTCACCGGCGACAGTGCCGGTGGGCGCGGTATCGGCACCGAACTCGCCGCCGACAGCACAATGGAATGCGCCGAACGCATCCTCGCCGACATCGGCCGTACCAATCCCGACGCGCGGCGCACCGATCGCTATAAGCGACCCCCGCTGGCGGGTCTCGCGGCTAACTCACTAGGGCTTGCCCGCTGAACCACGCCGAATCGCAAGTCGGGTCGAATGAAGACCCGAACTGCTTGCCGCCGAAAGGAAATCACCACGTCGCCAAGTACTCCCCGTCCATCAGCAGTCCGCCTGGCCGGGCCGCCGGCGGATCGGGGTCGGATCACGTATGCATCGACGACCGGCCGCCATTGATCATGATTTCAGCGATGATTCGGGACGCCGAATGTTCGAGCCTAACAATGGTTTAGGAGGTCAACCGGCGCTAATTATCCAAGGAAGATGTGGAGACCGCCGACGGCCAATTTCGAGCATGTTGTTTGCCTGCTCGCACACGGGCTGCGCAGTAGGACAGGCCGCTGAACTTGACGCGCGGCGTATAGGACGTATGGAGTCCGGCGTCGGCCAAAACGGTCGACGCATGCGCGAATGGGATTCTTGAACTTCTGCGGTCGCTGACGATCTACGCACTAGGCGGGTCGTAGGTGTCCGCCGGTGTGAAACATCCAGTCGCACTACGTATAACAATGCTGTGCGCGACCCCTGATCCCTTTGGCGAAGGCGTGCGGTTGGCTGCTTGGGACATCTTGTATGGAACTGCCTCGGCGGCCACCGTATACCGCCGGGCCCCTATGTGCGACATGCAAATTGAATTGCTGTTGGCCTGACTCGAAGTCGCAATGTTTGCTGGAGACGCCGTGTGACCCGGCCCTGACGGCGCGCGGCATGATGCAGAAGTCGCGGCCGCGGTTGCCGTGATCCGATTCGATACTACCAGCGCTTTGTGAAGGGCATGCGCACTTATCCTGTTGGGCAATAGTACTCATGCTCAGGTTGTATCTGGCTTGACCATCAAATCCGTGGGCGACCACAGAGACGTGGATGTCCCCAGTGTTGCGTCGCGCCGTCTGCGCAGTTGCGATGGGACGTTGCTGGGGATCTTGTCGAAATGTTCGTGCTGTGCTGAACTGATCGGGCTCTCCATCGGCTAGTGAGGAACGTTCACCACGATGCGAGGTGCAGGGCACGCACAACCGTGCGGGCATTTGTTCATAGTCAGCTTCGGAGGCCAATCGACAGTTCAGTCACGTCTGCCCAGCACGTGAGGCCGCTGGGAACTTCATGATGCCGAACACCAAAAAAGCCGGGGTTGCGACCCGGCTGTTTTGGAATCCCCAGGCTGGCACCTGGCTCTTTCGGCGCGGCGCTGAGCCGCACTTCAATTTCTGACCACACCTCCGAGGAGGAGACTTGTCTATCTCAGCGTGCCCGGCGCAGCTTGTCAAGCGTCGATCACAGGGCGTGTCCGCAGCGTGCACCCCTATAACGCGATCCAACTGGCGGTCGCGATGACCCAATCGGCAGGATCAGGGACTACGGAGCGGGCTCCCGTCAACGACGCCCCGTACACGATGGCCCTATTCATCGACCCGGCGACCGGCAAGCGGGTGCGTCGACGCATCACAACGGCACTGGCGCACTTGCCGTTTGAGACGGCAGCCCCGATTCGCCGCTTCCCTGCGTACCGTGGCCGGCGTGCTCATCAGGGGCGGTACTGGTTTTCGCGCTCACACTCCCGGGTGAACCACGAATCGCTCTTTGAGAAGACCGCACTGCGGGTTCTCGACTTCCGCGGCGACGTCGTTCAGGTCAGCTCTAATCCACTCTGGCTGCTCTGGGCGAAGGAATCCGGACCGCAACGGCATGCGCCGGACTATTTTGGCCGCTGCAGGGATGGATCGGCCCTGGTTGTGGATGTGAAACCGCAGCAGCGCTTCACAGATGAAGACCGAATCCAACACGCCAGGACGCGCGAGGTATGTGACGAATTAGGTTGGAGATATGAGGAATTCACCACAATAGACCCCGTCGTAGACCGGAACTTGCGGCTGCTGGCCGGCTACAACCGACCGCATTTCGCCTTCGATTCCGCCGATGCACAGGTGGCGATGACCGCGCTGTCAGCAGCAGACAACGGGCAGACGCGGCTCGCCGATCTTCTGGACGCGGTGTGCGGCGCAACGGGGATCGATGACGCCACGGGACTCTGCGGCATCTACCACATGGTGTGGTTCGGCCAGCTCCGTGTCGATTTGACTCACCCGCTCGCGTGGAACAGCGAGGTGTACCGATGACTGCTCCTCACGTCGGTGATGTCATCGAATACCGTTCTCAGACATGGCAGATCGTCGACTTCGACGGGATCATGCTGGCCCTCAAATGTCTCGACGACGGCACGGAGCGCAATGAGCCCGCGGCTGCGGTGATGGCCGACGACAGCTACGTCGGACCAGGCTTGCGAGGACCAAGTGTTGCCGAACAGCGCCTCTTGGACCTGGCCACACCACAGCGGCGCCGTGAAGCCGAGTTCTGGTATGAGCACATGTTCGAGGTCAAACACGGCTATCCCCTACGTGACCGGGGCATGGTCAATGTTCAGGAACCAACCACCACCGTCGAAGAACGGCTGGCGGCCAAGCGTGACGAGCTGACGCGCAGCGGCTGCACCGTGTCGATGTCGACGATGTGGCGCAAATGGAAAGGGTTCAACGACCGCGGTGTGTTCGGCTGCGCCGACCAACGCGGCATGCCCGGTCATGTCCGCCTGTCGGGAATTGACCAAAAAGTGGCGGTGACGCTGCGCGCTGTCGCCGTGGGGTTCACTGAAAAGTCGACTCCGACAAAGCAACAAGTCATTGAGATCGCCACGCATCGACTCAAGGATGAGGGAGCTCAGGTGCCATGCCGGTCCTCCATGTACACCCTGCTGAAACGGCTTGATCGTGGTGAGCACACCACCGGAGATGCCACATCGCGCCGCAGTCATGCGAACAGTCCCGACCGTGCGTTCAGCTCGGTTGTGGCGCTGTATCCGGGTGAGGAAGTCCAGATCGACACCACGCCGCTGGATGCGATGGTGATCATGCCCGATGGGACAACGCAGAAAGTCGACCTGGCCGTCGCGGTCGACGTGGCTACGGGAACGATCACGGCTGCGATCCTTCGGGTCAATGCATCCAAGACTGTTGACATCATCGAACTGATCATTCGGTCCCTTGTTCCCCTGTCAATGTTGCCGGGCTGGCAGGCGAACATGGCGATGGCCCGCCAGTACCTGCCCAAGGAGATGGTGTCCGAAACGGAGCTGAACGATAGCCTGACCACCAAACCGGTTATCAATGTGCGGGGTGTCGTCTTCGACCGAGGAAAAATCTTCGTGTCCAAGACCTTTGAACGTGCCCTCGACACCTTGGGTATCGACGATCGAACCGCGCCGCCATACACGCCGACCGCCAAACCACACGTCGAGCGCACCTTTAAAACCATCGGTGATGACTTCGTGCGCTGGATTCCCGGCTACAAGGGACGTTCGGTCAACCACCGCGGCCGACGCCCCGAACGCGATGCCGTCTGGCCTCTGCCCGTCCTGCAAGCACTGCTCGACGAATGGATCGCCACCGTCTATCAGAAGACACCCCGCAAAGACGAGCGAATCGGGCTGGCGCCGCGCGCCCGCCTGTCCCCCAACGCCCTTTACAACCACATTTCCCAATCCGCCCCCAGCCCCATCCGCACACTGACACGCGATGAATGGATATCCATGCAGCCCTTACAGTTTCGACGCATCAACCGCTACGGCGTCAACCTCTTCGGGATGACCTACGACAACGACTCGCAGCGGTTCCATGACCTTCGCCGCACCAAGTCCCCCAACACCAAACAGAACGGCAAATGGGAAGTCCGCTACGACCCCAACAACCTCATGCAGATCTGGGTACGCGACATGGCCGTCACCTACGACGACTGCGGCCGCGAAGTCGTACGCGACGGCGGCTGGATCGAATGCGTCTGGAAGAAGGCCCAATACGTGACCGCGCCGTTCGGCATCGACATCCTGCACGCTGTCGCCGCCGAACTGAGCAAAAAGGAACGCACCGACAAACGCATCCTGCAGCGCGCCGAACAGCTCCACCGCACGCTGATGGGCGGACCGGCCGAACCTGTCCACCGGCCCATCACCCGTGCGGAACTGTCCGCTGGCCGCGCCAACGTGGTCCGCCAAGAACTGTGCGCACTGCCACCAGCAGACGACAAGCCCCAGTTGCCGGCAGCACAATCGATCGATCCCCCACAACCTCCACCGAACGAACCCGCGACATCGCGGCCGACGGTGGACCCGATGCGCCCGCTTCGCTTGTCGGACGGGTGGTGACCACATGCCCACACCCACCACCAAAGAAGAATGGCAAGAGTTCTGCCGCTACGAGCCCACCCCGGACATCCACCGCCCCAACCTCACCATCAAGGAAATCAACGCCCTCAGCACCAGTGAGCGCAGAGCGTACAACGAACGCCGCATCGACTACATCAACGAGGAACGCGTCTTTCCCACCAGCGACCTCAACCGGGTTCTGAGCCTGTCACGCAAACTCCTACGTGCCGCCCGAGTACCAAAGTACGTGACACGCCGAGGAATTCGCGTCTCCGGAGACCCCCGCGCAGGCAAATCTACCTGCGTGATGGCCGCCGGAAAAAAGCTGGAGGCCGAGCTTCGTAAGATGAACCGACGTGAAAACGACACCGCCTACCTGCCCGTGGTGTACACCACCATCGCCGCCGCATCCACCACCAACAAACTCTGGGTCAGGCTGGCCGATGTGGTGGGTGCGCGCGAGCTACGGGGCAGCAACGCCGACGAGCGACTCACCGACCTCGCCCGATTACTCAAAGGCCTCGGCACCAAATTCGTCATCGTCGATGAAGTCCAGCGCCTCGACACCGATCACCGCCAAGGAGCCGAAGTCGCCGACAACATCAAAGTCTTCGCCGAAACATTAGACGCAACCATGATCTTCGCCGGCATCTCGCTCTCGACCGCTCCACTGTTCACCGGCACGCACGGAGAACAGTGGCGCCGACGCACCCAACCGGTCAACCTGCGCAACTACATCAAGTCCGACGACGCCGACATGGCTGAATTCACCCGGCTGGTCGCCGCTTTCGAACGGCTACTCCCGCTACCCCTCCATGAAGCGGGATTTCTGGAACGCCACGCGGACTACCTGTTCGAACGCACCGAAGGATCGATCGCGTCCCTGAGCGACCTCATCACCGAAGCCGCGGCCGACGCCATCGATGAAGGAACCGAAGCCATCACCCTCGATCTGCTGGCAAACGTCTCTGTCGGCGATGAGGATCTCAACTGGGCGGACGGAGCGGACACCACCGATGAGTGCGCCTAGCACCGCACTGGCGGTCGATCCAGATACCGACCAGGGCCGAATCCGACGGCTACTCGTTCCCGTCAAACCCATGCCCGCGGAAACACTGCACTCCTACCTGTATCGCATGACCGAAGAAAACCACCTGCTCCCCGGCTGGCTGCCGAAACTGGCGAGAAGACCTGGGTTCCTGATGAAACTGGCTGTGCTTACCGGCTATTCAGACCACCAGCTGGTGGCCATGCTGCCCGAACTGCGTAGCCCCTTCCACCTCCGGTCCTGGCCACACCTGATCGGCCAACCCTCAGTGCGCGCCAGCACCCGCGCGCCCTGTGGCCACTGCCAGGCAGCCCGGTTAGGCACCACCGACGCGACCGTCTCGGTGTTCGCCACCCACGAGCACGTCATCTGTCACCGACACCACCGATGGATCGGCACCCATCACGTCAAATGCACTGTCCACGAACAGTTCTCGATCGCGGCGTGTCCAGAGATCGCCATCGCCAACCGCTTCCACAAACGCCTCATCAACGGGTGGGGTCGCGGACCCACGCGTGCTTGCTTTGACGACGCCATCCAATGCGTGATGGCCTGGAGTCGCTGGACCGTCGTGATGGCCGACCCCCATATCCAGCGACGCTGGAGACTGCTCGGCGTCACCGAAGAAACCCCGCCGCTACGGCCACGGGAAATGGCTGCGCTCTACCCCAACGCCGTGGCGCTCACCGAACTGATTCTGACACTGCGCCGCAGAATCACCGCCGCTGGACGAATGACCACCTCGATCGCCGCCGACAGTGTGGAACTGCTCTCCACTACCATCATCGGCGGCCTGACCCCCAGCGGCGCAGGCGACCCTTTCCGCCAAGCGCTCACCGATGTACGGCCCGAACCGGCGACTGAAGCCGAAAGTGACTCGGAAACCACAGAACTGGAGGCTCGCCGCTGATTAGCACCGTCCTCAACCCAACCGACGCACGCCCTGCGCACCGCGCACCGCAGCCCTCGCCACACCAACCCATTTGGAGGGAACACAATGTCAACCAACGAACCCACACCCCCGCCGCCATCAGAGGGAACCGCCGACCACACCACACAGCGCGACACATCCGAAACGGTAGCCAACACGATTATGACGCTCACTGTCGAAGAGGCACAAAGCCGTTGGGATGAACTCATCGACCATGTCATCACCACCCAGGGACCTGTCCACATCGCATCACCGGCTGGCGGTCCAGGCGCCGTTCTGATGTCTATTGACGACTACGAGGCGTGGCAAGTCCCGCGGGATGGGCAACGGTCAAATGACGACCCACCTTCGGCCATCCATACCTAGCCCGACGACGTAGCCCGTCGGCCACGAACATGACGTTCAAAACCCCTAACTGGCAAGCAATCTGACGCCTCAGCTTCGATAGCCGAATCGACCAATCCCACGGAAAGAGAACCCATGACCGACGTCGAAATGCCCAATATCCCACTCCCGCCGCTGGCGGTGTCCAGCGGCGACTGGGACTTGTACGACAACCCGCCGACACGGGTCGTCGTCGGCCGATACCGCGAATTCCATGGAGCCAACATCAACGTGCGCGTAGCCGCAATCCAAGACATCCACGGCCGGATAGACCTTGTCGATCCTCCACAGATACTTCTGGACAACCAATCCTTCGACGCCCCACAAATCCGGGCGTTCGCCGCTGTACTGGTCGAGGCCGCCGATGAACTCGACCAATGGAATGCGCGGGTCCATGCGGCTCATTCTGGTTGCCGCTCATCCGCGATTACCCATCCTTGCGTGTCAGATCTGCAGCAGTCCGACGAGCCGCGGTCCTGACCTGACTCGTCGGCAAACCGAGCGACCAGCGACCACGATGACTGCACGAACACCGACCGCCAGGCAACGCCACCTAGTGACACCCCCACCGCGTGGCGGTGCGTGCTGCCAGAAGCCGTACGGGCTCGATTGGCCCGACACCGACCGCCTCACGCGGCGCCTGCCCCTAGCAACTCATCGCTCGGGATACTCCGCCAAACAAACCTTGGCACTAGGTCATTGAAGAAGATCGCCAGCAGTGCGACACTGGAGCCTGCGGGGTGTCCCGAATGTGCCAACCTTCGGATCTGGCTTTCAATCGTCACTGCCGGCCTGCGGGCCTGGCTCTTACCGGTGCCGACGATCACCACGGGGCACCCCGCCCCAATAAGCCGCTCAGCGTTGTCGGATTGGTTGCGCGCACCGTTGGTTGAGTGCACCGACGGGGGCCGTTGCGGCGCCAGCGATCGGCTACGCACCGTGGCCCCTTAGGGTCTACCACGTGGCAACAATTGATCGGCCGCGCGAGCCCACGGTCAAGCAGCTGTATGCGCTATCCATGAACCGGTGCGCCTACCCTGACTGCCCCACTCCGCTGGTCAGTCCCGAAACTGGAACCGTGATCGGCGAGGTGTGCCACATCCGCGCACACAACGTCGGTGGGCCCAGGTACCTGGAATCACAAACCGACGACGAGCGCCACGGGTTCGACAACCTGATCCTGATGTGTCGCAATCACCACAAGGAGATCGACGCTGCAGCCAACGTCGCCACCTATACCGTCGAATGGCTCCTGGACACTAAACGGGCGCACGAGGCCCGAGGGCGCGCATCCGGCCCGATCGCAGCTCCCTCTGATGTAGTCACGGCCCTGATCTGGACCGACACGGTGTACGAGGCGGGAGCCACGCACATGGACTTCCGGAACACTGTCTTCAAAGTGGGAGGGGAAGGCGGCACTCTGGCCGGCGGAGGTGGCTCGGGCGGTGTCCTGACCATCGTGGGTATCACCCACCTGCAACCCGCCGTCGAAGCCCAAATGAAAATTGACCTCGCCGGTCAGGCGGGGCAATTCCCAGGATCAGGTGGCGGGGGCGCCGGCGTTCTTGTTTTCCAAGGCCGACCAGTAACACAGGAGGACGTCGACAAGGGTCTGCGTGTCCCCCTGCTTTTCCCTGCTGATGCTAGCCATGTTGCCAACGGCTTGCTGTACGTCCTCGGTGCTGGCTGGACGTGCTACCTAGTTGATCACTTTCCTTGTGCGACAACGATAGTTCTGGTTCTGATGGCCGAGTTCGGTTCGATCGACTCGAACGTTCTGCTTGGATTCGAGGTCTTCTTAGCCGATCCTGCAGGGGCGAAGCACAAGGTAGGCACCGTCGATGTTGGTGTCCCCGACGCGCAGTACGCGATCAGCCGCGCGAACGCAAACACCGCCGTTTCAGTAGACCTGGCGGGCCCGGGAGTCCATACCATCACCATCGAATCCGGCGGCGCGTTGTTTGCACAGTACGCCTTCGACGCGAAGCTACGGTAATCACGCCGCTATCCGCCTCGGGGCACACGGAAGACGAAGCTCTGGCCGACTGCCCAAAATAGCGCCCCGAAATCTCGATGGCGTGTGCGTCCGCGCCTAAGCCAGACTGAGCAGGTGAGCTACCAGGACGATCCGGTCGGCTTCGAGCAACGGCTCCGAGCGAAGCTGCAGCCTGCGAACCTGCGAGCGACGATGGCATTCGCCGGCCTGTATCAGATCACCAGCGAAATGATCAGGCACGCAGTGGTCGACAAGGTGCGCGACTTCTACTGGATTGACCTTGACGGCGATGGCGCGATGAGCGCCGAGGACCAGAACGAGTACCGCCGCCAAGTGCTGTCGTTGGCACGGGGACAATTCACCGCCTCTCTGCTCTGGCTGGTCAACAGCAAAGCGATGACCCAAACACAGGCTGATCGACTTAGTGCGGTTCACGCCCACCGAAACGAGCTCACCCACGAGCTCGTGAAGTACGTGGTTGACGCGGACGCCGACCCAGACACCGGCCTTTTCGCGGAAGCCCTGTCCATCCTCAAGGATCTCCACCGCTTTTGGATCGAACTCGAGCTGAGCACCGGTGGCTTCTTTCTGCCCGAATGGACCACTGTCGACGATGTCGACCCCGACGGGGTCACACCCGCCTCGCTCATGGTGCTACAGCAGTGCATCGACGCCTACGTAGAAGGCTTCGAAACGCCTGAATCGTCGGCCGCCGATCCAGCTGCCACCGCCCAAGAATGAGTTGGACTGGTAACGGCCAGGATTCAAGTTGCGCCTTCGAATCTGCGAACCGTCAACCGCGATGTTCGTTTAATACAGCAGGCGAGCGCGGCGCACTGGCGCCTATTCGCCGGCGTCGCCGTTGTCGATGACTCCTGGCAACGTCGTCACCCAATCACCTGCTGCTGCACGGCTGGCATCAGACTGCAAGCCGGTCCCGATCGCGCGGGCGATGACAGTGCCCGGTGCAGTCGCTAAGACTGCCAAGAGAGCGTTGCACCGGTCGGAAACTTCGCCATTCTCAAGCCATTTGGCTATCCACCGCGCCGCCGAGGCTCGTACGACGCTGGACTCGTCGTGCGACAAGCACGCAAGGACATCGAGACGTGATACGTCCTGCCGTCTTCCAACGATGCGCGCTGCGGCACTTCGTTGTTCGATATTTCCACCGATGAGCTCCCACAGCTCACCGTCGCTGACTCTTCCGGGCGCCAATGCGTCGATGGCTTCGCGAACTACGGTAAGGAGCGTCGTGCTTGCGTTGAGCCACTCCCCAAATTCGATTGGTGGCCGGTCTCGGACATGCTGTAACCGTAGAAGCAGCTCCTCCCTAATTTCAGGCGCAATATGCGTGCTCGCGTCACGAATGAGGCAGGCTACGTCGATAACACTGCCGGGTATCACCCGTCGCTCGTTTAGCAGCTCGTAGATTGGTGTCCAGTTGCTGACCTCTGGGTGCCAAATATTAAACATGGCAAGGGATCTGCCGTGGTTTCGATAGAACGTACCAGCACGCGCGTCGACAACCTCTTGGTGAACCGATGCTGCGAGCGAAACGATCTGCGCGCCAGCCACCTCCGCCGGCAATGCACGGATATCTTGAACACTCGACAAGTTACGAACTTCGCCCTGCTGCAGGCTATCCAGAAGTTCAGCGCCCGCTTCGTCTCCGATAGCTGCGGTGATGCCAATGATTGCGTCCTTGAGGTCCCAATTGTCATTGGTGCGCAACCGCAACTCGGCGAGATTCTCGGCGGTCCAGTCACTGTCGGGTATCGCCTTGAGAAGTCGTGTCAGGGAGTCAGCCCAGGAAGCATCCGTGACGGGCGGTAGGGACAAGAAGTATTCAATAACTACACGCCGACCCGTAGAGGACACCCCTGCTTTACGGATCAACGCGTCAAGCGTCTGCAATACATACGTGTGGATCGAGAAGGTGGGCCGTACTCGTTTGGCGTAACGGCGTTGGTGCACAAGGATGTAAACGAGTTCCTGCACGTAGGTGTCAGCTGTTGCTTGCTCGAGAACTTCGGCGGCCGCGGCGACGATCTTAAGATCGGAAAGTCCTGTGGTGTGCGTCGAATCCCACAGCTTGACCGATGCGCAGGCCTGCCGCACCGCATCCTGTGGGCCGGCAAGCAACAGCTTCTTGACGCACAGCTCGACACCATCAGCATCCCCGGCGAGCCGAAGGTCAGTTAGCCACCCTTCATAGACCTCGTCTCGCAGCTGACCACTGGGAAATGCTTGCAGTGTGTACTGCGCGAGCTGCGCGTACTCGGCCCTCCAAGCAACGTGGTCGCCCGCGAGGCCGCTGAGGAGGGTTGCAGTTCGCAGTGCCTGCCAGGTGTCATTGAAATGGTCCGGTAGACGGCTATTTTCGCTAGCCCAGAGGGTGAAGCGGTCATTCAGGAAGCCTTCGAGTCCCAGTGCGATCGTTTGGTTCCGCCACCAGCCGGCGGCGGTGTCATTGCCGGATACAAATCCCGAGCCGCGCCGGGGAAACC
This sequence comes from Mycobacterium sp., assembly GCA_031292665.1. Taxonomy (GTDB): domain Bacteria; phylum Actinomycetota; class Actinomycetes; order Mycobacteriales; family Mycobacteriaceae; genus Mycobacterium. Next base: position 9,614 of record JARLGR010000192.1, on the reverse strand, counting down.
ATCCGCTCGCGCGGAACAAGATGCCACTGGCGCTCGCGGCGATCGCCATCGCCGTCGGATCGGCTGCGGCAGCGGATTGGATTCGCTGCACGTGGATCGCCATCTTCCGAGCCTTCTTATATCGACCGACTTCCAGTAGGCATCGTGCGTGTTGCACTTCAATCCATGCGTAGTTCACTGGGTCAAGTTTGGGCGCACACGCCAACTCGTTCCTGGTGAGCGTGAGCGCTTCCGCGATTCTGCCGCACTCGGTCAACATTGCGCTGTACACGACAACGGCGGTCGCGCGCTGCGCAGAGTTCAATGGCGCGGCCTCGACAAGTGGCCGGAATCTGTCCGGATCTCCCGCGTGCAGGTAGTGATGCAGTGTGCCGTAGAGGTTCCACTCCCACTGTCCGGAGGCACATGCTTCTTCGGCCGATAGAAACGGTGGCGGCTCGATGCCGGGGACTTGCGCGGCGAGATCGCGAGATCCGTCAAGTTCGGTGAGGCGGCCCTGAACGAGCATCGCGATTGCCTCGCAGGGGTTTTCATCACTACTAGTGCGCGGCTTGCGGCGGTTCGCGATCAACCGCGGCGTCAATGTCGCATATCGTGCCAGCTCGTCGGGGCCAAGCGTGGCGATGTCAGACCAGTCGGAGCCTTCCCATCTACCCTGAATGCCACGCTGACTGACGGCAACGTCTATCAGACGGTCCGTGTGGGCACGATTGATCCTTTGCGCTTTCGGCACAAGGATTTTGGTACCTGATTTGGTTCGTACGATCGTCTTTCTGGTGACGTGCTCCCAATAGGAGTTCCCTGATTTGAGGTCATGCAACACCACGATGTGTGGGACAGAATGCTTGATCCAATAGTCGAAGTGATCGTCGCGGAGGGACTCCCAGTACCACCAGCCGACAACATTGCCGTGCTCGTCACGCTGGGGTTGTTTGAAGTACTTCGACGTGGCCGACTTCGTCTTGCTGGTTTTCACCTGGGCGCCCACAAGCAGGCCCAGGTCGAAACGACGGTCGTCGCGGGCCATCAGCCACAGGTCTGTGCCCAGGTCATGGTCGGGATTGGCCGCTACTCCCCAATCGAGCTCCTCAAATTGGGCGGCCACACGGTTTTGGCCAGCCATACCAATGCCTTCTTGCTCGCTGGCCTGCCTAGGCATATGCGGACTCGAGTCCGATGTGAACAGGCTGCAGGGGTACGAGGTGCACGAACAGTGTTTAGCATCCGAATGTGTAGCTCGGCGCGGGAAAGCGGCGGACTCATCAGTGCCAATGTACGCATGAACCGACGATGTCGGATGCCTGTTCTACTCTCGCGATATGGCGGCGTCCGATTTTCGGCCCAGCATCCTCGTCCGGACGGCGATGCTGATGTCGTCCTACGCGCCGCTGCTCATCCTGATGGCCGTCTTGGGGACTTGGCCCTCGTGGAGGGTGCGTGGCGCGCTCCACGCGCTGGCAATCATTGGCGTCGGAGCGATCTGGGCTTTCCTGCGCTACGTCACCGCAAAGCGAAATCCGCTGCCGTACACCATTTATCAAGCGAAACCGCGCGAAGGCGAAGCGCTTAAATTCTTCGCGAGCTATGTGGTCCCGTTCTTCGTAGCGATAACCGCCCCCACCGCGGCACGGTGGGGTCTGCTGGTCTACCTCGCATTGCTGGCCTTGCTATACCTGCGTGGCGACCTGTACTTCACCAATCCCCTGATCGCACTCTACGGATACCGCGTCTTCGAACTGACCAGTGAGGACCGCAGCTTCCGACTGGTCCTTAGCAAACGGTGGCACCTGGCGCCAGCGACACCGCTATTGTTGGTGCCCTTGGGGGATACGTGTACGTCGAATCGCGTAATGGCGCTCCAAGGGGCGGGTGTGCCAGGCGGTCATCTCCTCCACGACGCGATCGGTGATCCGACTGGCGGTGTCCTTGGAGACCGCCGCACCGTGGATGTCGGCGAAATGGGCGCTGATCTCCCCGGTGGTCAACCCGCGGGCATACAGCGACAGCACCACCTCATCGACATCGGTCAGCCGCCTCTGGCGCTTCTTGACGATCTGCGGCTCGAAGGTGCCCGCCCGGTCGCGCGGGACGTCGATCTCAATCTGTCCACACGCATGGGTGAGTACCGTCTTGGATCGGGTTCCATTGCGGGAGTCGCCACTTCCATGACCAGCGGGATCATGGCGGTCATATCCCAGGTGCTCGGACAGTTCCTCATCCAGGGCGGTCTCGATCACCGTCTTGCTCATCGCCTTGAGCAAGCCGCCCGGACCGGTCAGCGCCACGCCGGCCTCGCGTGCCTGGCGCACCAACTCCCGGGCGACATCGAGCTCGTCGACCGCACGGCTATCCGGGACATCAATGGCTGCCGCCCCGGCGGCCTCATCTTCAGAATTCGGCGATGGCTCCACAGCCACGACAGTTTCGGTCATCAGTCGACCTTTCCGGCCCCGACACACCCGGGCCGATCAGGCCGTTTACACCCTTACTGCGACAGCCCCTGACGTTCAGTCGCGGTGGTCGGTGTTTCCAGCTTTGTGGCTCAGCTGTTTTGCGGTGGTTTTGATTTCGTTGAGTAGGTGTCTGCGTTCTGCGAGTGATGTTGCCTGCTTGAAGGGAGCGATTTGCAGTTCCCATTGGACGTGACCGTGGATGTTGAAAACGGGTGCGGTAATCAGGCTGACGGGCATCGGTTCGGGGGATAGTTCGTGCAGGTCGTATGCGGAGCCGACGAGCGATCCGTACAGGGCGATGAGTTGGTCGTTGAACACGACGCTCCCCGGGCTAATGGGAACGCTTTCGATCAACGGGGCGATAGTCGCGATGACCGAGAGGTTCGCGTTGCGGCCCCACATTCCGGCGCCATCGGCGCGGATGCGAGTGAGAGTTTGTTTGAGTTCGGAGCGCGTCTCGGGGCTCGCGCGCCGTAGCCAGTCCGACTGGCGGGCGGCATCACCATGGGCGATGGTGACCGCGCCGGCGGGCGGGTCTAGCGGCATCCGGGTGCCAGTAGTGACGCCAGCGGGTATCGGGCGGCGATCGCCCATCAGGGCGATAACGATCAAGTGATGGCTGGTGACCGCGGTGAGACCGGATGCATAGCCGACTCGATGGGCCAGCTGCTGCAACTCGTCATCAATGTCCTCGGGTAGCCGTAATGTCTCGCGCACGCTCTGGTTGATCGGCACCAGCGCCGGCCCCAGCGCATAGGTGAGATCGGGCTGTCGGATCAGCCACCCACGCTCGGTCAGCGTCATCAGGATCGTGCCGGTGGTCGAACGATTCAACGTCAACGCATCAGCGATCTGAGCCGACGACAGCCGGCCGCCGTGGGTCGCTAACAACTCCAGGATCGACACCACCCGCATCGTTGGCCGCGAACGAATCTCGGTCACACCATTGTCATCGGACATCACAACACCTATCGTCAGTGTATAAAGTCATATCCTACTATACAATTATTCATATCAGAGGAATAAGTGGCTACCACGACAACTCTCGGACCCCTCGACGTCGAGGGCATCGACTTCGCGTTCGGCGATCAGCCCGACCTGCATGCCACCCTGGCCCGACTACGAGCACGCAAGCCATACGCGATCGTCACGTTCGCGACCGTGCCGGGGGTGCTGCTGCTGGCCGACGAGCTGGTCCGGGCGGCATTCAAGGACGAAGAAACGTTCCCTGCACATGCCGTGTACTCCATGACCACAGAGGCCACGTTCGGCAGGTCAATCCTGTGTATGACGGGCGCCGAGCATCGCGCGAACCGCACGATCGTGTCCGCGCCGCTGCGGCGCCGCCGAGTCGAGCAGTATCTGGAACCCATCATCAAGCCCGTCATCAACGAACTCATCGACCGGTTCGCCCACCGCGGAACCGCCGATCTAGTCGCCGAATTCACCCATCGCTACTCACTGCTGATCACCAGCCGCATGCTCGGTCTGCGAGTCAATGACGAAGCCGACATTCACCGCTGGGCCCAAGGCTTGATCCATTACCCCCTCGACCCTGATGGGGCTACACAAGCCGCTCGCGAATTCACCGAATACGTGACTCCGATAATCGCCCAGCGACGCCGCAACCCCGGAGATGACCTGATCTCCATGCTGGTCACCGAACGCAACGACGACGGCGCCACGCTCACCGACGACGAAATCCTTACCTTCCTTCGAATGCTCTTTCCGCTCGGCGCCGACACCACGATGCTGGCCTTAGGAAACACACTCTCGGCACTGCTCAACCATCCTGATCAGCTCGAACTGCTGCTGTCCGACCCTGATGCATACCTCAAACCGGCGGTATGGGAAGGCATGCGCTGGGAGTCGCCCGTCGCGTTGCTGCCCCGCGCCTGCCCGCAGGCGGTGAGTTGGCACGGTATCGATATTCCGGCATTCACCCCGATGATCTTCGCCATCACCGCCGCCAACCGCGACCCCGTCACCTACCCCGAACCGGACGCCTTCGACATCACCCGAAACGTGATGCCCACCCTGTCCTTCGGCCAAGGCCCACACAGCTGCATCGGCAACTGGCTCGCCGAGTCCGAACTTGTCACCGCGCTAGGCGCCTTGCTGCGTCGATTACCGGACCTCACCCTTGACCCCCGACACCGCGAAATGTCCAAGGTAACAAGCCAAGTCGGTACCGCCCTCCGCGGACCAAACGCACTACACGTCACCTACGCACCCGACAAGACCCACCGAGTCAGCTGAACTCGGGGCAGTCCCCTTCTCCTCTGGCGCCGGATATCTGGCACTCTCACATCGTCCTGGATTCCGGCCGCCACTCTCAGTTTGTTATGGACAAATAGCCACGCCTCAGTCCACGACTTGTTGAGAGCGCCCAGGTCAGCGCGCTCCCCTACTGTCAACTAGTCCTGGATCGGACAGCCATTGCCGCAGCTGATAGGCAGCCGCCACCCCATCGCTTCCATCGCAAACCGTGTCGTCCGTTGGCCGTAGCTGCGGCTTGAAGTAAGCCTCAAACACTTAATGAATGGTTTCGTTGCTAGCTAGGTGACGAGATGCAGATGCTGGTCAGCGCAGGCCGCCTGTCGATCTCGCGGCGGTCCACCCGCCACCCCTCGCGGGGCCGCCCACGAAAACGTCACGGTGACGAATTGATATGTCCCACACGGCAACAAAAGCTCGCGCCGAATCAGAATCAATGGAAAGAGACGCTGGGCCAGCTCCTGGCGCAGAATTACGTCACAGTGGCGCATTGGGCGCGCCGGCTTTGGTGCCCACACAGCCTAAGGCAGTGGAATTATCCTCCCAAGCAACGATTTCCGCCGCACGCAGTCATCTATCTGCCTGGAGGCAACGACAAAATTCAGCCCGAGCATGAGCCGCACCTCAGTAGCGATCGAGCTCTTTCAACCGCTCGTCGCTGACCCCGAAATGATGCGCAATCTCATGGAGCACGACATGGTTGATCTCCCGGCGGAGACGATCGGCGTCGCCGGCAGCGAGTCGCGTGATCGGACCGCCGAAGATGGTGATCTTGTCGGGAAGCACTCCGCTGTACGTGCTGCTCCTTCGGGGCAGCGGTACGCCCCGGTACAGGCCGAGCAGCGGCTGGCCGTCGGGAGGCTCGTCCTCAACGACGATCTCGACGTTGCTCATCGCCGCACGGAGTTCGGCCGGTAGCGAGCTCAGCGCGTCGTCAATCGCCTCATCGAACGGATCGTTGAGACTCGGCCCCAAATAGGCACCCATCTCCGCAATGGTGCCAGAATCGGTGCCCGGTGGTTTTGAGCGGCAACTGTGGAGTCGCTTGTGCGTGAATGTCGGCGTCGACGGCGTTGTTGTGCCGTGCTTCGACTTTCTCGGCGGATTGCCGCCTGATCTCGTCAATTGCGATGTGGAGCGCGGCCAACGCCGCGGCGAAAACTCCCAAATCCGCTGGCCCACGCGGCCACGTCGGCCTGGCAGGTCCCCGATAGTCGGACCGCTTTGTTCTAGAGCCGTATGTGTTCGATGTCAGTCGATCTCGCAGCCGTCCAATGGCTGGTGGGTGTGTGTGTGCATCGGGCAGCGTACTCGGCCGGAGTCAGGTAGCTCAGAGATGAGTGCCGGTGCCGGTTGTTGTGGTCGTCTTTGAAGTCCTCGATCACCACCCGCGCTTCGAGGAGACTCGTCCAGTGGTTGCGGTTGAGGCACTCCTTGCGTAGTCGGTTGTTAAACGATTCAATGTGCCCGTTGTTCCACGGCGTTCCAGGTGGGATGTAGCAGATACCGATCCGATCACCGCAGAACTGCTGCAGCACATGAGAAATGAACTCCGGCCCGTTGTCCATCCGCAACACCAACGGCGGGCCGCCCCACAATGCGAACGCCTTGTCCAACTCCTCGGTCAACCTCTGCGCGGTGATCGAGCGCTCCACGATGTTCATCAACGACAGCCGGGTGTGCTCGTCGAGCATCGAAGCGATCTTGATGGCCTTCCCGTCGACCGTGGAGTCGAACTGAAAGTCAAGCGCCCATACGACTTTGGGTGCATCGGCTTCCACTTGCGGGATCGAGCTGACGCCGGCACGTTTGCGGGGGTGGTAGATCCGGACCTGCAGACCCTCTTCTTTCCACAGCCGGTGCACCTTCTTCTTGTTCACCCATAGGCCCTGGTCGTGCCTCAGGTGCGCCCACGCGCGCCGAAACCCGTGCAGTGGGTGTTCGCGTGCGTAGGTGCCTAGCGCGGCCCTCAGATCCGCATCCGGATCGGCGGGTGTCTGCGCCATCGGGGTGCGGGCATAGGTGGATCGGGGCAGCCCAACTGCTCTGCACGCCAACCGTTTCGACAGCTTCATCGTTGTGACGAGCATGTCAACGGCGCGGCGCTTGGCGGCCGGGTCTAAAATTTTCCCCGCGCCACCTCCCTCAACGCGTCCTTCTCCAGCTCGGCGTCGGCAAGCAGGCGTTTGAGCCGGCTGTTCTGCTCGCGCAGCTCCTTGAGTTCCTTGGCTGCGTCGGTGTCCATCCCGCCGTACTGGCGGCGCCAGTTGTACAACGTCGCCGCCGAGACATCGAGCTCGCCGGCGATCTCTTCTTGGGTCTTGCCCGCCGCGGTGAGTTCGTCTGCGCGTCGCAGCTTGCGCACGATGTCTTCCGCAGAGTTCCGCTTCCGTCCAGCCATATTGTCCATCGTCCTATCCGCCCAGGTCACGGGCAACAGGACTCTAAAACAAGACGGCCCCGTTCACCGGGGACATGCCAGGCCGACGTCCGATGAAACGCCCACCACGCGAATGCGAATCCAACAGCGGACGCGATCGCGAGCAGCACTTGCAGTATTCGTCGACCCGTAAACGCCATGCGCCAAAGGCCAGCGTTCGGGGCGCCCCAGTGAACCCCCGGTCAACCTACGAGTTTTGATGCTCGGTCGACGTGCATGTCGGTCTAGCGCCCCATCTGGGAGCTGAGGCGAACCGAAGGCCGCACCGGACACAAACCTACTGTTCAGCCAACCCGAGCACGCCACTACGGCTCGGCACTCCCCGCTGTCTTGGCGGTCGAGTCTCTTCAAGTGGTCGGTTTGGCCGAGGATCGTCTGCTACAGACACCGGGCCTACCGCCGAAGTGACGCAATCGCCTGGGAAGAGTAGCCGTTAGCGGGCGCCGCGTGACGGATGGCCGATCCGCATGGAGCACATCATCATCGATGACGGCTACGAAACGCCCTGTCTCCGTGTGGGATGAGACTCCCTGGGACGTTCGTGTTTTGCGAGTCCACGTAGGGCGTCTTTTTTCTCCTTAATCGATTGGAACTCAGCCATAACCGTCCTGGCCACGTGTTCGTTAATGCGGCTGGACTCCGCTAAATCCAGTAGTCGACCGTAGACGCTTCCGTACTGGGCCGCGAGGACACGCGCGGTGCCGGCTTGTTCGCCGTAGTTCTTCACGCGCGGTACCAAGGCAGCGATTGCTGAGGCAAGCGCTACTGCCGAAACAATCACTTTGATTGTCGTTGTGGCGTTTTGGCCGACGACTGGGAAAATCGACAGACTCGTGATCGCGGCGAGGGCCCCGGCGAGTATCGACCACCAGTCAGCCTTGCGCTGGCTGCTGTCAGCGTACTTAGGCAACGCCAGCGACCAGTATTGTGCGTCCTGCAGGCACCTCTCGAGCCGTTCCTTGGACACGGGAACGTCGCAATCGTCGACGTTGTCCTCGGTGTGTTGCTCTGACATTGTCCCTCCATGGCCGTCGGGCCTAAATGTACAACGCGGCCCAGCCGACAAGGGGGGGGGTAAGGCGGTCAACCGCATGGGGTTCCAGTCACGATGCAGCGCCTTGCCGGTGGCGACGTCTGACGCCACCCGTCATCATGGATGACCGCTGTTATCCGCGATTTTCAGCGCCGACCAGCAGCGGTGCCCCACCGCTCCCCTATGGCAACTCGCACCTGTTGAACACGCACCGTTACCAGTTGGCATTCGCCTGGTGTGCGCGGGTCTACGTGGCACCAGCGTCATCCTGTAGGTCGGCGTCGATCATGCTGCTGACGATCACACCGGAGCCTGCCACCTTCCACGGCCAATGTGTGCGGGTACCGCAGCCGCGTGATGGCGGTGAGTCCGTCGTTGCGTACTGAGCTGGTAGGCCGAGCGGTCTCCAATTGCCCGGCGATGATCTGACCACAGACTCCGCTGGAGTTAGCTCAGGACATCCCGCAACCACTGCCGCTGGCACCGGACATAATTCGCGTCGACGACAGCACCGTGCCCAGGGACGTAAACAGCGTCGGGTCCGCCGACCGTCAAGACCCGGTCCAACGTCACCGGCCACTGCGTCACATCCGACCCCGGGTCCATTGAGGGATCGCCGGACTCTTCGACCAAGTCCCCGCAGAACACAACCGTCGGGTCTGTTTCGCGAAGCGGCGGCACCCGCACGATTAGGTCATGATCTGTGTGGCCGACGCCGGGATGCTCAATTTCAATCGTACGGTCACCGAGGTCGATCGAGGCCCGCGAAACGAGGTGTTGCGGCAAGCACACCGCCGCGATCACCGCGTCGATATCTGCCTCGGCAGCACCGTATTCGAGCGCGTGTTCGCGCAGATAATCGGTGCGATGCTCCATCGTATCGGCGACGGCGGGCATGGCATAGACCGCCGCGGCCCCGGCGAACACCGCCGACCCGAGGATATGGTCGAAGTGGTTATGCGTCAGCACCAGATGGCTCACCCCGCGATGGTCGAAGCAGCGCACGTCGGCATCGATCGAGCGGGCTTCGTCGAGAGTGGTTCCGCTGTCAATCAGCAGCACGCCGTCGCGGCCAAGGATCAACCCCACAGTGACGTCGAGAAATGCCAGCCTGCAACGGTAAACGCCCGTCGCGAGCGATTCCCAGTTCTGGTTCATATGCCTTTCCTGAGACTCCGTCGCATCGTCACGAACGGGCGATCGCGGTCATGGATCTACTCTCTACCGCCAAAGACGCGGCTACCGATTAGAGGGTCATAGGAGCGGGCCGCGAGCAATGATCAGAACCTGTGGATGACCCTTGGCAGGGCGGCATGAAAGTGGGCGCACCTTCCCGGGGATGATCGTCACGGAAACAGGATCTCGATCAAGACCGGCGTTGGCGCGCTGGTTGGGAAGGTACGCCCATGCT
>JARLGR010000191.1 GCA_031292665.1 Mycobacterium sp. | reverse complement strand
ACGGTGGCGGTGGTCTTGGCCGGCGTGTAGGCCAGTTGCTCGGTCTTACCCTCGGCCTGATCGTTGAGCAGTCCCCCAACCCAGTCCTGCACCTGATGCGGATCCACCCGGACGACGCTCTGCATGCCGTCGTCGCTCCAGCCGGCCCCGTCGAGCACCGGAACGGTGGCGAAGGCGACGTTACCGCCGGCCAGCTTCTGCATCTGCTGGACGAAATCCATGACGTCCCAACCCGAGGAGATCACCACCGAGCGCTGGATGGCGGCCTCCAGCCGCCTGACCGTGGCGGGACTGGACAGCGTCTTGCCGGAGATGATCCGGTGGGCCAGCGAGGCCATCACCACCTGCTGGCGCACCACGCGGTCCAGGTCGCCACGCGGCAGCTCGTGGCGCTGGCGGACGAAGCTGAGCGCCTCCGGTCCGTTGAGCCTTTGCCGGCCCGCCGGGAAGTCCGCGCCCGAAAGCGGTTCGAACACCGGTCCTTTCAGGCAGACGTCCACGCCGCCGAGCGCGTCGGTGATCAGCGCGAAGCCGAGCAGCCCGATCTCGGCGTAGTGGTCGACGGTGACTCCGGTGAGGTCGGCGACGGTCTTGATCAGGGCGTCGCGGCCTGCCTCGGTGCCCTGGGCCATCGCGTCCTGGGCGGAATCGCCGGCCTTGACGAGGCTGGCCCGCTTGGCCTCTCGGGTTTGGCCGTAGACGCCGTTGATCTTCGTCTTGCCCAGGCCGGGGGCCGCGACGTAGGAATCCCGGGGGATCGAGATCGCGGTGGCCGACCTCCCGTCGTTGGGGATCCGGATCAGGATGATCGTGTCGGTGTTGGTCGATTCGTCGTCGCCGGCCCGCAGCGTCGCCAGTTCCTCGGCCGACAACGGGTTGCCGTGCGCATCGGTGCGGCTGTCCAGGCCGACCAGCAAGATGTCGATCGCCCCGTCGTCGCCGCCCTTGCCCAGGGACGGCGCGTACATGTGAAAGATGCCGTCTTCGAACGAACGGACGTTGCTCCACGCGACTCCGGTGCCCAGCACGATCAACACCGTCAGCGCGGTGGCAACCACACGAGCCACACGTTGCACAAACACCACACTAGGTTACTTGCGGCACATGCGCTTCGCGGGTAGCGAGCCTCGGCGTGCCCAAGCCGTGCCACACTCGACACCATGTCAGCAAGGATCGTGATCACCGGCGCCGGCGGGCAGCTGGGCAGCTGTCTTTCCGCACTGGTGGCCGGTCAGGGCCGTGACACGGTTTCCTTCACATCAAAGCAGTGGGACATCACCGACCCGGCCGCCGCCGAGCGGATCATCGAGGGCGGCGACGTGGTGATCAACTGCGCGGCATACACCAACGTCGACGGCGCCGAGAGCGACGAGTCGACCGCTTACGCGGTCAACGCCGCCGGCCCCGAACACCTCGCGCGGGCCTGCGCCCGCGCCGGGGCCCGGCTGATCCACGTCTCCACCGACTACGTGTTCTGTGGCGTGTTCAGCGGTGATTTGAGTAGTTCCAACCCGCGCCCCTACGAGCCCAGCGACCCCACGGATCCGCGCGGGGTCTACGCGTGCAGCAAGTTCGCCGGCGAGCAGGCCGTGCTCGCGGCGCTGCCGGAGGCCTCGGATGCCACAGTGGTCCGCACCGCCTGGGTCTACACCGGCGGCACCGGCAAGGACTTCGTCGCGGTCATGCAGCGGCTGGCCGCCGGCGAGGGCCCGGTTGACGTGGTCGACGACCAGGTCGGGTCACCCACCTACGTCGGCGACCTGGCCTACGCGTTGCTCCAGATCGCCGACGACCATGTGCCCGGTCCCGTCCTGCACGCCGCCAACGGGGGCGCGGTCTCCCGCTTCGAGCAGGCCCGCGCGGTTTTCGAGGAATGCGGCGGCGACCCGGCCCGCGTGCGGCCGGTCAGGACCGACCAATTCCCGCGGCCGGCACCGCGGCCCATCTATTCCGCGCTGGGCAGCCGGGAATCCGCGGCGGCCGGCCTCACGCCGTTAAGGCCCTGGCGCGCCGCACTTGTTGCGGCGCTGGCGGCAGCCGAGGGCGGTGCCGCGGCCGATCGACCGATACCCTCTACGCGATGACTGACGTCCTGCCCGTCGTGACGGTGACCTATTCACCGGGTCCTCATCTGGAGCGGTTCCTTGCGTCGCTGTCGCTCGCCACCGAGCGCCCCGTGAGCGTGCTGCTGGCCGACAACGGGTCCACCGACGGGACCCCACAGGCGGCGGTGGAGCGTTACCCCAACGTCCGCCTGTTCGACACCGGGGCCAACCTGGGGTACGGCACCGCTGTGAATCGCGCGGTCGCACGGCTGGATGAGGGTGACGACTGGATCATCGTGGCCAACCCCGACGTGCAGTGGGGCCCGGGCAGCATCGACGCCCTGCTGGACGCCGCGAGCCGCTGGCCGCAGGCCGGTGCGTTTGGCCCGCTCATCCGCGATCCCGACGGGTCGGTGTACCCGTCGGCGCGCCACCTGCCCAGCCTGATCCGCGGCGGCATGCACGCGGTGGTCGGACCGTTCTGGAAGAGCAACCCGTGGACGACGGCGTACCGCCAGGAGCGGATCGAGCCCAGCGAACGGCCGGTGGGCTGGTTGTCCGGCTCGTGCCTGCTGGTGCGCCGCTCCGCCTTCAGCCAGGTCGGCGGCTTCGACGAGCGCTACTTCATGTACATGGAGGACGTCGACCTGGGTGACCGGCTCGGCAGGGCGGGCTGGCTGAGCGTTTATGTGCCGGCGGCGGAGGTCCTGCACCACAGGGGCCACTCCACCGGCTACGACCCGGCGAGCCATCTGGCCGCCCATCACACGAGCACCTATCTCTTCCTGTCCGACCGGCACCCGGGGTGGCGGCGGGCCCCGCTGCGCTGGACGCTGCGCGCCTCGCTGGCGCTGCGGTCGCGGCTCATGGTGCGCAATGCGCTGCGCGGTGCTCGACGACAGAAACTGACGGAAGGGCGACACTGAGGTGGCCAACCCCCAAGTTGATGCGGTGGTCCTGGTCGGCGGCAAGGGCACCCGGCTGCGGCCGCTGACGCTGTCGGCGCCCAAGCCGATGCTGCCCACCGCCGGGCTGCCGTTCCTCACCCACCTGCTGTCGCGGATCGCCGCTGCGGGTATCGAGCACGTGGTGCTGAGCACGTCGTACCGGGCGCAGGTCTTCGAGGCCGAGTTCGGCGACGGGTCCAAGCTGGGCCTGCAGATCGACTACGTCACCGAGGAGCAGCCGCTGGGCACCGGCGGCGGCATCGCCAACGTCGCCGACCACCTGCGCCACGACACCGTCATGGTGTTCAACGGTGACGTGCTGTCCGGCGTCGACCTGGGCCAGCTGCTGGAATTTCACCGCATCCAACGGGCCGACGTCACCCTGCACCTGGTGCGGGTGGGTGACCCGCGGGCGTTCGGCTGCGTGCCCACCGACGAAGACGGCCGGGTCACGGCCTTCCTCGAGAAGACGCAGGATCCGCCGACCGACCAGATCAACGCCGGCTGCTACGTCTTCGAACGCAAGATCGTCGACCGCATCCCGCGGGGGCGCGAGGTGTCGGTCGAGCGCGAGGTGTTCCCCGCGCTGCTGTCCGATCCCGACGTGAAGATCTGCGGCTACGTCGACGCCACCTACTGGCGGGACATGGGCACGCCGGATGACTTCGTTCGCGGATCGGCCGATCTGGTGCGCGGGATCGCCCCGTCACCGGCGCTGCGCGGCCACCGCGGCGAGCAGCTTGTGCACGACGGTGCGGCGGTGTCCCCGGGCGCGGTGCTGATCGGCGGCACGGTCGTCGGCCGGGGCGCCGAGATCGGGCCCGGCGTCCGGCTGGACGGCGCGGTGATCTTCGACGGGGCCAGGGTCGAGGCGGGCAGCGTGATCGAGCGCTCGATCATCGGGTTCGGTGTCCGGATCGGGCCGCGGGCACTGATCCGCGACGGGGTGATCGGCGACGGCGCCGACATCGGCGCGCGTTGCGAGCTGCTGCGCGGCGCCCGGGTGTGGCCCGGCGTCGCCATTCCCGACGGCGGGATCCGCTACTCGTCCGACGTTTGAGCGGTCCGCGGCCCTCATCCCTTGGGCCGCGTCGAGATCGACGCTACCGCGGCACCCACTCGAACTTTTCCACGCTGACGTCGATTTCGGTGAACTGTCGGTGGTCTTGTCCACCATCTACGCATGGGGAACGTTTTCATCGGCAGTGAAGCGATCGCTGCAGACTCAATGAGTGACTACCAGCTGCGCCGCTGGTATCGGTCCATCTTTCGAGACGTCTACATGCCTAAGCAGGATGAGCCGTCGCTCGACGATCGTATCCTTGGTGCCTGGCTGT
>JARLGR010000190.1 GCA_031292665.1 Mycobacterium sp. | reverse complement strand
CCGCAGCGCCGCGGTCCGGGCTCCGGCCAGCTGGGCGTCCGTCAGCAGGTCGCGGGCGGCGGCCCGCACCAGGTGGTGGGCGGCGCCGGCCAGCGGCCATTCGGCGGTGAATCCGGCCGCCGCCGGCAAGTTCGGGACCAGCCGTCGCAACCCCGTGGACGCCAACGCGGAGTGGACGTCGACGCGTGCCAGATAGGCGGGCCGGTCGCCGAGCACGCCGTCCAGGTCGCCGGTGCTCGGAGGGGTGTTCTCGGGCCACGACGATTCGTCCCAGCCGTGCCCCCACACGGCCCGGTCGGGGTGGGCGGCCGCGTACTGGGCGATCATCTGCAGGCACTGTGCCCGCGAGGCCGCCGGGCGCAAGTCCAGCCCGCTGAGCGTCAGCCCGGTGGCGCTGACGTGGATGTGGCTGTCCACGAAGCCAGGCGCCACGAAGCCGCCGGCCAGATCCTCGACGTCGGCGCCCGGGAACTGCTCGCGGCCGACGTCGTCGCTGCCCAGCCACACGACGACGGCACCGCGGACCGCGATGGCGGTGGCGTCCGGGTGGGTCGGGCTGTGCACGCGGCCGTTGACCAGCAGCGTCGTATCGTCCGGCGGACGATCAATATCGGTCACAGGGCAAAACTACGGGGGCCTGCGCGCAGGGGATCACATGGAGTTGGGTCGGTCGGCCGCCGGGCGATTCGGCAAGGCGGGTGGCTCGACGTCCTGCACGTCGATGACTTCGCCGTCGATGTAGTCGCCACGGTCGCCACGGGCGCCATACTCGCCGCGGTCGCTCGAGTAGCCCCGGGCGGACGCGGTAGCGAAAGCCGTCGCGTAGCCGGCCAGCGGTACCCGCTTCCGCAGGCCGCGCACCGCGATGGCGGCCAAGCCGGGGGCGGCGACCGAGCGCACCGGCGGCACCAGCAGCAACAGCCCCAGAGCCGTCGTGACCAGCCCCGGGATCATCACCAGACCCATGGCCAGCGTGATCATCGCGCTGTCGCTCGCCGTCGTGCGTCGTTCGCTCAGACCGGACCGCAATTGGGCGATCCGCTGGATGAGGTGCGAACCGGCCATCGGGGCCAAGATGCCCCAGCCGAGCAGGGAGGTGGCCAACAACACCAGCAGAGTCCAGCCCCAGCCGATAGTCGAGACCAGCGTGAAGACCACCGCGAGCTCGACGACGGCATACATCAACAACAGCCGAGACACCATGACACGCCAACGTCTGCGGGCCGCGTCGGAGTTCCCTGGTGACGCCGTTCTCGGCTGCAGTTAGATGACGCTATGACCACGATTCAGATAAGCACCCCCGACGGGCCCATCGACGCGCTATTGAGCACTCCCGCCGGGGACGGCCCATGGCCGGGTGTGGTGGTGATCCACGACGCGTTCGGCTACGGCCCGGACAAGGAGTCGACCAACGACCGCATCGCCCGGGCGGGTTATGTGGCGCTCACCCCGAATATGTACTCGCGGGGTGGCCGCGTCCGCTGCGTCACCCGAGTGATGCGGGAACTGTTAACCCAGCGGGGCCGCGCCCTCGACGACATCTTGGCTGCCCGCGATCATCTGCAAGCCTTGCCGGAATGTTCCGGCCAGGTCGGCATCGCCGGTTTTTGCATGGGCGGCCAGTTCGCCCTGGTGATGTCGCCCCAGGGCTTCGGTGCCTCCGCGCCGTTCTATGGCACTCCCCTGCCCCGTAATCTCAGCGAGACGCTGGACGGGGCGTGCCCGATCGTGGCGAGCTTCGGCGGCCGTGACCCGCTGGGTCGAGGCGCGCCCGAGCGTCTGCGCAAAGTCACCGAAAGCAAGGACATCGCCGCCGACATCAAGGTCTATCCCGGCGCCGGGCACAGCTTCGCCAACAAGCTCCCGGCCCAGCCGTTGAGTCGCATTGCGGGGTTCGGCTACGACCAGGCCGCCACCGACGATGCGTGGCGCCGGGTCTTCGCGTTCTTCGGCGAGCACCTGGCGGCCGGAGCAACCACGTAACGCCCGGTCGTCAAAATCTGTACCAGTGGTGGCAGCGCTACGGCACCATGACCCAGCAGTGAAAGCCCTAGGAGACTGAATCCAGCTTCTGCGACACGACGGTTGCGAAGGTCTGGGTGTCGCCCGGCCATCGCGCCGACACGTAGTTGCCGTCGTCGACGACAAAAGCCGGCCGCGAATCGGTCGCGGTGTCGCGCGCCATCCCGGAAGATTTGAGCCGCCAGTGCGGCGATCCTCGAACCACGTCGCGAAAATCCGCCGGATTCGCAAGGGCGCGACTCACTTCCGACTGCACGGACATGTACCCGGCGGGCTGGCCGGGCTCTTCGGTGTAGGTCCGGTAGTAATCGGGATCCCAGAACCGGGTGATCCGGGTGAGCCGCCAGGCCAGGCCCTCCATCGCCCACGTCAACGCCGTGGTCCTGCGTCCGTACAGCACGGAGCGGCCCGTGGCGGGGTCGACGCTGCGCGCGGCGAGCAGCACACCGTGACAGATCGCGGCCACGAGAATTCCGCGGGCGAAGGCGTTGACGACGAGCCGGTGCAGTACATCGCTGTCGATGTAGCTGCGCATTCCGCGGGCCCGATGTCCGCCGGGCAAGAGCAGCGCGTCGATTCCGTCCAACGAGGCCCGATCCCAGCTGACCGGATGCGCGAACTCAGCCGACCGCACCATGTCGCGATAAGCGCGGCACCCGTCGGCGTTCGCGCGCAGCACCAGGCCGATCAGCGGGATCGCACCCACCACCGGAAGCGCGGACCACACGTCGAGTCCGCGGCCGGTCACCATGACGTCGTCGGCCGCGCCGGGTGAGCCGCATTCGGTGGCGAAGACCACCCGGTGACCGTTTCGAACGAGCACGCGCCAACTGACCGCGACCTCGGTCGGATCGAAGTCGCGATCCGGGATCGGGATCAAGACCGTGCCCATGGGCTCAGTCGGTGGCCAGCCTGAGTTCGAGGCCGACGTTGTTGTGCGCGCCGCCACGCAGCTTGCTGACGAAGTTGAACACCTTGCCGATGAGGCCGTACCGCTTGCCGATCGCGTCGTAGATGGCCGGGTTATGCGACGTGTCAAGGACGGCCGCGGTGCCCTCGACGGCCTCGCTGGTCGGTTGGCCGCGCATCGTGCAGGTGGCCAGCGTGACCCGTGGAGTGTTGCGTATTCGCTTGACCTTCCATGACTTGCCCTCGGTGATGACGAGGAGGCGGTCACCGTCGGCGGCCGTCCAGATCGGGGTGGGCTTGGGCCTGCCGTCTTTGGTGAAGGTGGTCAGCAGGATGTATTGCGACTTGGCCAGGTCGGCGAAGGTGGGGGCTGTCACGCTGTCAAACTACAGCCGAGCGGATCCAACGTTGACATTCTCGCTCACTGACTGCGATAGTCGGCAGGCGTTAAACGAAAACATTGTTTTCAGTTAAAGGCTGGGCAGCACCGATCGAAGCGGGGAAACGTGGTCGACCCGAAGAAGCCACTGGCGTGGTTGCCGTTTTCGATCGCTGAGGCGGCGCTATCCGGGGACGCGGGCGACGTCGACCTGACGCAGGGGTGGTCGTACCTTGTGAACCGGCTCCGCGAAGCCGCGCAGGTCGTGGAATCCGACCCCGCGAGCCGCAATCGAGTCGACCTCGCCGCGGGTATGCGCCATCTCCTGGTGCTGCTTGCCGCGGGTATCGATGAGGTGTTGCGGTTCGATCCGGATCCGATCCTGTCGGTCCAACGCACCAGTACCGATGACATCCTGACCTGGGGAATGGAGTGTCCGGACTGCATTTACACGCGCGCGGTGCTGCGGGGCGGCCAGAGCTACCGGCTGTTCGGCAATCGCGGCACCGCCCGCTACGTCGGGCTGCAGACCATGAACGGCATCGCGGCGACGGCGAACGAACTGGTCGACGAACTCGAGGCGGACGCCGACGGAAACTTCGAGGTGGTGCTGTCTGCCGACGAGCGAGCCGGCAATTGGATGCGCATAGACGGCGACCATCCCACGTTGACGGTGCGGCACTTCTTCTACGACTGGGACACCGAGGTGGCATCGTCGCTGCGCATTGAGCCACTCGGCGACGCGGTGGGGTGCACAAACCGTCCGCTCGATCCGGACGTGGCGGTGTCGCGGCAGCTGGTTGCCCTCGGCGATTTCGTCCAGGACAACCTGGCGTTCTTCCTGCAGTTCGGTGCGGCGGCTCCACCGAACGGGTTTTTGCCACCGATCGACCGCACCGATATCGGAGCCGCCGCGGAGAACAGGCCGTTGATCGGCCGGTGGGAGCTGAGCCCCGGGGAGGCACTGATCGTCGAAGTGGAACCACCGGAAGGCATCTACTGGAGCTTTTCCATCGGCAACCCGTGGTGGGAGACCATCCATTACGGGCGCCACCAATCCAGCCTGAACGCCCATCAGGCGGCGGTCGATTCCGACGGCCTCGTGCGTGTGGTGCTGTGTGGTGAGGATCCCGGGGTCGCAAACTGGCTCGACACCGCCGGCCACAGCAACGGTCCCATCATCCTGCGCTGCGTGCGCACAAAAACGGCGCCGACTCCGGGGGCGCGAGTTGTGTCGTTCGACAATATCCGCGCTGAATTGCCTTCGGACACCACAGTGGTCACCTCCGAACAGCGGACAGCCATCCTCGCGGCACGCCGCCGCGCCGTACGCGAAAGGTTCGGACGGTGACATTCGATGCTGACGAGTTCGAGGAAGGCGCCTGCGCCGCAACCGGTCTCGAGGATTTCGGGTCGTCCTACTATCGCGAGGGACTCGAACGCATCGTTGAAGCGCTGAACACCGAGGCGGACCTCAACGATATGGGCCGGGTCATCCAGCACGCCACCATCAGCAACGCCCTGATTCAGCGCCTCAAGATCGAGGACACCTACGCTGCGTACCCCGAGATCGACGACCAGATAGTCGGCGGACCCGTCTTCGTGATCGGACTACCCCGGACCGGGACCACCGCGCTCAGCCAACTGGTGGCTGCCGATCCTCAGTTCCGGTCACTACGGATGTGGGAATCCCAGGCACCCACCCCGCCGCCGGAGGCCGCCACCCAACACAGCGACCCGCGCATCGCCCACGCCGAAGCCGGCCTGAAAATGCTCGACGACATGTTCCCGTTGATGAAGACGATGTACAACTCCGAGCCGACGGCCCCGACCGAATGTCAGGACCTGATGGGAATGAGTTTTCGTACCTTCCACTTCGACGGCGCCGTCCGCGCACCCGGATACCTGACGTGGCTGATGGATTGCGACATGCGCGAGACGTACGTGTTTCACCGGCGAGTGCTCAAGCTCTTGCAATGGCACTGTCCACCGAATTTGTGGCACCTCAAAACCCCCGTGCACATGTTCGCGCTCGACGCGCTCGTCGAGACGTATCCGAACGCCAAATTCTTATGGAGTCATCGCGATCCGGCTAAGGTGATGGCCTCGGTGTGCAGCCTTATCCAGTATGTGCGGAGCTGGAGCAGCGACCGCAACGACGCCAGGGAACTTGGCGCCGAGCAGGTCGACAGCTGGGTTGAAGGTGTCCGGCGGGCCATGGATTTCCGTAACCGGTTGGGCGACGACCGATTTGTCGACGTCTCGTTCGCCGATTTGCAAACGGATCCGGTACGCACCCTGCAAACCAGCTACGAGTCCTTGGGCTTGAGTTTCACCGGCGCCACCTTGGATTCTGTCAGGCGGTGGGCCGAAGGTCACAAACCCGACTCCCGCGGCGCACATGACTATGACCTGAACGACTACGGGCTGACCCCGGAAGGCGTTCGCGAGCGGTTCGCTGACTATCTGGCCACCTACGATGCCACCGCTTGACCGCGTGAGCGCGCCGCGCACACGTCGACGCGACAAACAGGATCCCGACCCCACGGTTCGCCGCGAAATCCTGAGCGGCGCATCGAAAACTCTGCGCGAACAGGGAGTTCGAGGAGTCAATATCGCCGCGATCCTGGAACGAACCGGATTGGGTACCCGCGCGTTCTATCGGCATTTCGCCTCCAAGGACGAACTGGTGGCCGCGGTCTTCCTTGAAATGGCGCGCGTCGAAGAGCGCCGACTACGACGCCGAATGGCTTCTGCCACCACGGAGATCGACGCGGTCGCGGCATGGATCGACGGAAGACTCGACCTGGCATTCGACGCCAATATCGGATCCGATTTGCGCCGCGTGTCGCTGGAGGCTCAATCGCAGATGTTCGCATCCCCCAACCTTGTCCAGCCCGCGTACGCTGAGTTGCTCAAGCCGCTCAGCGAAGTTCTGCAACGCGGTCTGCAGCATGGGGTATTCCACGACATCGATCCGGTGACCGACGCGCAAGTCGTCCACGCCGTGGTGTGGGCGGGCATCGAGCGGCAATGGAGGACCGCCGATTGTGACCGCGATGACATCCGCCGACGCGCCCTCCGGTTCTGCTTGCGTGGGCTTGGCGTGACAACGGACGCGATCGCCCAGGTTTCTCTTTAGGTACCCGCAGACCAAGCAGAGGAGACATCGATGGACCTGGGTTTCGCCGGATCGACGGCCGTGGTCACCGGCGGCAGCAAGGGTATGGGACTGGCTATCGCCGAAGCCCTTGCGGCCGAAGGAGCCAGCGTGGCGGTGATGGCCAGAGGCCAAGGAGCGCTCGATGCCGCCGTCTTATCGCTGCGCGAGGCGGGCGCTCCGGATGCCTTGGGGATCAGCGTGGATATGGCCGATGCTGAGTCCATCGCCGACGGATTCGCCGCAGTCTCGCAGCGGTGGGGGCAACTCAATAGCCTCGTCCACACGATTGGACCGGGCGACGGCTATTTCGAGGAGATGGACGACACACAATGGGACGAAGCGTTCGCGCTCGGCACGATGTCGGCTGTGCGATCGATCCGTGCCTCGTTGCCGTTGTTGCGCTCGGCGGACTGGGCTCGCGTCGTGACGCTATCTGCGCACTCGATTCAGCGGCAGAACCCGCGCATCGTCGCCTACACGGCATCGAAGGCGGCATTGGCCAGTGTCACGAAAAACTTATCGAAAAGCCTCGCCAAGGATGGAATTCTAGTCAACTGCGTGTGCCCGGGAACCATCGTGACTGCCAGCTTCACCGAAGTACTCAAAGACATCCTCGCCGCCGATGGCCTCGACGCCACTAATCCGGTCGATGTCATGACCTGGATCGACAACAACTTTCACCAGCCCTGCGACCTCGGCCGTGCCGGACTTCCCGAAGAGGTCGCCTCCATTACCGCCTACCTGGCATCGCGGCGAAATGGTTACGTCACCGGCGCCACGGTCAACGTGGACGGCGGATCAGACTTCATCTGACACCCTGCCCCGCAGGCAGGGGGCCCCGCGAGCTGGGTGCCCCGCAGGCAGGGGGCCCCGCGAGCTGGGGCCCC
Source organism: Mycobacterium sp. (assembly GCA_031292665.1). GTDB lineage: Bacteria > Actinomycetota > Actinomycetes > Mycobacteriales > Mycobacteriaceae > Mycobacterium. The sequence continues at coordinate 947 of JARLGR010000190.1, read as the reverse complement.
GCGAGCAGACGCAGAATCGCATGCGATCGGTGCTAAAGGTGCGATTCTGCGTCTTCTCGCAGGGAGGTGGTGCCCCCCAGCTCGCCGGGCTCAGCCCTCCAGGTCGCCCTCGGTTTCCAGCAGCGCCTGGCGCAGCGCGTCCAGGGTCTCCGGCTGCGGTTGCGACCACATGCCGCGGCCGGCCGCCTCGAGCAGCCGCTCGGCCATGCCGTGCAGCGCCCACGGGTTCGACTCGCCCATGAACTTGCGGTTCTCCTGGTCCAGCACGTAGCGCTCGGTGAGTTGTTCGTACATCCAGTCGGCCATCACCCCGGCGGTGGCGTCATACCCGAACAGGTAGTCGACGGTCGCGGCCATCTCGAACGCGCCCTTGTAGCCGTGCCGGCGCATCGCCGCCATCCAGCGCGGGTTGACGACGCGGGCGCGAAACACCCGGGCGGTCTCCTCCGACAGGGTGCGGGTGCGGATCGCGTCGGGCCTGGTGTTGTCGCCGATGTAGGCGGCAGGCGCCTGCCCGGTCAGCGCCCGTACGGTGGCGACCATACCTCCGTGATATTGGAAGTAGTCGTCGGAGTCGGCGATGTCGTGCTCGCGGGTGTCGGTGTTCTTGGCCGCCACCGCGATCCGTCGGTATTGCCGGTTCATGTCGTCGACCGCATCGCTCCCGTCCAGGTCGCGCCCGTAGGCGAATCCGCCCCAGGCGGTGTAAACCTGCTCCAAATCGGAATCGTTACGCCAGTTTTGGCTGTCAATCAGCTGTAGCAGCCCGGCACCATAGGTTCCGGGTTTGGAACCGAAGATGCGCATGGTGGCGCGCCGCTGGTCACCGTGCTGGGCAAGGTCGGCCTGAGTGTGCGCCCTTACGTAGTTGTCCTCGGCCGGCTCGTCGAGGTCGGCCACCAGCCGCACCGCGTCGTCGAGCATCGTCACCACGTGTGGGAAGGCGT
>JARLGR010000033.1 GCA_031292665.1 Mycobacterium sp. | reverse complement strand
GTATGTGGGTGTGCCCAAATACGACAACCCCGCTGTCCGGAACCACCCGCGACCGCCGGGCCCCGCGCCCCCCCCCCACGCCGGTCTCGTGCACGACCGTGAAAGGCACGCCCCCCAGCGTCACGTCCGCCGTCTCGGGGAGCCGCGCCCGCAACGCGGGACCGTCGTTGTTGCCCCAGCACGCGACCAGCCGGGCCGCACGCGCGTCGAGTTCGTCGAGCACCGCGGGGGCAACCCAGTCCCCGGCATGGATGACGACGTCCGCCGTCGCGACTTCGTCCCAAACCTGGGCGGGCAGGTCGCGGGCCCGGTTCGGGACGTGGGTGTCGGCAATCAGCAGCAGCCTCACAGACCCATTCTGCGGTCCCCGGGGTTCAGCCGCGTTGGCTTCGCGCTTCGGCGCCGGTTTCGCCGGCGTCGAACGTGTCGTCGGAACTGGCCGCACCCACGTACGAGCCGTCGCTATCTCCTTCGGCGGCACGCGAGCGAGCCTCGTGCGCTTCCGCTTCGACGTCCCGCTCGGCTTTAAAGCCCTTATTTTCTGGCATGGTCATTCCTTTCCGGTGAAGGTTTTCGTCGGTGTCTCCCTGAAAAGCCCAAGGTGTGCGGTGACATCAGCCATTGAGTGACCCTTCACGTGGTGGCATTGTTCTGGGTGCTCAGGGCGACTACCCGCAGGGTTCCGGGTGCAAACGGAGCGACGAGGTCGCGAAGCGCCCGATCGGCTCCGATAGGGTGCTTGCGGGCATCGTTACCAACCGGAGGAGAACCAATGCGCACCTTCGAGTCAGTGGCCGACCTCGCCGCCGCCACCGGCGAGACGATCGGGCAGAGCGACTGGGTGACCGTCACCCAGGAAGACGTCAACCTGTTCGCCGATGCGACCGGCGATCACCAGTGGATTCACGTCGACCCCGAGCGGGCGGCCAAGGGTCCGTTCGGCAAGACCATCGCTCATGGTTTCATGACCCTGGCGCTGCTGCCGCGCCTGCAGCATCAGATGTACACGGTCAAGGGCATCAAGCTCGCAATCAACTACGGGCTCAACAAGGTTCGCTTTCCCGCGCCGGTGCCGGTCGGTTCCCGGGTGCGCGCGCAGACGTCGCTGGTCAGCGTCGACGACCTCGGCGACGGTGCTACGCAGGCGACGATGTCGACCACGGTCGAGATCGAGGGGTCACCCAAGCCGGCGTGCGTGGCGGAAAGCATCGTTCGCTACATCTCCTGACGCTTCGCGCCTCCTGACGCTTCGCGCCTCCTGACCCAGCGCGCCTCTGTTCCGATCGCGAGACATAAACCGCTGTCATACTACCCGGCGTGTCGCGGTCGACGTTTATGTGTCGCGCAAAGGAGGGCGGGCCACCCGGCGGCCGTCAGAATTCGGCGATCGCGTGTTCCAGGCGTTCGGCCAGCCTGGCCTCCGCTTCGGCGCGGCGGGTGGGAATGTGCGCGGACGGGAAAAGCGTTGTCACGGGCTCGTATTCACGCAGCGTGCGACGGGCCACCGTCATCTTGTGCAGTTCGGTGGCGCCGTCGGCGATGCCCAGCGACTCGGCGGCCACCATCATCTTGACGAAGGGCATCTCGTCCGAGACGCCGAGCGCGCCGTGCAGGTGCATGGCCCGCTGCGCGACGTCATGCAGCACCTGCGGCATGGCCACCTTCACCGCGGCGATGTCGCGGCGCACCTTCTGGTAGTCGTGGTGTTTGTCGATCAGCCAGGCGGTGCGCAGCACCAGCAGCCGGAACTGCTCGATCTGGATCCAGCTGTCGGCGACCTTCTCCTGAGTCATCTGAAAGTCGGCCAGCCGCCCGTGCCTGGTCTTGCGTGACACCGCCCGCTCGCACATCATGTCAAATGCGGTGCGCGCCAACGCAATCGTGCGCATGGCGTGATGGATGCGGCCACCGCCGAGCCGCGTCTGCGCGATCATGAACGCCTGACCCTCACCGCCGAGCACGTGGTCGGCCGGCACGCGGACGTCGTTGTAGCGGACGTAGGCGTGGCTGGCGCGCTTCCCGGATTCGGCTCCGACGCCGACGTTGCGCACGATCTCGATGCCCGGCGTCTCGGCGGGAACGATGAACAGCGACATCTTGTCGTAGGTGCGGGCCTCGGGTTTGGTGACGGCCATGACGATGAAGAACGACGCGTGCTTTGCGTTGGTGGAGAACCACTTCTCCCCGTTGATCACCCAGTCGTCACCGTCCTGGGTTGCGGTGGTGACGAATTGCCCGGGGTCCGAGCCGCCCTGCGGCTCGGTCATCGAGTAACACGACGTGATCTCGCCGTCGAGCAGCGGCTGCAGGTAGCGGGCCTTCTGTTCCTCGGTACCGAACAGCGCAAGGATCTCGGCGTTGCCCGAGTCCGGCGCCTGGCAGCCGAACACCGACGGCGCCCACCGGGAGCGGCCGAGGATCTCGTTGAGCAACGCCAGCTTGACCTGGCCGAACCCCTGACCGCCGAGTTCCGGGAGCAGGTGGGCGGCCCACAATCCCTGGTCCTTCACTTGCTGCTGCAAGGGCCGCAGGATTGCCATCATCTCGTCGTTCTTCTTGTCGTAAGGATCGAGTGGCACCAGATCGAGCGGTTCCAGCTCGTCGACCATGAATTTCTGAACCCAGTCGAGCTTCGCCTGGTACTCGGGGTCTGTTTCGAAGTCCCACACCGTGGTCAACCGTTCCCCGGCGCGGCGTCGCGCCGGACTCGTCGATGAAGCCTCACCATCCTAATTGGAGGCCAATCGCCATCGGCATGGACCTATTCGTCGCCGCGGCGGGTGTCGATGACGCGTTGGGCGATGTCGACGAGCTTTACCTGGCTTTCCTGCGATGGCGTGGTTCACCGCGGTCTCCACGCCGCCGGCTTTTACGCCCGAATCCGACGGTGCCCCGTCGAGCTTCCATACCTCGCCTTCCAATCGGCAGATTTGGCTGCTGGCACCCGGGTGACGTCCCGTGAAACAGGGCGCAGCTCTAGTGCAACTTCGGTAAGACGTTGGTCCCGTAGAAGTCGATGGCGCCGACAGGATCGCTCTGGGGGAAGTGTAGAAAGGGAATGGCGCCGGCGTCGAGAACCTTTTGGACGGCGGCAATGTGGGGGCCGGCGTCGGTGGCGACCGTCCAGTTGGCGAGCACCTCGCCGATCGGGTTCGCGTCGGCGGCGCGCTGAATCTCGACGGGATTCGGTTGGTCGACCGCGCCCGCGGTGAAACGCCACAACGTTGCCGCGCGGGTGGCCTCGTTGTTGTCGCCGACGACCGCGAACATCTCGGCGCGCTTGCCCAGGGTCGCCGGATCACGGCCCGCCGCTTGCGCACCGGCGCTGAACGCGGCGACCAGTTTCGGGTTGCCGAGGTCCCGGGATTGGGTGATCCAGCCGTCACCGTACTGACCGGCCAGCGTCGCGCTTTTGGGACCGCTGGCCGCGACGAAAATCGGCGGCGGGGTAGGAGGAGTGTCGTAGAGCTTCAACGCGTTCGTCTGGAAGTACCTGCCCGAAAACGAGATTCGCGAACCGGTCCACAACTGACGGATCAGCGTGATGGCCTCGGCCAGCCGGTCGTGGCGCTCGGTGTACTTGCCGAACATGTTGGTGGCGGCCTGCTCATTGAGCCGCTCGCCGGTGCCGACGCCGAGAAAGACCCGCCCGGGATTGAGGATCGCCAACGAGGCGAAGGCCTGGGCCACCGTAGCCGGGTCGTAGCGATAGGTGGGGCAGGTCACGCCGGTGCCGAAGGAGATACGGCTGGTCTTGCTGCCAACCAGCGCCAGCGTCAGCCACGGAAACATCGAGTGTCCCTCGTTGTCCTGCCACGGCTGAAGGTGGTCGCTGGCCCACGCATAGTGAAAATCCGCCCGTTCGGCCGCCTGGGCTTGCGCGACGAGTTGATCGGTGCGGAACTGCTCGTGCGAAAGTACGACCCCGACGCTTTTTCCCGCGGGCGCCGGGGGACGGGCGGGCTTGCCGCCCTCGCCGCCCTGCCTCCTGCAGCCCGCGGATATCCCAGTGGTGCCAAGCACTCCCGCACCGGCGGCCATCCGCCCGAACGCTCGACGCGAGATGCCGGTCACCGGTTCAATGTACCCGCCGCACGGGCCATCACACCAACTTGTGTAATAAGCCATAGGTGATCCGGGTCTGCAGCCATGATTACCGAGCACCGATTCGAGATCGCCCGCCTCATACCTGCCGTCCGTAACCGGGTTGGCTCCTAGACGGCTTGCGCCTCGGGTCGGTGCGCCCGGCGTGGAGTGGCTGAAGAGAGGCCTGCAAAGCCGAAAGTTGGTGTGCCCTCCTCGCTTTCCATCCCGGAATCATGGCGAGGAGACAAGTTTCGTGAGAGTGATATCGAAAGCCCCGGACAGCGTGGTGATCGCGATCGATCCCCACAAGGCGTCCTGGACCGCCGCGGCGGTCGACGCTTCGTTGCAACCCGTGGAGACCATTCGGGTCCCGGTCAGCCGTGACGGCTACCGCGCGCTGCGCCGCTTCGCGAGCCGGTGGCCCGACCCATTGTGGGCAATCGAAGGCGCAACCGGCCTGGGTGCACCACTGACAGCGCGGCTCCGCGCCGACGGGATGGATGTCGTCGATGTTCCCGCGAAACTCGCCGCACGGGTACGGATGCTGTCGACCGGCCACGGCCGCAAAAACGACGACGCCGATGCCGTTAGCGTGGGGATCGCCGCGCGAAGCGCACGCACGTTGACTTCCGTCACGGTCGAGGGCACCGTCACCGCCCTACGTGCGATCGTCGAACACCGCGACGACCTGGTCAAAACCCGTACCCAGACCGTCAACCGCCTCCACGTCGTGCTCACCAATCTCATCCCGGCCGGTGCACAGCGTGACCTCACCGCCGATCAGGCCGCCGAGCTTCTGCGTGGAACCCGTCCACGCGACGTCGCTGGCAAAACCCTGCGCGGCCTCGCCGCGGACCTGGTCACCGAGATACGCCACCTGGACCGGCGCATCGCCAAAGCCACCGCCGACATCGAGACCGCCGTCACCGCGTCCGGCACCACCCTCACCGAGCTACGCGGTATCGGCGCCCTGACTGCGGGCACGATCCTCGGCCGGGTGGGCTCCATTAGCCGATTCCGCTCAGCTGCCGCGTTCGCCACCTACACCGGTACCGCCCCGATTGACGTGTCCTCCGGCGACGTTGTCCGCCACAGGCTCTCCCGCGCCGGCGACCGACAACTCAACCGCTGCCTCCATGTCATGGCTCTCACACAAATTCGGCTCGACACCCCAGGCAGGACCTACTACCTGCGGAAACGAACCGACGGCAAGGGACACAAGGAAGCGATGCGATGCCTCAAACGGCGACTATCCGACGTCGTCTACCGACAACTCCGAAGCGACGCAAACAGACTGGAGGCAGGCCCGGGAGGACACTCGGGGGCGGCTCTAGAGTCCAGCGCGGCCAGCTCAAACCCCACAGACTGACGCTTCGGACAAGTCACTTCCCGGACCTACCAGCAGCCACCATACAACTGAACGACACAACACCTCTTGACACAGAGAGGCGCCGTCTAGACGTCACGCTGGCCTGGCCCGTTAGCCTGACCTGGTGAGCCCGCAGGCGCGCCCGGCGCGTAAGGCCGATATCCGCGAACTGTCGCGGACCATGGGCAGGGCGTTCTACGACGATCCGGTGATGGCGTGGGTGTTCCCCGATGCCAGGGCCCGGTCGGCGCACCTGGTCCGGATGTTCTCGGCAATGACCCGCTTCCACCATCTGGCCGGCGGCGGCGTGGAGGTGGCGTGCGACGGGCCGGGCATCGGCGCCGCGGCGCTGTGGGATTCGCCGAATCGTTGGCAGCATTCGCGCCGTGAGCAACTGGCGATGATGCCCGGTTTCATCCGGGTGTTCGGCCTGCATTCGGGAAAGGCCCGTTCGATCCAGGAATTCATGAAGCGCGCGCACCCGGAAGAACCGCACTGGTATTTGGCGGCCATCGGCAGTGACCCGTCGGTTCGCGGCCAGGGATTCGGGCAAGCGCTGATGCGGTCACGGCTGGACCGCTGCGATGCCGAGTACTGCCCGGCCTATCTCGAGTCGAGCAAGCCCGAAAACGTGCCGTATTACGAGCGTTTCGGGTTCACGGTCACCCGGGAAATGGGACTGCCCGGCGGGGGCCCACCCCTGTGGGCGATGTGGCGCTCGCCGCGGTGACGGCAGGGGGCGTTTAGGCCCCCGATTGGGGGGCAACCGTTGCGCATGAGCGATGCCACCGACTTCCCCGAAGAGGGCGGCCCGGGCCAGACTTTGAACGCGAGCGAAGGCACCGACTCCGACGAGTTGCGCAACGACGACGGCGACATCGTCGTCGACCCGCCCGAGGGCTGGAGCGAAGCCATTCGATTCGGAATGACCGCACGCGAAGAGCGAGAAGGCGAACCCCTCGACGACCGCCTGGCCGAAGAGGTGCCCGACGTCTTCCCAGACGGGGACGAAACCATCGGCTCGCCTGCCGATGGTCCCCCCGGACGGGCCCATCGGGGCCAGGTCGACGGCGCACCCGAGGACGGCGATTCGTTGTATGAGGTGGTCGACGGGAACGCTGCCCGGGGTTTCACGCAAACCACGGGGTGATTTCGACACCGAGTGTTCGACTGTTCACTGCGATGACGCACCGGCGGCACGCCTTTGCGTCCCGCCCTTTAAGGACTACTTCGCCAGGCGGCGATGCCGATGGCAATCATCCGCAACTGCTTGACGGCGACCCGCCGGATGTCCTCCAGCGCCTCGGCGCTCTGCGCGTCCTCGATCGCCTCGGCGATGACGATCATGGAGTTGACGAACAGTGCCGCGAGCACATTGAGATCCTCGGTGCTCCATTCGTGGAGCCCCGGGAAGCGCGCCAGGTCGGTCGCCAGCTCGGAGGTAATCAACCGGATCTCGGTGCGGATGGCGTAGCGCAGCACGGACAGGCCGCTATTTCGCTCCCGTGCGATGAGACGCCAATGTTCACGCCGCTCGGCGACGCTGCCGATCAGGATCTCGACGGACGATTCGATCACGCGGTTCGGGTCGAGCTTGCCGGCGCGCGCCTCGCGCAGCGTGTCCCGCAAGGATCGGAACGACTCGTCGATCAGGATGAGTCCGAGCGCCTCCATCGACTCGAAGTGCCGGTAGAACGCGGCGGGCACGATTCCGACTTCGCGGGTCACCTCGCGCAGGCTCAGGCTGGAAAAGCTGCGGTCCTGAAGCAGCTTGAGCGCCGCGGCGATGATGGCGCGCCGGGTGGCCTCCTTGCGCTCCTCGCGCGACGTGCTTTCCCGCGCCCGCTCGCGGCCAGATCCCCGCGAACGTGAGCTAGGAGTACGGCCGTTCACTGTGTGAACCCTACCACAAAACCCCTGTAAACCCTTGACTACAAGCGGCAACGAGTTGCACGGTATACACATGTTCACTCAAACTACTCGGGCTCTGCGGAGGCGAGTCCTCGGTTCGGACCTGGTCGACCTGCTCACCGGTCCGCACGGTGTGGACCGCTACACCGAGCTGGTTGCGCCCACGTGGACGCTGGGCGAGGCCCGCGCCAAGGTCATCGACGTGCGCCGGAGCACTCCGCGCAGTGTCACCCTGACTCTTGCACCGAACGAGACCTTTACCTCCAACCACACGGTCAAGGCCGGTCAGTACGTCAACCTCACGGTCGAAATCGACGGCCGGCAGCACACCCGCTGCTACTCACCGGCCAACGCCGAAGGAAGCGCCGACATCGAGTTGACGATCGGTCGCCACGACGGCGGGCTGGTGTCGAACTACCTCTACGAGCGCGCCCGCCGCGGCATGGTGTTCGGTCTGGCCGGTGTCGGCGGCGACTTCACGCTGCCGGCGCAACGACCGCGCCGGATCCTCTTCGTCTCCGGCGGAAGCGGCATCACGCCGGTCATGGCCATGCTGCGCACGCTGGTCGCCGAGGGGCACGTCCAAACAGGCGGGGGCGAGATCGCGTTGATCCATTACGCGCGCACGGCCGCCGAGGGGTGCTACCGCGACGAACTGGGCGCGATGCCCGGCGTTCGGGTGCTGCACGGCTACACCCGATCGGAGGCGGGCGACCTGCTCGGCCGCTTCAGTGCCGAGCACCTGGCGGCCGCCATGCCCTCACCCGACGCGGTTTATGGTTGCGGGCCAAAGGCTTTGCTCGACGCCGTCCGCAAGCACTGCGACAACGTCTACACCGAGAGCTTCGTCGCGCCGGTGTTCGAACCGCCAGCCGATCCGTCTGGCGGCCGAATCACGTTTGCCAACAGCGGCATTGATGTCATCGACGACGGCCGCTCGCTGCTGGAACAGGCCGAATCGGCCGGCCTGACGCCGGAGAACGGCTGCCGGATGGGCATCTGCCACACCTGCACGAGGCGGAAAATCGCCGGGACCGTGCGCAACCTGACCACCGGCGCCGTGTCGACCGCCCCCGACGAGAACGTGCAGATCTGCGTGTCCGTCCCGGTCGGCGACGTCGATCTATCCCTGTAACTCAATACTTGAGAGGAGAACTCATGTCACACGACAAGATCACCCTGACCCCCGAGCAGGCCGACGCATTCGGCCGCGAGCTCGACGCCATCAAGGAACGCGTGATGGCGGACCTCGGCAAAGAGGACGCCGACTACATCCGCCGCGTCATCAGGACCCAGCGCGCGCTGGAGGTCGGCGGACGCGCCCTGCTCTTCCTGCCCCCGGCCTGGCTGGCGGGAACCGCCATGCTGGGCCTGTCGAAGATCCTGGACAACATGGAGATCGGCCACAACATCATGCACGGCCAGTACGACTGGATGCGTGACCCGGCGATCTCCGGTCGCGCGTTCGAGTGGGACACGGCCTGCCCGGCCGACCAATGGCGGCATTCGCACAACTACATGCACCATACTCACACCAACATCGTGGGCATGGACCGCGACATCGGCTACGGCATCCTGCGGATGAGCGAAGACCAGCCATGGCACCCCTACTACCTGGGCAAGCCGATCTACGCCTTCCTGCTCATGGTGTTGTTCCAGTACGGGGTCGCGCTGCACGAACTGGAAACCGAGCGCATCCGCTCGGGCGAGATCCGGCTCGCCGACAAGCGTGAGGTGCTGCGCGCCATCTGGAAAAAGACGCGCCGGCAGACGCTCAAGGACTACGTCGCCTTCCCGCTGCTGGCCGGGCCGTTCGCGCCGTTCGTGTTGGCCGGCAACCTGTCGGCCAACCTGATGCGCAACGTGTGGTCGTACATGATCATCTTCTGCGGCCACTTCCCGGACGGCACACAGGAATTCACGGCCGAACAGACCAAGGACGAGTCCCGCGGCATGTGGTACTTCCGCCAGGTCCTCGGCTCGGCAAATCTCACCGGCAGCAAGCTCTTCCACCTGCTGTCCGGCAACCTGTCGCACCAGATCGAGCACCACTTGTTCCCGGACGTGCCGGCGCGTCGCTACGCCGAGATCGCGCCCGAGGTGCAACAGATCTGCGAACGCTACGGCGTCCCCTACAACCGCGGCCCGCTGCTGCGCCAGTTCGGTACCGTCGTCCGCAAGATCGTCAAGCTGACCTTCCCCGACTCGATGTTCCGGAAGCCCACGGCGGACGAGCCCGCCGATCAGGTTCTCGTCGCCGCCTGAGCCTGCGCTGACGGCGCCGAGCCTGCGCGCAGCGTGCCTCTCCATGGCCTCGGGTAGCCATGGACGCAGTCTCGATCCGTCACGGGGCATTGCCTCGTGCCGGGTGAGAGGGACAATGGGCCCGTGGAGTGGACCGGCGCGCGCTACGCGGACAAACCAACGGTGGAAGCCTCGACATGGATCGACGCCGACCCGGACCGGGTGTGGAGCCTGGTCGCCGACATCAAGCTGATGCCCACCTTGAGCACCGAACTGCAGGCGGTGGAATGGGCCGACGAATCCGGCGGCCACCGGGTCGGCGCCCGCTTCGTCGGGCACAACGAGCACCAGTCCTTCGGGCAATGGAGCACCACCTCCCAGATCGTCGCCTACGATCAGCCGCGCGAGTTCGCCTGGGCGGTCGGCGAGCCGGAAAACCCGGCGGCGACATGGCGATTCCGGCTGACGCCCCGAGACGGTGGCACGGCCCTGAGCTATTGGGTGCAGATGGGACCGGGACGGTCGGGGTTGTCGCTGGCGATCGACGCGATGCCGGACAAGGAACAACAGATCGTGTTCGTGCGGATGCGCGAGTTCGAGACCGCGATCAGCAAGACGCTCGCGGCGATCAAGCGGCTGGCCGAACACGGGGCGCGCTGATGCGGACCGCGACCACCGTCGAGTTGTCCAGTGCCGCCAATGAAGTCGTCACATTTGCGGTCGAGGCGGAAAAGCTGGGGCTCGACGTCTGCTGGGTCGCTGAGGCGTGGGGTTCGGACGCGCCCTCGGCCCTGGGTTACCTGGCGGCGCGGACCGACCGGATGTTGCTCGGTTCGGGCGTCCTGCAGGTCGGCATCCGCTCGCCCGTCGCGGTCGCCCAGACCGCCATCACGTTATCCAACCTGTCGGGCGGGAGATTCCTGCTCGGGCTGGGGGCCTCCGGCCCGCAGGTGATCGAGGGTTTGCACGGGGTCTCGTTCGCCCGGCCGCTGGCACGTCTGTCGGAAACCGTCGACATCGTCCGGCAGGTGTTCGCCGGAGGCAAAGTGTCCTTTCCCGGCAGCGAGTTTCAGATCCCTCGCCCCGGCGGGGAGGGGGTGCCGATGCGGTTGTCGACCCGGCCCGAGCACACCATTCCGATCTACCTGGCCGCGCTGTCGCCGGCGATGCTCCGATTGACCGGGCGGATCGCCGACGGCTGGCTGGGCACCAGCTTCGTGCCGGAGGGTGCCGCCGACGCCTATTTCTCCCACCTGGACGAAGGGCTGGCGGCCGCGGGCCGCACTCGCGCCGACATCGACGTCTGCCAGGGCGCCGAAGTCGCCTTCGCCGCAGACGAGGGCGATCTGCGCGACATGGTGGCGGGCCGGAAAAAGGACCTCGCGTTCAGCCTGGGCGGGATGGGCTCGTCGAGCACCAACTACTACAACCAGGCCTACAGCAGGCAGGGTTGGGCCGACGTCGCCGCGGAGGTGCGGGAGCGCTGGCAGCGCGGCGACCGCGAGGGGGCCGCAGCGCTGGTGACCGACGAAATGGTGCTGGCCACCACGCTGATCGGGACCGAGGAGATGGTCCGCGCCCGCCTCGCGGTGTGGCGAGACGCCGGCGTGGATACCGTGCGACTGTATCCGGCCGGTGACACGCTGGAGGCCAAGCTGCACACGCTGGGCCGGGCCATCGAGCTGGCCGGCGAGACTTAGTGGTCGACAACATAATTACAGTGACGTAATTCGTTCCCACACTTTTATACGGTTACGTGAGATGGTTCCCTTGACGAAGGGAACAGCATGCCACGAACCAGCCCGTACAGCATCACCTTGGTCGAAGCCGAGCGCACAGAACTCGAAGCTCGCGCGCGTCGATATACGTCACCGTATTCGGAAGTCGTGCGAGCCCGGATCGTGCTCTACGCAGCCGACGGTCTGGGCAACGACGAGATCGCCGCACGCCTGGACACGCCGCGGCAAGTCGTCTCCAAATGGCGCAAACGCTTCTTCGACGAGCGCCTGGCAGGCCTGACGGATCTGCCTCGGGGAGGACGGCCTCCGAGTTTTTCCCCCTGACGTCGTGGTCGCCATCAAGGCGCTGGCCTGCGAATTCCCGGCGAAGGCCGACAAGCCCCGGCCGCTGGCTCGCTGGCAGTGTCCCGATCTGGCCCGCGCCGCCGTCGAGCAAGGCATCGCCGCCTCGATCTCGGGCACTACGATCTGGCGCTGGCTCAGCGCCGATGCGATCAAGCCCTGGCAGCACCGCTCCTGGATCTTCCCCCGCGACCCCGACTTCGGTGCCAAGGCGGCACGAGTGCTCGACCTCTACGCCCGCCGCTACCACGACACCCCGCTGCGGACCGACGAGTACGTGATCTCCGCCGACGAGAAGACCTCCATCCAGGCCCGCATCCGCAAGCACGCCACCACACCCCCGGCACCGAGCCAGCCGGCGCGCGTCGAGGCGGAGTACTTCCGCGGCGGCTCCCTGGCCTACCTGGCCGCCTGGGACGTGCACCGCGCCAAGGTGTTCGGCCGCTGTGAGGAGACGACCGGCATCGAGCCGTTCGACCGGCTCGTCGGCCAAGTGATGACCTGCGAGCCCTACGCGTCGGCCCGCCGGGTGTTCTGGGTGGTCGATAACGGCTCCTCCCACCGCGGACAGGCCTCCATCGACCGGCTCGAAGACCGCTGGCCCACCCTGCGTCTGATCCACCTGCCCGTGCACGCATCTTGGCTCAATCAAGTGGAGATCTACTTCTCCATCGTGCAGCGTAAAATTCTCTCGCCCAACGACTTCCACACCCTCAGCGAGGTCGAGTCACGCCTGCTCGACTTCCAGCAGTACTACGAACAAATCGCCACGCCGTTCGAATGGAAGTTCACCAAGAACGATCTGAACGCGTTACTCGAGCGCATCGCCGCCCACGAAGACGCCGCCCTCGCGCCCGCCGCCTAACGGCCCCTACGAATACGTCATCGAAATTCCGTGCCAGACCACTTAGGCTCAGTGCACGTCTTTCGGCGCTTCCGATACCTTCACGAGTTTCACCTCGGGGCGCGTCGGCACCCCATCGGCCAGGAACCACCGGAAAGCAAGGTTGCCACGCGGATAGCCTAGCGCCGTCAGCGAATTCGGGTGAGCCGTCATCCCGCGGGTCAACACGATCGTCACCGAGCCATCGCTATTGGTCACAGCGCTGTGGCCGTTCACCGAGCAACGGGCGTCGGGGCCCTCAGAGGCTCCGTAGGTGGTCATGAACTGGTTCCACACCACCAGGTTCCAGAACCGGCACGGCGGGGGCCGGTGCGTGATGACCAGCGCCTCGTCGTCGTCGAGCACGAAACTGCCGTAGGAATAGCACGCGTCGCGCGCCGACCAGCCGAAGTTGGCGTCGGGCACCTGGTAGGGATCGGCGAACTCGTTTGCGGCGTGCGCGGTCTCGTGTCCCAGTGCATGCTGGTCGTCGGCGCGCGACCCGACCGCCAGCGGCACGATGGCGAACATGGTGCGCAACCACGTCGCGGTCGCCCGCAGCCGCGCGGCGGTTTCCGCGTCACCGTGTCGTATCGGGTCGGGCTCGTCGAGCGCCTCGATCCGCCAGGTGACCGGGCGGCCGGCCAGCGGATCGGCCTGGTAGTCACGGGTCATCAGCACGGCGGCGTCGGGCGTGGGGCCGAACTCGAAGGAGAAGTTGCCGTCGGCGTCGACGTCCAGATCGCTGTCGCGGACGATCGCAACGACCTTGTCCGACCACGCGCCGGGTGACGGCTCGTTGTAGGCAGTCACCGAGAAGTACACGCTGTCACCGGTGTTCCCGCTGATTCGATAGCGGCGCGTTGGATCCACCGGGCAGATGAAATAGTAGGCGTCGGTGTTGTCGCCGCCCCACCGGCGGTCACGGCGGAACGGCGTGTTGACCGCGACGAACTGCGGCCGGCCCGGCTCGGTGAACAGATAGGTGTCGAACGCCACGCCCAGGGTGGTGGCCAGCGTGCGGTAGCCGTCGGCGACGTGCCGGTCGTCGGTCACCGCGCGATCTCCGTCGAGGAACGAACGATCAAGCGAGCCGAGCACGTCGAGCAGTTCGCGCCACGCGGCAGTCGACTCGTGCGTCATGCGCTTATTCCTTTCAGGAGCAACCCGGTGGTGCGATCGACCCACGCCGCGTCGAGTTCCTGTGCGCGGGTGAGCAGGCCCAGCAGCGTGATGCCGGCAACCGCTTCGGTCAGGTCCGCCGCGGTCACGTCGGTCCGGACCCTGCCCGCGGTCGCGGCGCTCACCAGCCACTCGGCGAGGCCGCCGGAGATGACGCCGGCGAACCGCTCCAACAGCGCCGAGTGCAAACTGGGATCCGCCGCCATCTCCCCGACCAGTCCCGGCAGCGCCGCGCGCGCGGCCGGTGTCGTCAGCACGGCCGTCGTGCGGCGGACCATCTCACGCAGGTCGTCGGGCGGTGATCCGGTATCCGGGATCGCGGTCGCGGCGCCGATCGGAAAGACAGCCTCGTGCACCAGGTGCGCCTTGCTCGGCCAGCGGCGGTAGATCGCGGGCTTGCTGGTGCCGGCCCGTTCGGCGATGGCGGCGACGGACAACCCGGGGTAACCGGTTTCGGCGAGCAGTTCGACGGTTGCGCGCAGCACCGCACCGTCGATACGGGGGTCGCGGGGTCGCCCAAAATCCACTGCCATTACGAAACTGAAAGTAACATAAGTCGCCGTGAACGCAGTCCGTCTCGACGACCTCGCCTCGCCGCGGTTCAGTCCGGAAGCCCGGCAGATCCTCGACATGATGGCCACGATGGCCCCGGCCTGTCCGCTGGACGCCGACGCGCTGCACGCGCAAGCCAGCGCCGACACCGGCCTGCACGATTTCGGACCCGACGACTACCGACAACGGCTGGACGTCTATCTCGCCGCCCTGCGGGAGATCGACGGGCTGCACGCGGCCGGAACGGTCAACTTCTACGCGCAACTGCTGCAGCTGCTCAAGAACCGCCTGCTGCTGGCCGACCTGGTCAGCCGCCATCCCGAGATCGACGACATAGAACTGCAACCACCGGTGGTGATCGCCGGCCTGCCCCGCACGGGCACCACCCACCTGCACAACCTGCTGGCGGCGCCGCCCACCTTCCGCACCATGCCTTACTGGGAAAGCGTCGAACCGTTCCCGTTGCCCGCCGAGGCGGGGATCGAGCCGGACCCGCGGCGGACGCGGATGGACGTCGGGGTCGGGGTGATCAACACCGTGATGCCCTATTTCCCGCTGATGCACGAGATGACCACCGACCACGTGCACGAAGAGATCCAACTGCTCGCCAACGACTTCTCGACGATGCTCTTCGAGACGCTCGGCGACGTGCCGCGCTGGCGCGAGTACTACCAGTCCCACGACCAGACGCCGCACTACGAATACCTCGCCAGGCAACTCAAGGCGATGCAGTTCCTGCGCGGGGGGCGGCGCTGGCTGCTGAAGTCACCGCAACATCTCGAGCAGGTGCCGGTGCTGGATCGGGTCTTCCCCGGCAGCATCGTCGTGTTCACGCACCGCGACCCGGTGCCGGTGGCGCTGTCGATGATCGCAATGATCACCTACTCCGCACGGATGCACCGGTCAGCGGTGCCCGTGGTGCAGATCGCGGCGTCCTGGATCGACCGTCTCGAACGCATGCTCACCACGCTCGTCCGCGACCGCGGCGTCATCGGGCCGGACCGCTCGATCGATCTCCGATTCGACGACTTCATGGCCGACGAACCCGGCGTCGCGGATTGCGTGTACGCCCTGGCCGGTGAGCCTTTCACGGAGGAAGTACGGACGGCTGTCACCGGCTACCTGGAAGGCCACCGACGCGGCCGGCTCGGCAACGTCGAAACCTCGTGCGAGATGTTCGGGCTGACCGAGGACGGTCTGCGTGCCCGATTCGCACCATACGTCGAGCGGTTCCTCGCGTAGCGCTAGGTTCTGTAGACATGGTCACTATGCCCGTCCTGGACGGTGTCGAACACAGGTACGTGGATCTGGGAAATGGTGTCACGATCCACGTCGCGGACGCGGGGCCGGCCGGTGGACCCCCGGTCATGCTGGTGCACGGCTTTCCCCAAAACTGGTGGGAGTGGCACGAGGTGATCGGTCCGCTGGCCGCCGACGGCTACCGGGTGCTGTGTCCCGACCTGCGCGGCGCAGGCTGGAGTTCGGCTCCCCGGTCGAGCTATCGCAAGAACGACATGGCCGACGACCTGGCCGGCGTGCTGGACCGCTTGGGCGTCGCGCCGGTCAAGCTCGTCGCCCACGACTGGGGCGGCCCCGTCGCGTTCATCATGATGCTGCGCCATCCGGAGAAGGTGAGCGGGTTCTTCGGGATGAACACCGTGGCGCCGTGGGTGCAGCGCGACCTGTCGCTGGTCCGCAACCTGTGGCGGTTCTGGTACCAGATCCCCATCCTGCTGCCGGTGATCGGGCCGCGGCTGATCAGCGATCCCAGCGCCCGCTTCTACCGGGCCCTGGCGTCGTGGGTGGGTGGGGGCTTCCTGGCGCCCGACGAGGACGTGCGTTTCTACATCGACTGCATGCGCGAGCCCGGGCATGCGGTGGCAGGTTCGCGGTGGTATCGCACCTTCCAGACCAGGGAGTTGGCGCGCTGGCTGCGCGGCGAATACGACAAAGCTCGTGTCGACGTCCCGGTCCGCTGGCTGACCGGCACCGAGGATCCGGTGCTCGTCCCGGACTTGCTCAACGGATATGCCGACCGGATAAGCGATTTCGAGGTCGAACTGGTCGACGGCGTCGGCCACTGGATCGTCGAGCAGGCGCCCGAGCTAGTGCTCGACCGGCTCCGCGCCTTCCTGCGCGCCGAAACATGAACTGCTGCGGCATTTTCCGGCGTTTCGTGTGTGTGGTTTCAGTGTCGCGAAACCCGAAAGCTGCCGCGCGTCAGCTACTCGACGCCGATGGTGACCTCTGTGGACTTGATGAACACCGTCGCCGGCTGGCCCACCTTGAGACCGAGGTCCGTCGCGGCGTCCTTGGTGATCGAGGACGTGACGATCTGATCGCCGCCCTCGAGCTTGACCTTCACGATGGCCATCACACTGCCGAGATCCACCTCGGTGACGGTGCCTTTGAGCTGGTTTCGGGTCGATAGCCGCATCGCAGTCTCCAATTCGCTGAGGGGTCTGCGATGAGCCTAAACTCGCGGGCCGAGCAGGGCGATGGACGCGTCCACGGCCGGCTCGACGATCTCCCGCACGGGACGGCCGTCTTCGACGGCGAGCGCGGTCAGTTCACGCAGACCACCCAGCAGGATCACGGCCAGCGGCGGCGTCAGCGGTGGCAGCTCGGCACGCTGGAACCCCGGGCTGGCACTGAGATCGATCAGCAGGCTGGACAACAGCTGCAGGCCGCGACGCTGGACGGGGCGGGCGACGGCACCGAGCGAGGGGAGTTCCCGAATCCAGCTCAGGGTGATCGCCTGCCGCGATTCGATATGCCCGACATAGGCGTCGACCGCCTGACTGATCTGCCGGTGCCAATCAGCCTGCGGATCGACAGCCGCGGCGATGCGCTCGCCCAGTTTTTCGACATCGGCTCGCAGCAGCTCGAGGAAACACTCCTCCCTGCTGGCGAACCGGTCGTAGAACGTCCGCTTGGATGTGCGCGCGTTACGGACGATGTCGGCGACCGTGCTCGCGCGGTAGCCACGCTCGGTGATCGAGGCCGCGAGGCCGTCGAGCAGGCGCAGCCGGAATGCATCTGGCTCAGCCGACGGGCCGATCGCCGCATCGCCGGCGGCCGCTCGCACCGCTGCAATCACGGCCGGCATCCCCTTTCGGTCAGTACGGCACCTTGTCAGCTCTGGTACCACAGAGTACCGTGCCGGGAAAGGCATGCGGTACACCGTCGTACCACCCGGGAGAAATTGGGAGCGTCACCGTCATGAGCGAAGTAGCCACCGCCGCGCCCGCCGCCGTGAGGTTGCCCCCGGCGGTCCGCCTTCCGAAGTTCTTGGTGGGGATGGGTTTTGCGATGTCACGGCGGGGGATGATCCAGCGGCTGGCCCGCCGCAACGGGCGAGTCTTCACGCTGAACCTCCCGATTTACGGCCGGGTCGTGGTGGTGGCCGACCCGCAGCTCGCGAAGCAGATCTTCACCACCAGCCCGGAGGAACTCGGCAACATTCAGCCCAATCTGAGCCGGCTGTTCGGCACCGGGTCCATCTTCGCGCTCGACGGCGACGAGCACCGCCGGCGGCGCCGCCTGCTGGCCCCGCCGTTCCACGGCAAGAGCATGAAGAACTACGAGGCCATCATCGAAGATGAGACGCTGCGCGAGACGGCCGGATGGCCGGAGGGCCGGCCGTTCGCAACGCTGCCGTCGATGATGCACATCACGCTGAACGCCATCCTGCGCGCGGTCTTCGGGGCCGAGGGCGCCGAGCTTGACGAGCTGCGCCGCCTCATCCCGCCGTGGGTCACGCTGGGCTCGCGCATGGCGGCGATGCCGAAGCCCACACGGAACTATGGGCGCTACAGCCCGTGGGGCCGGCTGGATGCGTGGCGCCGCCAGTACGACGTCGTCATCGACAGGCTCATCGATGCCGAGCGGGCGGACCCGCATTTCGCCGACCGCACCGACGTGCTCGCGCTGATGCTGCGCAGCACCTACGACGACGGGACAATTATGTCCCGCAAGGACATTGGTGACGAACTGCTCACCTTGCTGGCCGCGGGGCACGAGACAACGGCCTCCACGCTGGGCTGGGCGTTCGAGCGGTTGAGCCGCCACCCCGACCTGCTGGCGGCCCTGGTCGAGGAGGCTGACAGCGGGGGCGACGAGCTACGTCAGGCGACGATTCTGGAAGTCCAGCGGGCCAGGACGGTCATCGACTTCGCCGCCCGCCGCGTCTACCCGCCGGTGTTCCAACTAGGGGAGTGGGTCATTCCCCGCGGGGACTCACTGCTGGTGAGCATCGCGCAGATCCACGACGACCCCGCCGTCTTTCCCGACCCGGACCGCTTCGACCCGCAGCGGCACATCGGAAACAAGCCATCCGCGTTCGCGTGGATTCCGTTCGGCGGTGGCGCGCGGCGGTGTCTGGGGGCGGCGTTCGCCAACATGGAGATGGACGTGGTGCTGCGAACGGTTTTGGGCCACTTCACCATTGAGACCACCACCGCGCCGGGGGAGCGGTGGCACGGTCGCGGTGTTGCCTACACCCCGAAGGATGGCGGGCGAATCGTGGTGCGACGGCGCTGAAGCCGCCGTCAGTTGTCCGCGCCCAACGTTGAGGATGCCCGCCGCGGCAGCTTCCAGCCGGGCCGCACGTAGTGGCAGGTGTACCCGCTGGGGTAGCGCCGCAGATAGTCCTGGTGCTCCGGCTCGGCCTCCCAGAATTCCCCGGCCGGGCTGACCTCGGTCACGACCTTGCCCGGCCACAGGCCGGACGCCTCGACGTCGGCGATGGTGTCCAGCGCGATGCGCTTCTGCTCGTCGTCGGTGTAGAAGATGGCGGATCGGTAACTCGTTCCGCGGTCGTTGCCCTGCCGATTCCTCGTTGTCGGATCGTGAATCTGGAAGAAGAACTCCAGCAGCGCCCGGTAATCGGTGACCGCCGGGTCGTAGACGATCTCAATAGCCTCGGCGTGTGTGCCGTGGTTGCGGTACGTCGCGTTCGGGACGTCCCCGCCCGAGTAGCCGACCCGGGTCGATACCACACCCGGCTGTCTGCGGATCAGCTCTTGCATGCCCCAAAAGCAGCCGCCGGCGAGTATTGCTTTCTGCGTTGTCATTGCTTGTCCTCCTACCCGGCTTCAGTGAAGCCCAGGCTACACTCCGCCGATGAGCCGCCACGTTGCGCCAAAACCGAATCTCAGGCAGGGGTCCGCCGCACGATGACCACTTCCTCGACCACTCCGTCGACCACTCCCTCGTTTTCTCGCAGCGAATTGTCCGCCGCCTTCAAGAAATTCGAAGAGACGGTGGCCCGGGCCGCCGAGATCAGGGACTGGGACGCCTGGGTCGAGCAATACACGCCGGACGTCGAGTACATCGAGCATGCGATGGGCACCATGCACGGCCGCGAAGAGGTCCGCACCTGGATCCAGCGAACGATGACGACCTTCCCGGGCAGCCACATGGTCGCCTTCCCGTCGCTGTGGTCGGTCATCGACGAGTCGACCGGCCGGATCATCTGCGAACTGGACAACCCGATGAAAGACCCCGGTGACGGCACCGTCATCAGCGCGACGAACATCTCCATCGTCACCTACGCCGGCGACGGTCAGTGGTGCCGTCAAGAGGACATCTACAACCCGCTGCGCTTCCTGCGGGCGGGTATGAAGTGGTGCCGCAAGGCGCAGCAGCTGGGCACGCTCGACGACGACGCCGCGCGCTGGATGAAAGAGAACGGTGGTGGTCAGCGGTGAGTACCAAACCCAAACTGGTCATCGGCGCCAACGGATTTCTCGGTTCGCACGTGACGCGGCAGCTGGTCGCCAAAGGCGCATCAGAGAAATGTGACGTGCGTGCGATGGTGCGCCCGACCGCCAACACCCGTGCCATCGACGACCTTCCGCTGACACGCTTTCACGGCGACGTGTTCGATACCGCCACCCTGCGTGAGGCGATGGACGGTGTCGACGACGTGTATTACTGCGTCGTGGACACGCGCGCGTGGTTGCGCGACACGTCGCCGCTGTTTCGCACCAATGTCGAGGGTTTGCGCAACGTGCTCGACGTCGCCGTCACGGCCAACCTGCGCCGGTTCGTCTTCACCAGCACCTACGCGACGGTGGGCCGCCGGCATGGGCACGTGGCGACCGAGGAGGACGTCGTCGGCTCACGCGGGCTCAGCGCCTACGTGCAATCCCGGGTGCAGGCCGAGAACCTGGTGATGCGGTACGTCGCCGAGGCGGGGTTGCCCGCGGTCGCGATGTGCGTCTCGACGACCTACGGCAGCGGCGACTGGGGCCGCACCCCGCACGGCGCGTTCATCGCCGGCGCGGTCTTCGGCAAGCTGCCATTCATGATGGACGGCATCCAGCTGGAGGTCGTCGGCGTCGACGATGCCGCCCGGGCCATGATTCTGGCGGCCGAACGGGGGCGCGTCGGCGAGCGCTACCTCATCAGCGAACGGATGATCGCGCTAACGGACGCGGTGCGGATCGCGGCCGACGAGGCGGGGGTGCCCCCGCCGCGACGCTCGATTTCGGTGCCGATGCTGTACGCCCTCGGTGCGCTGGGCAGCTTGAGGGCGCGGCTCACCGGCAAGGACGCCGAACTGAGCCTGGCGTCGGTGCGCATGATGCGCGCCGAGGCCCCCGTCGACCACGGCAAGGCGGAACGCGAGCTGGGCTGGCAGCCGAGCCCGGTCGAGGAATCCATCCGCGAGGCGGCCCGGTTCTGGGCCGCGATGAAGACCGCCCGGAAGACGACGCAAAGCACGCAGGACAGTAAGGCTTAGGCCGAATAAGCTCGCCCGCGTGGCACGCATTCGCGTCGACCTCCACGGACCGTCGCAGACCACGCTGGCGACGCTGTACGCCAAGGCGCTGGACGCCGACTTCCCGAACCCCGTTCTGGGCGACCGCTACGCCAAGGAGATCATCCAACGGATCGACTACGACTGGACGAAAACGGCCATCACGGCGCGTAATTCGCCGTCGGTGACGTCCCGTACCGCGCACTTCGACAGCTGGAATCGGAAATTTTTGGCCGTGCATCCCGACGCCATCGTCCTGCACGTAGGCTGCGGGCTGGACGGCCGCTATTTCCGGCTCCAGCCGAGTCCGCGAGTTGAGTGGTATGACGTCGACTACCCCGAGGTCGCCGAGCTGCGCACCCGCCTCTACCCCGTCGCAGACCAATGCCATGTCGTCGCGGCGTCGGTCACCGACCCTTCCTGGCTGAAAGCCATACCCGACGACCGGCCCGCGCTGATGATCGCCGAGGGCCTGACCATGTACCTCAGCGAACAGGACGGCATCGCCTTACTGCGGCGGGTCGTCGACCGGTTCTCCGGTGGCGAGCTGCAATTCGACGCCTTCAACCGGCTCGCCATCAAGTCGCAGTGGAGCAACACGGTGGTGCGCCGATCCGGATCAACGCTGCGCTGGGGCATCAACGGGCCCGGCGAAATCCTCGACGCGGTCCCCGGCACCCGGCTGCTGGCCTGGATGCGGTGGTTCGAATCGGACACCTTCGCGCGGCTGCCGCGCGCCTACCACGTTATGGGCGGCATCATGTCGCTGTTTCCCGCGCTGGCCGACATGTCCCAATACCACCGCTACGCGTTCGGACCGCCCTGACGGGAAGGGTTGAGCGCGGGCCGGTGTTGGACCACGTAGCTGCGCCTGAGGAGGAATCGACCATGACTCACCCGGAAGTCAAAGAACCCAACGCCGGACACCCGATCACCATCGAACCCGCGAACGCACGCGTGCAGGTTCGCGTCAACGGCGAGCTGATCGCGGACACCACCGCGGCGCTGGAGCTGCGAGAAGCCACTTTGCCTGCGGTGCAATACATTCCAATGGGTGACGTGGTGCAAGAAAGACTGGTCCGCACCGACACGAGCACCTACTGCCCCTTCAAGGGCACGGCCAGCTATTACGGCGTGACCACTGCGGGCGGCGACACGGTCGACGACGTGATCTGGACCTACGAAGAGCCCTACCCGGCTGTCGCGGCGATCGCCGGGCACGTCGCCTTCTATCCCAACAAAGCCGAAATCAGCGTCCTGGCTCAGTAAAGCCGACTCGGCGGGTCGGGAAGCGCCCGGTCCTGAGCGCGGGTATCGCCGTATTCGCGCATCGAGACGATCATCCCGTCGCGAGTCTCGAAGATGCACACGAACGGGTTGTCGTAGGCGACGCCACCGGTGGTAGTGCCGGTGGCGTCGGCCTCCACCACCACCGTCTCTCCCTCGTTGACGCAGCGGAGCAGGTCGATCGTGAGCTCAAGGGTTTTTTTGCGCCAATTGATCGCTCGCCGCAGGGTGTCCTTGTCGAAAGAAACGCGGGTGTAAAGGCTCCAATAAGTGAAGTCGTCGCTGAGCAGCGCGAAGCCCTCGTCCAGGTCACCGTCCTCGCTGATGCTCTGCAAGAACATCCAAGCCAGTTCGGCATGCGGGTTATCGAACGGCGTCATCACACCGCAATACTGTCCTGGGAAACAGTTGACGGTCAATCAGGGGAGTGATCGGTGAAGAACGTACGCACCGTCACGTTTGCCGGGGCGGCCAGCTTCGGTCATACCCTGGCGCCGCTTCGGCGGGGACCATGGGATCCGTGCTTCCGGCTGACCGGTGACGGCGCCATCTGGCGGACCAGCCTATTGCCGAGCGGTCCGGTCACAGCGCGGATCAGTCGCGTGGCCGCCAATGCCGCCTACTGCGCGGTCTGGGGGAGCGGTGCGCAGGAGTTCGTAGAGACGCTGCCCGCACTGCTGGGCGTGGACGACGACGCAGCCGGCTTCGCGCCGCGCGACCCGACGGTCGCGGCCGCGCACCGGCGTGTCCCGCACCTGCGCCTGGGCCGCACCGGACTCGTTCTGGAGGCCCTGATCCCGGCGGTCATCGAGCAACGGGTGTCCGGCGCGGACGCGTTTCGCTCCTGGCGGCTGCTGGTGTCCAAGTACGGCACACCGCCGCCCGGACCTGCGCCGGATGGGATGCGGGTACCGCCATCGGCCGAGGCGTGGCGAAGCATCCCGTCGTGGGAATTCCACCGCGCCAACGTGGACCCCGGCCGGGCCCGGACGGTGGTGACGTGTGCACAACGGGCGGCATCACTGGAGCGGCTGGTAACGCGGCCGCAGGCGCGGGAAGCGCTGACGTCGCTACCGGGGGTCGGGGTGTGGACAGCCGCCGAGACCGCGCAGCGTGCGTTCGGTGACGCCGACGCGGTGTCCGTCGGCGACTACCACGTCCCGAAGATGATCGGCTGGACGCTGGTCGGCCGCCCGGTCGACGACACGGGCATGCTCGAGTTGCTCGAACCGATGCGGCCGCATCGCCACCGGGTCGTGCGGTTGCTCGAAGTCAGCGGACTGGCGTACGAGCCGCGCCGCGGGCCGCGCCTGCCGGTGCAGCACATTCGCTCAATTTGAGCCACCGGTAATCGAGTCGAGCCCGACGATTACCGGCCCCCGACCCCGGGTATCCGCCGCGTGAAGTTTTATGAGCGAACGCAGGAGAGACTAATGACGCATTCACTATTCCGGGATTGACCGACAAGCAGGGGGCTCGGCTCGCCGAACTCCTGCAAAAGCAATTGAGCACCTATAACGATCTGCATTTGACCCTCAAGCACGTTCACTGGAATGTGTTGGGGCCCAACTTCATCGGCGTGCACGAGATGATCGACCCGCAAGTCGAGGCGGTCCGCGGTTTCGCCGACGACGTCGCCGAGCGCATCGCGGCTTTGGGCGCATCGCCGCAGGGCACGCCCGGCGCGATCATCAAGGATCGCACCTGGGACGACTATTCGGTCGGCCGCGATTGTGTTCAGGCTCACCTGGCGGCGCTGGACCTGGTCTACACCGGCGTCATCGAAGACATCCGCAGAGCCATCGAGGAGACCGAGGAGCACGATCCGGTCACCCAAGACCTCTTGATCGGACAGGCGGGCCAATTGGAAAAGTTCCAGTGGTTTGTCCGGGCGCACCTGGAGACTGCGGGCGGACAACTGACCCACGAGGGCTCGACCACCGAAAAGGACGCCGCCAGCAGCGCGCGCAGCGCTTCCTAGTCACCGGGGCGGTCGACTAGGAAGCGTTCCCGGGTTCGTTCCTGGCTTCGGAGATCTGACGCTCGCGCTCGGCCGCCGCGGTTTCGCGATCGAGCCGCTGCGCCTCGTAGATCGTGACGTTGGTGCGAGACATCAGCAACGCCGCGATGCCGACGGACAGGATCGCTCCGGGAACCACCGAGAACGAGCCGGTCATCTCCGCAACCATGATCATGATCGCCAGCGGCGCACGCGCGACACTGCCGAAGCACGTCATCATCCCCACCACGACGAACACGCCGGGCTCGTGGGGCACCCCCGGCAGGGCGAACACCTCGCCCAGCCGCCAGACGGCGGCTCCGACGAAGGCGCCTATGACGATCCCGGGACCGAACAGTCCACCGGATCCGCCCGAGCCGATCGAAAGCGACGTGGCGACGATTTTGGCGATCGGGAGGACGATGACAATCCACAACGGAATGTGCATCAGTGATCCCCGATCGGCTGCCAGTTGTGTCCAGCCGTAGCCGCTGCTGAGGATCTGGGGGATCAAGAGCCCGAGCAGGCCGACCAGCAGTCCGCCTATCGCCGGCTTGATTACCGGCCCGCCCGGAAGCCGGTGCGTGATGCGCACCGAGGCGTGGAAGATCCGGGCGTACAGGTAGCCGACTGCTGCGGCGACCGTCCCGATTACTACGAACCACAACAACGGCCAAGCCCTTTCGAAGCGGTACTCGGCGTCGATGTAGCCGAACAGGGGGTCGAAGCCGAGGAAAGAACCAAGCACTGCGTACGCCGTTCCCGAGGTGATGAATCCCGGCAGCAGGCAGCGGTAGTCGAAGTCGTCACGGTAGGTGATCGAGGCGGCCAGCACCGCGCCGCCCAGGGGCGCGGCGAATATCGCGCCGATGCCGGCGCCGATGCCCAGCGCCACCGCGATCCGGCCGTCCTCGTCCGACAGGTTCAGGCGCCGGGTCAGCAACGAACAGAAACCGGCAGAGATTTGCGCCGTCGGGCCCTCCCGGCCGGCTGAACCGCCCGAGCCGATGGTCAGCGCGCTCGCCACCATCTTCACCAGCACCGCCCGGAAGCGGATGGCGCGGGGATCACTGTGCACGGCCTCGATGGCCGCGTCGGTGCCGTGGCCCGTGGCTTCCGGGGCAAGCTTCGCCACGACCAATGCGGACAGCAGCGCTCCGGCCGTCGTCACCAATGGAATCGCCCACGCGCGAGAAAAGCCGGGCGACCCATGGCTACCCCCCTCCCCGACGGGCTTGGGGATGTCGTAGCCCGCCAGATACCCGAGCAGAAACTCGTTGGTGTATTTCAGTGCGAGATAGAAGACGACGGCGCCGAGGCCGGCGATGACACCGATCGTCACGCCCAGCAGCAACCACTTTTGCAGGTAGCCCGACCTCCTGATCGATGCCCCGAATCGGCCGCCGGCACCGGGAACCGAGGCCACTGGGGGCCGCGGTTCGTCGTCGGTCGCCTCGCTCACCGCGCGCGCCTGACCGGCCAAAGCGGATCCAGCACTGGCGCCCTGTGCACTAGGTCATCTTATGCAGGGCGGCGGCGACCGGGCCGGGCAACAGGGAATAACTGGACTCCGGTCCGGTTATATCGGAAGTATCAAAGATGGAGGTACACGTGCCCGCTATTACCGCTGACGCCCTGACGTTGCCGCGACTCAACCCCGCCCGCCCCGCGGACACCGAGCGCCCGGTCCGGTCGATCACCACCGGCCCCCGCGGCTATGAGGGCGAGGGCTTCCCGGTGGTCCGCGCCTTCGCCGGGGTCGCCGCCGCCGCCCTGGACCCCTTCGTGCACATGGACCAGATGGGTGAGGTGGAATACCAGCCCGGAGAGCCGCGGGGTACCGACTGGCATCCGCACCGCGGCTTCGAGACCGTCACCTACATGATCGACGGGAAGTTCGCGCATCAGGATTCGCACGGCGGCGGTGGTTTGATCACGGACGGCGGGACGCAGTGGATGACGGCCGGTTCGGGCATCCTGCACATCGAGACCCCGCCCGCCGAGCTGGTGGAAAGCGGTGGCGTCTTCCACGGCATCCAGCTGTGGGTGAACCTGCCGAGGCAGCACAAGTTCGCGCCACCCCGGTATCAGGCCATCGAAGGCGACGACGCGCGGTTGCTGGCGTCCGACGATGGGGGGGCGCTGGTGCGCATCATCGCCGGTGACATCGACGGGCATCATGGACCCGGCATGACGCATACGCCGATCACGCTGGCGCACGCGACAATTCACAACGGAGCCCGGCTCAGTGTCCCGTGGCGTCGTGATTTCAACGCGTTGCTCTACGTGCTGTCCGGTAGTGGATATGTGGGTCCGGCAGCACACCCGATTCACCAGGGTCAGTTGGCCGTACTCGGGCCGGGCGACCGGATTACCTTGGGGGCCCAGTCGATCCAGGAAACGTCTTCGACGGCGGCGATCGACGTATTGCTGCTGGGCGGTAAACTGATTCGTGAGCCCGTATTTCACTACGGACCATTCGTGATGAGCTCCCGGGCCGAATTGATCGAGGCGCTGGAGGACTACCAGGCCGGCAAATTCGGCAGCATTCCGCCAAATGCGTTAATGCCGCACCACGGCGGTGGCACACTTTATTGATGTCGCCGACGGCGAGTCGCGGGCCGGGTCGCCCCCCAGCCGCCAAGGCGGACGAGACGCGTCAGCGAATTGTGCAGGCCGCCCGTCTGGTATTCAGCGAACGCGGCTACGACGGCGCGACCTTTCAGGCGATCGCGGCCCGCGCCGACCTCACCAGGCCGGCGATTAACCACTACTTCTCCAGCAAGAGGGCGTTGTACCGGGAAGTATCGGAGCAAACCAACGAATTGGTCATCAACTCCGGCATTCGACAGGCGGAGCGCGAGACGACACTGATGGGTCGGCTGACGGCGTTCATCTCCGTCGCGGTGCGCGCCGACTCCGATAATCCCGCCTTGTCAGCGTTTCTCGTCACCGGTGTGCTGGAGTCGCAACGGCATCCGGAATTCAGCCGGATGGAAAACGACTCGGTGACGATCAGCCGGGAATTTCTGACGTCGGCGGTCAACGATGCGATCGAGCGCGGCGAGGTCGCCGCCGATGTCGATGCCTCCGCACTAGTCGAGACGCTTCTGGTCGTGCTCTGCGGCGTCGGCTTCTACGCCGGCTACGTCCGAAGCTACGAAGGAATGTTGGCCATCTCCGACATGCTGCGGCAACTGCTGGAGGGGGCGCTCTGGTGTCCTGAGGCCTGACCGTCGGCCCCCGCAAGTGACGTGGCGCACAAGGCGCATAGTTTGCCTAACTTATTCCGGTAGCATGAGTTTGCCATGACTGATCTCGATGACAGCTCTCGTTCGCCGTCCTCGTTGCGGACCGCGGGCGACTCCTGGACCATCACCGAGCTGGTCGGCGCCACCGCGCTGGGCGTCGCTGCGTCGCGCGCCGTGGAGACCGGCGGGACCGATCCGCTCATTCGCGACGAGTTCGCGCGCGTGTTGGTGTCGTCGGCGGGACCGGCGTGGGAGCGCCTGGCCGACCCGGAGCTGGTGTGGCTGGACGGCGACGAGCAGGGGCGGCGGGTGCATCGGCTGGGTGTCGACTACCAGGCGGTGCGAACGCACTTCTTCGACGAGTACTTCGCTGATGCCGCCGACGCCGGGGTCAGGCAGGTGGTGATCCTGGCCGCCGGGCTGGACTCGAGGGCCTACCGGCTGCGTTGGCCGGCGGATACCGCGGTCTACGAAATCGACCAACCCCAGGTGCTGGAATACAAGACGGGAATCTTGGAATCGCACGGCGCGGTGCCCACTGCCCGGCGGCGCCCCGTGCCCGTGGACCTGCGCGACGACTGGCCGGCCGCCCTCGCGGCCGCCGGGTTCGATCGCACCCGGCCGACGGCGTGGCTCGCCGAGGGCCTGCTGCCCTACCTGCCCAGCGACGCCCAAGACCGGCTGTTCGAAATGGTCACCGCCCTCAGCGCGCCGGGCAGCCGGGTGGCCATTGAGTCGTTCGGCATGAACACGAACGGCAACACGCAGCGCTGGCGGCGAATGCGGGAGCGACTCGGCCTGGACGTCAACGTCGAAGCGCTGACCTACCACGAGCCCGACCGATCTGACGCCGCCGAGTGGCTGGCTCAGCACGGCTGGCAGGTCCACGACGTGGACAACCGCGAGGAGATGGCCCGGCTGGGTCGCCCGGTGCCCGATGACCTTTCCGATGACGCCGTCCGTAGCAGACTGTTGCGAGCGCGTCTCGGCGCAGATTCACCCGTCTGACCGAGGAGTAAGCGAATGAGTTCACTGCGCGCCCACGACGACAGCTGGGACATCAAGACCAGCGTCGGCACCACTGCGGTCATGGTGGCCGCCGCCCGGGCCGTCGAAACCGAGCGGCCCGACCCGCTGATCCGCGACCCCTACGCCAAACTGCTGGTCACCAATGCCGGTGCGGGCGTTCTGTGGGAGGCCATGCTCGACCCCGAGGTTGCCGCCAAGGTGGAGGCCCTCGATGAGGAGTCCGCGGCCCAACTCGAGCACATGCGCGGATACCAGGCCGTGCGGACCAATTTCTTCGACACCTACTTCAAAGACGCCGTCGCCGCGGGAATCCGGCAAGTCGTGATTTTGGCCTCGGGGCTGGACTCCCGCGCTTACCGGCTGGACTGGCCGGCCGGCACCACGGTGTACGAGATCGACCAGCCCGAGGTGCTGGCTTACAAGTCGACGACGTTGGCCGATCACGGGGTAACGCCCTCGGCCGATCGCCGCGAGGTGGCCATCGACCTGCGCCAGGACTGGCCCGCCGCACTGCGTGCCGCGGGCTTTGACCCGACGGCGCGGACCGCATGGCTGGCGGAGGGCCTGTTGATGTACCTGCCGGCCGAGGCCCAGGACCGGTTGTTCACCCTGGTCGGCGAGCTGAGCCCGGCCGGGAGCCGGGTTTCGGCGGAAACCGCACCTTCGCACGCCGACGAGCGGCGGCAGCAGATGCGCGAGCGGTTCAAAAAGGTGGCCGATGAGCTCGGCCTGGAGGAGACCGTCGACGTCGGGGAGCTGATGTATCGCGACGAGCACCGGGCGGACGTGACCGACTGGCTCAACAACCACGGCTGGCGCGCCCGCGCGCAGCCTTCGACGGAAGAGATGCGCCGGCTGGGTCGCTGGATTGACAACGTTCCGCTGGCCGACGACAAGGACGCGTTCTCCGACTTCGTGATCGCCGAGCGGTTGTAGTGGCGCCGCCCGGCGACGATGCGGGCCGGAACGGCCCGAGATGGGGTCACCCCCAGCCGCATAGCGGCGAGGGGGAGAGCCGGGCATGAGCCGACGTACCGCTGACGATTCCTGGGACATCGCCAGCAGCGTCGGGGCGACCGCGGTGATGGTCGCGCTGGCCCGCGCCCGCGAGACGGCCAGCCCTGACCCGCTCATCCGCGACGAGTTCGCCGAGCCGCTGGTTTCCACGCCCGAGCTGGAGGGCGTCCGGGAGCAGGTGGCGGTGTGGTGGGCACCCGAGCCGGACGGCTCGCAGGGTGAAGCGGATCCGAACCTCGCGGTCGACGCCCAGAACATGATCGACTACCAGGCGGTGCGCACTCACTTCTTCGATGCGTACTTCGCCGACGCCACTCAAGCCTCTGCGGCCGGCATCCGGCAGAACGTGATCCTGGCCGCCGGCCTCGATTCGCGCGCCTACCGTCTGGCGTGGCCGACGGGCACCGTCGTCTACGAGATCGATCTGCCCAAAGTGCTCGAGTACAAGGCCGCAACTCTGGCCACCCACGGCGCGACACCGACCGCCGAGCGGCGGCCGGTGCCCGTCGACCTGCGCCACGACTGGCCGCAAGCGTTGCGGGACAACGGTTTCGACGCGAACCGTCCCACGGCCTGGCTGGCCGAGGGACTGCTGCCGTTTCTGCCCGCGGCGGCTCAGGAAGCGATGTTCGCCTCGGTCGATGAACTGAGCGGACCGGGCAGCCGGGTGGCCGTCGAAGTCTTCGGGGTCGACGCGGAGAAGCGTCGAGAAGCCGAGGAGAGGTGGGCCGAGCTCAAAGCCAAGCGTGCAGCCCGCGGTCAGGACACCTCGTTCAACCCGTTCGACCTGTGGTTCGACGACGAGGGGCGCCCGGACTGTGCCGACTGGTTCGCCGCGCACGGCTGGAGCACCCGCACGGTGAATGCGCGCGAGGAGGCGCTGCGACTGGGCCGCGCTCCGCAATCCGAGGACCGCCCGTTCGCCAACAGTTTCGTGACGGCAACCAAATCGTGACCTGGCGTCGATTTCGCCTCGCATAACTACCGTTAGCGTTGCATTCACCTGTGGCTCGCGGCTGTCGTTACCGGGAATTCGCTGGGTTGTCGGGAACAATGGTCACTCGCTATGGGTAACGGGGAGTTCGGTCAATCGCGGCGTTGGGTGCTGTTAAAAGGGCGCCTGGTGGCCAGCCTGGTTTCGGCGTTCGTGATGGCCATTACCGGCGTGGGCTGGACGGGCCTGCACACGGTGGTGGGCCGATTCATCATCTCGCACGCACTGCCGAACGGGGCGAGCACATTTGGCGCCGACCAGAACATTCTGCTGCTGGGGTTGGACAGCCGGTTGGACCAAAATGGTCATCCGCTGCCGCAGGAAATGTATGAGGCGCTGCACGCCGGCGACGAAACCGCGGGCGGCTACAACGCGAATGTGCTGATCGTCGTGCACCTTTCGGGCGATGAGGGACCGATTACCGCGGTCTCCATCCCCCGCGACGACTACGTGGAGTTGTCAGGCTGCCCGGGGTCGGTGTGCAAGGGCAAGGTCAAGCAGGCATACGGGCTGGCCTATCAACAGTCTTTGGTCTCCCAGGCCGGCGGCGATTCGAACGGCGCGGGCGCAAACGACCTGGCCGCTCGCGAGCAGACTGCCCGTGAGGCCGGCCGCAAGGCCGAAGTCGGCACCGTCAGCGACCTGTTGGGTATCTCGGTCGACCATTTCGTCGAGGTCACGTTGGGAGCTTTCTTCGAAATTGCGAAGGTCGTGGAGCCAATTACCGTGTGCCTGAACGCAGACACCGCCGACAGCTACTCGGGTGCGGACTTACACCAAGGCGTCCAGCGAATCGACGCCGCAGAGGCGATGGCCTTCGTGCGGCAGCGGCGCGATGCGAACGACGGTTCATTCACCGATTTCGACCGGACGAGGAGGCAGCAGGCCTTTCTGGTGTCGCTCGTTCAAGCGGTCCGGGACGGCGGTGCTCTGTCCCGCCCCCGCGCGCTGCGTACCCTGCTTCAGGTGGCCCGCGACAACGTCGCTGTCGACGCCGGCCTGGACCTCGTCGATTTGGCAGCGCACGGCGCGCAACTGACCCACCGGCCGCTGTCCTTTTACACCTTGCCCATTTCGGAATTCGGCCGCGATGCGAACGGTTCCGACGTCAACCTCATCGACGTTCCGTCGATCCGTCGGATCGTTCAGCAACGCTTCTCCTCGGACACATCGGCCGCGCTGGATGCCGCGCCCTCAAGCACCCAAACACCGCCCAAGTCGTCTCAGCCGGTCGTCCTTGACGTCGTCAACGCCACCGCACGGGACGGACTGGCCGTAGCGATCGAGGGCCAGTTCGCCAGCCTTGGCTTCACCCGAGGCAGCGCCACCACCGCCGCGGCCCCTCAAGACGACAGCAGTGTCGAGTACGGCCCCGGTGCCTCCGAAGGCGCACAGATGTTGGCCAACCAACTGCACGTGCCCGCGACAGCCAGGGACACCATGCCGCCCGGAACTGTTCGGCTGACCCTGGGCATACGGTTCCCGGCGGACGATTACCTAGCGCATCCCGGTGCAACGCCCGACGGGTCGGCATCCGGAAAGGTGACCGTGGTGGCCGCCACCGGCACCGGTGCGAACGCGCCGGCGCCCACCGACCTGAGCCAGATGACCGCGTCAGGCATTCCCTGCGTCAAGTAGCGGCCGCGAGGCCCACAAGAGGGCGATCCGAACCCGTGCCGCCGAGGTCCGTTCCGATCCTTCCTACTGCTCTCCCAACCGGATGGTTAGGATCGCGGGTATCACCCATCGAGCGTTCGCGCGACAGGCGTCGGACACACCCTGGGATGGCCCGACAGGGAAGGACGATGATGACCACCGAATCGGTTGCACCCAAGACCTCCGAATCCACGAACGGGACGCCGGCGGCTGCGCCGGTCGATATCCCCGCCACGGTGGCCAGGCTGCGCAAAACCTTCGCCACCGGCCGCACCCGCGACATCGAGTGGCGCAAGCATCAACTTCTGCAGCTGCAGAAGTTGATGGAGGAAAACGAGGCCGCTATCGCCGCGGCGCTCGCCGCAGACCTGGATCGCAGCCCCTTCGAGACGTTTATCGCCGATGTGGCGACCACCGCAGGCGAAGCGAAGTACGCGGCCAAGCGCGTGAAGAGGTGGACGCGCCGCCGCCACCAGTTGCTGGAAATGCCTCAGCTCCCCGGCCGCGGCTGGGTGGAGTACGAGCCCTACGGGACCGTGCTGATCATCGGGGCCTGGAACTACCCGTTCTACCTGACGCTGGGGCCGGCGGTCGGGGCGATCGCCGCCGGGAACGCGGTCATTCTCAAGCCCTCGGAAATCGCCGCGGCGTCCTCCCGGCTGATGGCCGAGCTGGTGCCGCGCTATCTCGACAACGACGCGATCGCGGTGATCGAAGGAGACGGGTCGGTGAGCCAGGAGCTCATCGCGCAGGCTCTGGACCGGGTGATGTTCACCGGTGGCACGGAGATCGGCCGAAAGGTGTACGAAGGCGCGGCGCCGCATCTGACCCCGTGCACCCTGGAGCTCGGCGGTAAGAGCCCGGTGATCGTCGCGGCCGACGCCGACATCGAGGTGGCCGCCAAGCGGATCGCCTGGATGAAGCTGCTCAATGCCGGGCAGACGTGCGTCGCGCCAGATTACGTGCTCGCGGACGCGAGGATTCGCGATGAACTGGTGAGCAAGATCGGTGCGGCCATTACGAAATTCACCGCCGACAAGCCGAACGGTGTGCGGATCGTCAATCAGCGCCAATTCGACCGGATCAGTAGTTACCTTTCCAGCGGTGACGGCAAGGTCACCGTCGGCGGAAGCTGTGACGCGTCGAGCCTGCGAATCAAGCCGGCGGTCGTCGTCGACCCCGATCCGGACGGGCCGCTTATGCAGAACGAAATCTTCGGGCCGGTCCTGCCGGTTGTTACAGTCCAATCCCTGGACGACGCAATACGTTTCATCAACTCTCGGCCCAAGCCCCTGTCCGCGTACCTGTTCACCAAGTCGCGCGACGTCCGGGAGAGGGTGATCAAGGAGGTACCGGCGGGCGGCATGCTGGTCAACCACCTGGCCTTCCAGGTGTCGACGGCCAAGCTCCCATTCGGTGGAGTCGGCAATTCGGGCATGGGTGCCTACCATGGCCGCTACGGCTTCGAGGAGTTCAGCCACCGAAAGTCGGTGCTGACCAAGCCCACTCGGCCCGACCTGTCGAGCTTCATCTACCCGCCGTACACCGAGCGGGCGTTCAAGATGGCTCGCCGAATGTTCTGACATACCCGGCCGCCGGCGCCGCTGCACCACCCCTGTTAGCCCCTATTGCCAGTAGCAGAGAGGAACCTGATGCCCGGAGTGCAGGATCGCGTCATCGTCGTCACCGGAGCCGGTGGGGGACTGGGGCGTGATTACGCCCTGACCCTCGCCCGGGAGGGCGCCAGCGTCGTCGTGAACGACCTCGGTGGGGCCCGCGACGGCACGGGCGCCGGATCGGCGATGGCCGACCAGGTCGTCGCCGAGATCCGCGACGCGGGCGGCCGTGCGGTGGCCAACTACGACAGCGTCGCCACCGAAGACGGGGCGGCCGGCATCATCAAGACCGCGCTCGATGAGTTCGGCGCCGTGCACGGTGTGGTGAGCAATGCCGGGATCCTGCGCGACGGCACCTTCCACAAGATGACGTCCGAGAACTGGGACGCCGTGCTCAAGGTGCACCTCTACGGGGGATACAACGTCATCCGCGCCGCGTGGCCGCATTTCCGTGAGCAGAGTTACGGCCGGGTCGTCGTCGCCACCTCCACCAGCGGGCTGTTCGGCAACTTCGGCCAAACCAACTACGGCGCGGCCAAGCTCGGCCTGGTGGGCCTGATCAACTCGCTGGCCCTCGAGGGCGCTAAGTACAACATCCACGCCAACGCGATCGCCCCGATCGCGGCCACCCGGATGACCCAGGACATCTTGCCGCCGGAGGTGTTCGAGAAGCTCACGCCGGAGTTCGTCGCGCCCGTGGTGGCCTACCTGTGCACCGAGGAAAATGCCGACAACGGATCGGTTTTCGTCGTCGGCGGCGGAAAGGTGCAGCGCGTCGCGCTGTTCGAGAACCAGGGCGCCAACTTCGACAAGCCGCCGTCGGTGCAGGACATCGGGGAGCACTGGAGTGAGATCACCGATTTGTCCAACGCACAGAGAGCCGGCTTCAAGCTCTAAGGACATGAAAGCCTGTGTCGTGCAAAAGCTGTCCGGTCCGGACGGCATGGTGTACACCGACATCGACGACGTCAACGGTGACGGTGGCATTGTCGTCATCGACGTGAGGGCCGCCGGGGTCTGCTTTCCCGACCTGCTGCTGGCCAAGGGCGAGTACCAGTTGAAGTTGCCGCCGCCGTTCGTCCCCGGCATGGAAGCGGCGGGCGTGGTGCATTCGGCACCGCCGGGCTCGGGTTTCAAAGTGGGCGAACGAGTTTCGGCCTTCGGCATCCTGGGCGCCTATGCCGAGCAGGTGGCCGTTCCGGTAGCCAACGTCATCCGCAGTCCCGCGGAACTCGACGACGCCGAAGCGGTGTCGCTGTTGGTGAACTACAACACCATGTATTTCGCGCTGGCCCGTCGCGCCGCCATGCGGCCGGGTGACACCGTGCTGGTGCTGGGGGCCGCCGGCGGGGTGGGCACGGCGGCGATTCAGGTCGCCAAGTCGATGGGCGCACGCAAGGTGATTGGCGTGGTGCACCGCGAGGCCGCGGCCGACTTCGTCGCGTCGGTCGGCGCCGACCTGGTGGTGCCGCTCTCCGACAACTGGGCCGAACGGGTGCGCGAGTACACCTCCGGCCAAGGGGTGGACATCGTCGTGGACCCCATCGGTGGCCCCGCCTTCGACGACGCGATCCGGGTGCTGGCGATCGACGGCAAGCTGCTGGTGATCGGCTTCGCGGCGGGCAGCATCCCGACCGTCAAGGTGAATCGGTTGCTGCTGCGCAACGTCAGCCTGGTGGGCGTCGCGTGGGGCGAGTACCTCAACAAGGTCGCCGGTTCGGCGGCCCTGTTCTCCTGGGGGCTCAGCCAATTGGTGTTCCTTGGCCTCAAACCGCCGCCGCCGCAGCGGTATCCGCTGTCGGAGGGGCAGGCCGCGCTGCAAAGCCTGGCCGACGGCGGGGTGCTCGGAAAGGTCGTGCTCGAGCCGTAGTTGGTCAGGGCCAGACGGAGCGCTTATTTCACGATGGCAGTGGCGGCGTCCAGGAGGACTAAGAGCTCGACACCGCCCGCCACCGTGGTCAGGCCGAGGTCGGCGGCGATCGGTTCGCCGATCGCGTAGGCGAGCCCCTGAACCGGCTGTCCGTTGATCGCTTGCGAGATCCCGGTTAAGAACAGGTTGGCGTCGTAGGACGGCATGGTGGTGACCAGGGCGTTGGCGATGTCTGCGGTGGGAAGCAGCGTCGAGTAGGCCGTTGAGGTCGCGAAGGTGAGGGCGTCGAAGAAGTGAGTGTTGGCCGCCATCAGGTCGTTGATGTAGCCGTCGATCGATGCGGGGGAGAGCAATGTACTGGGCGGCGGCAACGCAGTCTGAGGCGTGCCCGTCAGCGACAGATGCGGCAGCGCTGGAGGCGCCTCGGCGTGGAAGTCGTTGATGGCAGCCATGATTCCTTGCTGGGCCCCGCTGATCAGATCGCCCGGCAAGGCCGCCGTTGCGCCGAGCGGGGGGAACAGCCCGATCGGGGTGGTCACGTTCGCCGGCCCGGTTGACCAGCCGTAGTTGGGATCGCCGTAGCCCCAGTTGACGAGGTACCTCAGGTCCGGTTGGAGCAGGTCCGCGAGCGGGTTTCCGACGTACGGAATCAACCGCACCGGGTCCAGCAGCGGCAGATTCTGGGTGGGGATCATGTAATAGGTGGTTCCGCCGTTGTAGCCAGGTGAGGTTGGCAATTGGATCGCCGAATTAACCTGCGATTGCGGAATAGATAGATATGTGGTGTGCACAAGGGCAATGCCCGCGACGGCGTTGAGGTCGGCGAAGACATCGATCGGGTACTGCGGGAAGTCGGCGAAGCCGTCGTACTCGAGGGTGTAGTTGTAGACCGTGTACCCCGTGTTCGCCGGCATCCCCCCGTAAAACGGCAGACCCAGGCTCGGAAGGTTCAGACCTGGGAAGCGCGCCAGCATACCGCCGTTCGGCGTCATCTCGTTGCCGACCAGCACGAAGCTCACGTCTTGAGTCGGCACGCCAGCCGCCAGCAGTTTCGGCATTTCCAGGGCGGCGAGGATGGCACCCTGTGAATAGCCGAAGACGTTGATGGACGTGTTTCCGGCTTGGTACTGCTGCATGATCGCGTTGTTCATGACCGTCAGGCCTTGGTTGACCGAAATGTTGAGGGGCAGGCTCTTGACACCGGTGATCGGATACAAGCCCTCCGGAGTTGAAACGGCCTGCAGGTTGGAGGTCGTGAAGTTTCGGGAGATGTAGTTGGCGTAGGCGGTGGCCACGTACTTCGCGTCCGGCGTCGGTATGCCACTGGCGCCAAAGACCAGCGAAACTTGAACGGGCGGGTCCGCTGACGGCCCCTGAGCCACTGTCACACCCGACGCTCCGGTGCTGCCGGTGAGCTCCCCCAGCGCATTCGACGCCGCGAACTCGGCTTGCGAATAGGCGCTGCCGGCGGCGGCCAGCGCCGCGGCGAACTCGTCGTGGAACGCCCCCGCCTGCTTGAGGAGCGTCTGGTAGTCCTGGGCGTAGGCGGTGAACAGGGTCGCGGTCGCGGCCGATACCTCGTCGCCGGCCGCGGCCACCACGCCCGTTGTCGCCCCCGCCGCGGCCGCGTTGGCCGCGCTGATCGCCGAACCGATCGCCGTCACGTCTGCGGCCGCCGCCGCCACCACCGGTGGTTGCGTGAGGACGTACGTCATAGACTCGCTCCTTCTCACGACCAGCGCCCCCGGTTACTTCGCCACGCAGCCAGCGTAGAGCGATCCGACCGGTTTGTCTTACGGTTACGTCTTTTTCGAAAACAACGAACAGTGCGGCCAGGCACGTACCGGCACCCTATTGGTCTGAGCGCTAATCCTTTTAGCTGTCTTACGCTGCAATCAACTCCGCCGGTTGATTGGCGAGCCAGCTCACCCGTTCAGCGTGCGTCCGCGAAGTTAAATAATCGATGTGACCGCGTTCGCGATGACTTCGACCTCGAAACCACCTGCGAGCGTTAGCAACGCCGTGTCGGCGGCAAGCGGAGCGCCGAACGCGTAGACGAGTCCGCCGGTTGGGTCGCCGCCGATCGCTTGCTCTATCCCGCTGAGGAACAGGTTCACGTCGTAGGACGGCAGGGACGTCAGGAGCGCATTCGCGATATCCGCCGTCGGGAGCAGTACGGCGTAGCTCTGCGCAACCGCGTTCGTGAAGAAATCGGTGACGGTGGTATTCGCCGTCTGCAGGGACTCGATGATGCTGTCCGGCGTGGGGACCGACGGCAGCTGCGTGGGCAGGCTGAGGCCGCCGATCGTTGCGCCGCCGCCCGAACTCAGCGACAGGCTGGGCAGCGACGGGGCTCCGATGTGGCTGATGTCGCTCACGAAGGCGGTGGCGCCTTGCTGGGCCCCGCTCGCGAGCAGCCCGGGTAGGGCGGTCGTCGCGCTGAGCGGCGGGAACACCCCGAACGGCGTGGGCACGTTCGCCGGCCCGGTCGAGTAGCCGTACAGCGGGTTGCCGTAGCCCCAGTTGACGAGGTAGGTCAGGTCGGGTTGCACCAGGTCCGCGAGCGGGTTGCCGATGACCGGAATGGCGCGCAACGGGTCCAGGAGCGGCAGGTTCGGCTGCGTGATCATGTAGTAATTCGTTGCTCCGGTACCACCGGGCAGCGAGGCCGAACCGGGCAGGGTGATCAAGGTATCGCCCGGCGGAAGCGCCGACGGGTTGATGCTCGGGTACGTGCCGTGCACGTAGTAGATCCCCGCGAAGGCGTTGAGGTCCGACAAGAAATTGATCGGATACCTCGGGAAGTCGGCATAGCCGTCGTACTGCAGCGTGTAAATGTTCGTAGCGTAAGGCGTGTTCGGGGGTGTTGCGCCGTAGAAGTCATAGCCAAGGCTCGGGAGGGTCAGCCCGGCGAAGCGCTCGAAGATGCCCCCGTTGGGAGCCATGAGATCGCCCAAAAGCGTGAATGTGAGTTGACCGGTTTCCGGCACGGTGTACGGGTAGGTCCCATTCAAAATGTCGCGCATCACCAGCGACGCGATGACGGCGCTTTGCGAGTAGCCGAGAACGGAAACGGTGTTACCCGAGGTGATTTGCTGGTTGATCGCGCTTTCGAGAATCGAGACGCCCTGGCTCACCGAGGTGTTGACGGGCAGGCTCTTGACTCCGGTAAGCGGGTACTCCCCCTCTGGGGTGAACAACGCCTGCGCGTTAGCCGCGAGCACTTGGGGATTCGGGAAGTTGACCCAGTTCAGGACGGCGGACACGTAACTCGGCGGGGGCACCGGCAGGCCGCTGCTGCCTATGATCAAGCCAATGTTGGCCGCGGCTCTGGGCAGTGCGCCGCCGCCGCCCACCAGCGCCTGGGCGTCCGCCTCGACCGTGCCCAGCAGGTTCGACGCCGCGGCCTCGGCGCCCGCGTATGCGTTGGCCGCGGAGGACAGCGTTGCAACGAAACTGTCATGGAACACGCTCGCCTGCTGCAGCAGCGTCTGGTACTGCTGGCCGTATGCGCCGAACAGCTGCGCGGTGATCGCTGAGATTTCGTCTTCGGCTGCGGCCACCACACTGGTCGTCGGGCCGGCCGCGGCCGCCCTGGCCTGGCTGATCGCCGAATTGATCTGCTGTGCGTCCGCCGCCGCCGTCGTCAGCAGCTGGGGTTGGGTGATCAAGCTCGTCATTGGGCCATTCCCCCTTCACGACCTAGTCATCTTCGTGATACCGACGCCCTTACCAAACGGATCGACCCGATGCATCCGCCGAGCCGTCACCAGCTACCTTAGGGCGATAGGCACTGCTTTGTCCGGCGTTTACACATATGACCAGCCCACCCGTGCCGCCTTGACCCCCGTCACCGCCGGTGGCGCTCAGAGTGGTTCCGCCGGCGCCGCCTGCGCCGCCGACATCGAACAATGAGCTAGTGCACGCTGGGCTCGTCGAACCTGCTCGGTGTCAATCGGTCCGGCGTAGTGAGCGGCGGCTTCGCCTTCGAAGGCCTGCATGTAGCGTCAGCTCGGTCTGAGGCGTCTGCCGAGCCTGAATGAAGCCGGCGGGTGAGGAGAGCGCCGAAGCCAGGGATGCGGGGAGAGGGAAGGTGCCGGCCGTTGCGACTGAACCAGTTGACGCCAGGCTGGACAGTGACGGGAACCCATAGCGCTGATGCGGCGCCCATCGCCGATTGATCTCCGCCAGACCTGCTGCGGCCGCCGCGATCAATTGCGGCTGCCTGATCAGGCTCGGCATCGGATATTCCTCCAGGACCCAG
This sequence comes from Mycobacterium sp., assembly GCA_031292665.1. Classification (GTDB taxonomy): domain Bacteria; phylum Actinomycetota; class Actinomycetes; order Mycobacteriales; family Mycobacteriaceae; genus Mycobacterium. Next base: position 36,639 of record JARLGR010000033.1, on the reverse strand, counting down.
GTGCTTACCGCGCCACGCCGCGCCGGCGCCGGTGAGCTAGAGGCTCAATCCAAATGCGTTCAACAGCACTTCAAGCTCGATACCACCTGTGAGTGTGAGGAATGCTGCGTCGGCAGCAAACGGAGCGACGAGTGCATATTGCAATCCACCCACGACGTTCCCGCCGATTGCTTGCTGGATCCCGCTCAGGAACAGGTTGACGTCATAGGCCGGGAGAACGGTAATCAGCCCGTTCGCGAGGTCTGCCGTCGGAAGCAGAGCTCCGTAAAGATTCGCGGCGGTACCGGAGATCCCATTGGCGAAGCTGGTGACCGCCCCCTGGATTTCCGGGATGATGCTGCCGGGCGACAAGCCCGTTGCCACCGCGGACTCCAGTGCGGGCAGGGACGCGCCCGATGCCGTCATCGATGTCAGCGCCTGCGAAGCGCTGGGAAGTGACACGCCCGAGGCCTCCGCGCGGATGTCGCTCACGAAGGCAGCGCCCCCTTGTTGGGCGCCGTTGATCAGATCCTGAGCGATCAGGGCTTGGCTGTAGTGGGGGAAGAGCCCGAAGTAGGTTTGCTCATTCGCAGGCCCTTGGCTCCAGCCATAATTGGGGTTCCCGTAGCCCAAGTTGACGATCGTGGTCAGATCCGGTTGCAGCAGGTCGGCTAGGGGGTTGCCGATGCCCGGTATGAACCGCAGCGGCTCCAACAGCGGCAGGCCGTTCGGCGTGGTGATCATGTAGTAGTTGGTCACGCCACCGTTGGTGTAGTAGCCCGGCGACGTCGGCAACTGCTGAATGGCGTAGCCAGGGGGAAGCGCCGACGGATTAAGCGACGGATAGGTGCCGTGGACAAAGGCGATTCCAGCAAAGGCATTCAGGTCCGATATGACGTTGATCGGGTATTGCGGGAAGTCGGCCCATCCGTCGTATTCCAGCGTGTAGATGTTGGTCGGGTAGATGGTGTTCGAGGGCGTCGCACCGTACAACGTCAACCCCAGACTCGGGAAGCTTAGTGGCTGACCCGCCGGGAAGCCCGGGAAGCGCGCGAAAAAGCCGCCGTTGGGATTCATCTGATCACCCAGCAGCGTGAAGCCGAGTTGATTTGCGGTCGGCGGGTTCGGGTTGAGTACGGGGTTTGCGAGGTTCAACATTTCCAGCGAGGAAATGTCGGCGCTCTGCGAGTAGCCCAGAACGGCTACGCTGCCCACGCCCGGTGTGGCGAGCTGTTGTTTGATCGAGCTGTCGAGAATCTGGAGGCCCTGGCCGATCGACACGTCGAGGGGCAGGCTCTTGAGGATAAGCGGGTAGTAGCCTTCCGGAGTGAACAGGGCGTTCGCGTTGGACGGCAGCACATTGAAGTTGCGGTTGACGTAGTTGAGAACGGCAGTCACGTAGGACGGTGGGGGTATCGGCAGGCCGCTGCCGCCCATGATCAACCCGATGGTGGGTGACGCCAACGCCGCCGGCTGCGGCGGGTCCCCGCCTAAAAACAGTGGGGCCGCCGTGGCGCCGCCGCCCAGCAGCCCCTGGACGTCGGCCTCGACCGTGCCCAGTAGGTTCGACGCCGCGGCCTCGGCGCCCGCGTATGCGTTGCCCGCGGAGGACAGCGCCGCAACGAAACTGTCATGGAACACGCTCGCCTGCTGGAGCAGCGCCTGGTACTGCTGGCCGTACGAGCCGAACAGCTGGGCGGTGAGCGCCGATATCTCGTCTTCGGCCGCGGCCACCATACTGGTCGTCGGGCCGGCGGCCGCCGCCCTGGCCTGGCTGATCGCCGAATTGATCTGCAGTGCGTCCGTCGCCGCCGTCGTCAGCAGCTGAGGTTCGGTGATCAAGCTCGTCATCGGTCTTCCCTTTCGCACAAGGGGCGTCTTCGTGACAACCACGGCGCTGCCAGACCGATTGCCTGGCGCGTCGATGGGGCCGGCACGAAGCTAGCTTAGAGCGACCACGCGAGCGTGCGTGGCGTTTTGCGGCATTGATTTCTCCCGTCCGGGCTAGAGAGTCGACAGGTCTGTGATGACGCCCGACACCCCGTACAGCAGGACCAGGCCTTCGATGCCGCCGGCCACCGTGAGCAACCCGGTGTCGGCAGCGAGCGGATCACCGACCGCGTTGAGGAGCCCGACGGGGTCGCCGCCGGCCGCCTGCGCGATCCCGTTGAGGAAGAGGTTGACGTCGTAGGACGGGATGGTGGTGACAACGGTATTGATGATGTCCGCAGTCGGAAGCAGCAGCGAGTAGCCCGTCGAGGCCGCGCCGCTGATGGCGTCGGCGAGCTTGGTGTTCGCCGCCTGCAGGGACTGGATGAAGCCGTCGATCGAGGTCGGGGACAGCAGTGTGGCGGGCGGCGTCAGGGATAACGACGACAGCAGATTCACCTTGCCCAACACCGACGCGCCCGACGGTAACGACATCCCTTCGGCCACCAGATCGCCTGTGGCGGAGCTGATTCCCTGCTGGGTGCCGGTGATGAGGTCACCGGCAAGGACACCCGGATTCACGTGCGGGAACAGGCCGAACGTTGTGGGCACGTTCGCGGGCGAGGTCGAGTAGCCGTACGCCGGGTTGCCGTAGCCCCAGTTGACGAGATAGGTAAGGTCCGGTTGGAGCAGGTCCGCCAACGGGTTTCCGATGAGCGGTATGGCACGCACCGGATCCAACAGCGGCAGGTCGGGGGTGAGCACCATGTAGTAGGTGGTGTTGCCGGTGTAGCCGGGCGTGTCCAGCTTGACGATGTCGCCGGGAGGAAGCGTCGCTGGATCCAGATGCGAATAGTTTGGGTGCACATAGGCGATTCCGGCAACGGCATTGAGGTCGGCCAAAAGGTCGATGGGGTAGCGCGGGAAGTCGGCGAAGCCGTCGTATTCGAGCGTATAAATAGTGGTCTGGTAGGGCGTGTTCGCAGGGGTCGCGCCATAGAAGTCCAGGCCGATGCTCGGGAAAGACAGGCCCGGGAAGCGCGCGAGCAGACCGCCGTTGGGATTCATCGGGTCACCCAGCAGGTTGAAGGCCAATTGGCTGGTGCTGTACGGATTTCCCGCGGCCGCGAGATTCCGCATCTCCAGCGAGGCGACGACGGCGCTCTGTGAATACCCTTGCACGAGAACGCTGTTTCCGCTCGCGATCTGCTGCTTGATCGCCGCATCGAGCATCTGGACGCCCTGGCTGACCGACGTGCTGAGGGGCAAGGTCTTGGGGCCGGTGAGCGGATACAGTTGCTCGGGTGTGAACACTGCTTGGGTGGTGTTCCACGAATAGCCGCTCAGGGTCGCCCAATTGAGGACGCCGTTGACGAAGGTCGCGTTGGGTAAGGGGTTTCCGGTGCCGCCCATGACCAGCGCAACCGTCGGCGACGCCAGCGGGTTCGGTGGATCGACGAACGCGGTTCCGCCTGACGCGGTGGTGCCGCCGCCCACGAGAGACTGGGCCGCTTCCTCGGCCGCCGCATAGGCGCCCCCGGCGGCGGCCAAAGCCTGCGCGAACTGGCGGTGAAACACGGCAGCTTGTGCGGCGACGGCCTGGTACTCCCGGCTGTAGAGGCCGAAGAGCTTGGTGATGGCCGTCGATATCTGATCAGCGGCAGGCGCCAACAACTCCGAAGTCGGTCCCGCCGCCGCCACGTTCGCCGAGCTGATCGCGGAGCCGATGCCGTCGATGTCGGCGGCGACCGACGACATCAGCTGAGGCTCGGTGGTCACGTACGTCATCGCCGCATCCTTCCGACGTCTGGTCGAGGCGAGGAGCCAGCGGCCCCAGCGTAAAGCGATTCGGCAAGCCTGTGCGGCAATTGCACAAAAGCGTGCACGGCTCCCGCGGAGACGTCAGAGGAGACTGGCGAAATCGGCAGCGATCAATTGCGCCGCGCCTAATGGGACGAGCCCGTCGATCCCGCCGATGAGCACGGTCAGCCCCATGTCGGCTGCGACCGGGTTGGCGACCGCGTTGACCAGCCCGGCGGGGTCACCGCTCGCGGCTTGTGTGATCCCGTCCAGGAACAATTTGACGTCGTAGGAGGGGATCCTGGTCAGCAGGGCATTGGCGAAGTCCGCGGCGGGAAGCAGATTCGGATATCCCGTCGACGTCGCGCCGGTCACGGCATCGACGAGACCGGGCCCGATGGGCAGCTGCAATGTCGGCGCCGGGGTCGACGTCATGATCAACGCAACGTCCTGCGCCGCGGCGGCCGGCGTCATGGCGGCCTGAAGCGGCGCCCACGACCGGCCGGACACCTCCGAGACCATGGTGGCGTCGACGATCTCGGCTTCGGCGCAGGCGTTACCGGCCGCCGCGAGCGCCTCCACGAATTCGTCGTGAAAAAGGCCCGCCTGCTTGATGACTGCCTGGTACTGCCTGCCGAATGTGTTGAACAGCGTCGTCGTGGCCGCGGATACCTCATCGGCGGCGGCCGCAACCACACCGGTGATCGGGGCCCCAGCGGCCGCACGGGCTTGGTTGATGGCCGAACCGATTCCCGCCACGTTTTCGGCCGCCATCGCCATCGCCTGCGGCTGCGCGAGTAGCTTCGTCATCGAACCCCCTTCCCCACATCCGTCGCCGTGTCACGTCGAATCGGTGGGGCCAACGAATGACTCGCGACCGGCATCGTTAGGCGAGCGCTGAGCAAGCGTAGGAGCATACCGCGGGTTTGTCTTGCGTTCACCCAAGCTCGTTCGCGAGGTGGCCTCTGAACTAACGAGGGTCAACCGAGCAGCGCGCTTCGCAGCCGGTCGAGATCGGCCGCGGTGACGCCCGCGTCGCTCAGATAGCCTTCCAGCGAACCGAATTCGTGGTCGATCGTCTTGCGCGCGGCGGCCAGGTACTCCTCACGAACCCCGAGGACCCCGTCGGATAGCCGGGCCTCGGTGAAGGTCACGACCTCCGGAGTCAGTTCGGTATCCGCGCGCTGCTGGATCATCTCCGAGATCCGGGCCCGCAGCTCCGAGACGGCGTCGTTGCTGCGCAAAAAGTCGGCGACGATGGTGTCGCGGTCGATACCGACCGCCTCCAGCACCGTCGCCACCAGGAAACCGGTGCGGTCCTTGCCCGCGAAGCAGTGCGTCAGCACCGGGCGCCCGGCGGCCAGCAGCGTGATGACGCGGCGCACGGCGCGCTGTGCCCCGTTTCGCGTTGGGAATTGCCGATATTCGTCGACCATGTAACGGGCGGCGGTCTCATTGATGGACTCGCTCGACTCGTCGGACTCGCCGTTTTTCAACATTTGCTGAAACGCGTGTTCGTGTGGCGCCGCGCCGTCATTGGGCTCGTCGTCGGCGAGATCGGGCACCGGAAGCAGGTGGATGGCGACGCCGTCAGGAACGCGTCCCGGCCCGCGGCGCTCGACCTCTCGGGCGGCGCGCAGGTCGGCGACGTCGGTGATGCCGAGCCCGCGCAGCGTTGCCCGGCCGTCGTCGTCCAGTCGGCTCAGCTCGCTGGATCGGAATAGTCGCCCCGGCCGCAGCGCGGGCGCGGCGTCCGCGACATCGCGGAAGTTCCACGCCCCGGATAATTCCCGCAGAGCCGCGGCCATCTCAGGTGACCGCCGCGGCGAACGCGGACTTCTCCCGGCCGAGTTCGGAGCGAGCGATGGTTCGCATGTGCACCTCGTCGGGCCCGTCGAAGATCCGCATCGCGCGATGCCAGCCGTAGAGCCGGGCCAGCGGAGTGTCGTCGCTGACACCGGCGGCACCGTGCACCTGGATGGCGCGGTCGATCACGTCGCAGGCTACCCGGGGGGCCACCGCCTTGATCTGCGAGACCAGGAGGTGGGCGGCCTTGTTGCCGTGTTGGTCGATCGTCCAGGCCGCCTTCTCGCACAGCAGCCGGGCCTGGTCGAGTTCGTTGCGGGACTTGGCGATCGCCTCCCGCACCACCCCCTGCTCGGCCAGCGGGCGGCCGAAGGCGACCCGCGTCTGCACCCGGTCCACCATGAGGGCCAGGGCGCGTTCGGCCCCGCCGAGCGCGCGCATGCAGTGGTGGATGCGGCCCGGTCCCAGCCGCGCCTGGGCGATCGCGAAGCCGCCGCCCTCTTCGCCGAGCAGATTGGTGACCGGCACCCGGACGTTGTCGTAGATCACCTCGCAGTGGCCGTGCTGGTCCTGGTAGCCGAACACCGGCGTCGAGCGGACGATCGTCACCCCGGGGGTGTCCATGGGCACCAGCACCATCGATTGCTGTTGGTGCGCCGCCGCTTCGGGGTTGGTGCGGCCCATCACGATGAGGATCTTGCAACGCGGGTCCGAAGCCCCCGAGGTCCACCATTTGCGGCCATTGATGATGTAGTCGCTGCCGTCATGCACGATGGAAGTCTCGATGTTACGGGCGTCGCTGCTCGCGACGGCCGGTTCGGTCATCGAGAAGGCGCTGCGGATCTCGCCATTCAGCAACGGCTCCAACCACCGCTTGCGCTGCTCCTCGGTGGCGAACAGGTGCAGGGTCTCCATGTTGCCGGTGTCGGGTGCCGCGCAGTTGAGCGCTTCGGGAGCGATCTCCAGGCTCCAGCCGGTGATCTCGGCCAGCGGAGCGTATTCGACGTTTGTCAGGCCCGACTCCGCCGGCAGGAACAGGTTCCACAGGCCGCGTTCTTTGGCCTTGATCTTCAGTTCCTCGAGTACGGGCGGGACGGTGTGGTCGTCCGGGCCGGCTTCGTGACGGTATTTGTCGTAATCGGCCTCGGCCGGGAAGACATACTCGGACATGAAGTCAGACAGTCGTGCGTGGTAGTCGCTGCCCTTGGCCGACATCGCGAAATCCATGTCCGTCACGATAGGACATGCGCGATACGCCAGCGCGAGCAGACGCAGAATCGCGTGAATCCGCGTGGATCAGTGCGATTCTGCGTCTGCTTGCGGAGTAAAGGGCTCGCGAACGGGCACGATGGTGCCCATGACAGAATCGCTTCCGCCTTTCCCGCCGTTCAGCCAGGAAACGGCGCTCCAGAAGGTTCAGGCGGCCGAGGATGCGTGGAATACCCGCGACCCGCAACGCGTCAGCCGGGCCTATACGCCGGACTCGCGGTGGCGAAACCGCGGCGAACGCATCGTCGGCCGGGACGAGGTCGTGGCGTTTCTGACGAGCAAGTGGCGACGCGAACTCGACTATTCATTACGCAAGAGCCTGTGGGACTTCCACGACAACCGCATCGCCGTGCGGTTCCAGTACGAGTGCCACGACCTTGCCGGGCAGTGGTACCGCAGCTACGGCAACGAGCTGTGGGAATTCAGCCCGTCGGGGCTGATGGCGCGCCGCGAGGCCAGCATCAACGACGTGCCGATCGACGAGTCCGAACGCCGCTACTTCGGCCCCCGCCCGGCGTCCGAACACGGCCGGGACATTCCACTCTGGTAGCCGCTCCGGTAGCTCGACCGCTATCCAATACACGCCGGCCGGCTGCGCTGCCGACGTTATCTTGCCTGGGTGATCACGCGTCCGTGGTGAAATCTGGCACACGTTAAGGTAGCGGAGCGTGCGGCCGAGCCAGCGGCATGTCAATCGGCAGGAAAGCACCGGAAAGTAGATGTACGCGCCATGACAGATGCGCAGACGACGGTAGGGGTGGTCGCCGAGTCGGAGGCAGACGAGCGGCGCGTAGCGCTCGTGCCGAAGGCAGTGGCTTCGCTGGTCAAGAGCGGTGTAGCGGTGGTGGTCGAGTCGGGCGCCGGCGAAGGGGCCCTGCTGCCCGACGCGCTCTACACCCAGGCCGGGGCCGGCATCGGGGATGCCTGGGCCGCCGACGTCGTCATCAAGGTGGCGCCGCCGACGGCCGGCGAGGTGAGCAGGCTGCGCCGCGGGCAGACGCTGATCGGGTTCTTGGCGCCGCGCAACGCGGACAACTCGATCGGTGCGCTGACCGACGCCGGCGTGCAGGCCTTCGCGCTGGAGGCCATCCCGCGGATCTCGCGAGCCCAGGTGATGGACGCGTTGTCCTCGCAGGCCAACGTCGCCGGCTATAAGGCCGTGCTGCTGGCGGCATGGGAGTCGACCCGGTTCTTTCCGATGCTGACGACGGCCGCGGGGACCGTGAAGCCGGCCACCGTTCTGGTTCTCGGTGTCGGAGTCGCCGGGCTGCAGGCACTCGCGACGGCCAAACGGCTGGGCGCGCGCACCTCCGGCTACGACGTTCGCCCGGAGGTCGCCGACCAGGTGCGTTCGGTCGGTGCGCAGTGGCTCAACGTCGGGATCGACGCGGCGGGTGAGGGCGGCTACGCCCGAGAGCTCACGGAAGAGGAACGGGCCCAGCAACAGAAAGCCCTGGAAAACGCGATCAGCGGATTCGACGTCGTGATCACCACGGCGCTGGTTCCGGGACGGCCCGCGCCGCGACTGGTGACCGCCGCGGCCGTGGAAGGCATGAAACCCGGCAGCGTGGTGGTGGACCTGGCCGGCGAAACCGGCGGCAACTGCGAGCTCACCGAACCCGGACAGACCGTCGTGAGGTACGGCGTCACCATCGCCGCGCCGCTGAACCTTCCGGCCACCATGCCCGAGCACGCCAGCGAGCTCTACAGCAAGAACATCACCGCATTCCTGGACTTACTGATCAAAGACGGCAAGCTGGACCCGGACTTCGACGACGAGGTCATCGCGGCGTCCTGTGTGACGCGCGGGAAGGACTCCTAGATGTACGACGACCTGCTCGCCAACCTGGCCATCCTGGTGCTGTCGGGGTTCGTCGGGTTCGCGGTCATTTCGAAGGTGCCGAACACGCTGCACACGCCGCTGATGTCCGGCACCAACGCCATCCACGGCATCGTGGTCGTGGGCGCGCTGCTGGTGTTCGGCGAGGTCGAGCACCCGTCGCTGGCGGTGCAGATCATCCTGTTCGTCGCGGTCGTCTTCGGAACCCTCAACGTGATCGGCGGTTTCATCGTCACCGACCGGATGCTGGGCATGTTCAAGGGCAAGAAGCGGGTTCCTGCAAAAACTGAGGAGCCGGCGGCGAAATGAATTACCTGGTCAACGTCCTCTACATCATCTCTTTCGCGCTCTTCATCTACGGGCTGATGGGCCTGACCGGGCCCAAGACCGCGGTGCGGGGCAACCTGATCGCCGCCGTGGGCATGGCCATCGCGGTGGCGGCCACGCTGGTCAAGATCCGTCACACCGACCAATGGGTGCTGATCATCGCCGGTCTGGTCGTGGGTGTGGTGCTCGGTGTCCCTCCGGCGCGGTTGACCAAGATGACCGCCATGCCGCAGCTGGTGGCGTTCTTCAACGGCGTCGGCGGCGGCACCGTCGCACTCATCGCGCTGTCGGAATTCCTTGATACCAAGGGCTTTTCGGCCTTCCAGCATGGCGAGTCGCCGACCGCTCACATCGTGGTGGCGTCGTTGTTCGCCGCGATCATCGGGTCGATCTCGTTCTGGGGATCGATCATCGCGTTCGGCAAGCTGCAGGAGATCATCTCCGGAGCGCCGATCGGCCTCGGCAAGGTGCAGCAACCGGTCAACCTGCTGCTGCTGGTCGCGGCGGTGGTCGCGGCGGTGGTCATCGGGGTGCACGCGCATCCCGGCACCGGCGGAGCGTCGCTGTGGTGGATGATCGGGCTGCTGGTCGCCGCCGGTGTGCTGGGCCTGATGGTGGTGTTGCCCATCGGTGGCGCCGATATGCCGGTGGTCATCTCCCTGCTGAATGCGATGACCGGCCTTTCGGCCGCCGCGGCGGGTCTGGCGTTGAACAACACCGCGATGATCGTCGCGGGCATGATCGTCGGCGCGTCCGGTTCGATCCTGACCAACCTGATGGCCAAGGCGATGAACCGCTCGATCCCCGCGATCGTCGCGGGCGGTTTCGGCGGCGGCGGGGTGGCTCCCAGCGGCGACGGCGGCGGCGGCGGTCAAGTCAAGGCCACGTCGGCCGCCGACGCGGCGATCCAGATGGCCTACGCCAACCAGGTGATAGTGGTCCCCGGTTACGGCTTGGCCGTGGCGCAGGCCCAGCACGCCGTCAAGGACATGGCCGGCATGCTCGAAGCGCGTGGCGTGCCGGTGAAGTACGCGATCCACCCGGTGGCCGGCCGCATGCCCGGGCACATGAACGTGCTGCTGGCCGAGGCCGAGGTGGACTACGACGCGATGAAGGACATGGACGACATCAACGACGAGTTCGCCAGGACCGACGTCGCGATCGTCATCGGCGCCAACGACGTGACCAACCCGGCGGCCCGTAGCGATGCGTCCAGCCCGATTTACGGCATGCCCATCCTCAACGTCGACAAGGCCAAGTCCGTGATCGTGCTGAAACGGTCGATGAACTCCGGCTTTGCGGGCATCGACAACCCGCTGTTCTACGCAGAGGGGACAACGATGCTGTTCGGGGACGCGAAGAAATCGGTGACCGAGGTCGCCGCGGAACTCAAAGCGCTATAACTGGCGTCGACCAGGATTTAAACGGGTGGATACGCGGGCGGCGGGTAGCCGTTGCCGTCGGTGACGCCGCGCAGACCCCAGGGCACGTACCGGAGGAAGAACTCGATCTCGTCACTCGCGTCGTAGTCCGGACTTGGATCCATGGTCCACCCCTTCGAGTCGCGACTTGGTTCCCGGATGAGTCTAGTCCCATCCGCGTCGGTCCAACACCCGGTGACTGCCAAACTGGCCAACCGGTTGATTGGCAATTAGCCTTACCGGGGTCCGGCCACCCCCGCCGGCAGTGACGATAGTGAGTACAGATGCCATCCGAGAACGGGCTGACGCGCCGTGAGGAGTTGCTGGCCGTTGCCACCAAGCTGTTCGCCGCCCGCGGCTATCACGGCACCCGGATGGACGACGTCGCCGACGTGATCGGGCTGAACAAGGCGACGGTCTACCACTATTACGCCAGCAAGTCGCTGATCCTGTTCGACATCTACCGCCAGGCCGCCGAGGGCACGCTGGCCGCCGTGCACGACGACCCGTCCTGGACGGCCCGCGAAGCGCTCTACCAGTACACCGTTCGACTGCTCACCGGGATCGCGGCCAATCCGGAGCGGGCTGCCGTGTATTTCCAGGAGCAGCCCTACATCACGGAGTGGTTCACCGCCGAGCAGGTCGCCGAGGTCCGGGACAAAGAGGCGCTGGTTTACGAGCACGTGCACGGTCTCATCGACCGTGGGATCGCCAGCGGCGAATTCTTCGAATGCGACTCGCACGTGCTGGCGCTGGGCTACATCGGGATGACGCTGGGCAGCTACCGCTGGCTGCGGCCGAGTGGACGGCGCTCGGCCAAGGAGATCGCCGCGGAGTTCAGCACCGCGTTGCTGCGCGGGCTGATCCGCGACGAGTCGATCCGCGAGAATTCTCCGCTCGGACCCCAGAGCGCCGAGGCCGGCGCGGGCAGGCGAATCAGTTCAAGATCGGCGGAATGACCTGCAGCACGTCCCCGACCGCCCCACTCAGCCTGGATAGCAGCGTCGTACTCGGCTGGCCGAGGAAGACATGCAGGCCCGGGTCGATGGACGGGGCCCACGGGTAGGCGGTGGGAAAGTACGACGGCGACAACAGGCCGGCTTCCACGCCGATCTCCACGACGGCGCCGTACGGACCCTGCACCGCGCCCAAGGCCAGGTCGGGGATGACGGTGAAGGGGTTGGGAATCGCGAACAGCGTTGCGGGGGTGGGCACGTTCGCGTAGTTGAGGCCGGGTCCGTAGTCACCGTAGCCCAAGTCGACGATCACCCGCAGATCGGGCTGGAAGATGTCGGCGATCGGGGGACCGGCGTACGGGATGTCGCGGATCGGCTGCAGCAGCGGCAGGTTCTGCGTCATGATCATGTAGTAGCTGGTGTTGCCGCCGTTGGTCGGCAACGGAACCGCATTCGCGATCTGGGTTGCCGTCATATCCGGATACGTGTCGTGGACGAAGAAGTAGCCCATGAAGGCATTGAGGTCCGAGACGACGTTGGCCGGGTACTGCGGGGCGTCGGCGATGCCGTCGTACTGCGCCGTGTAAATGCTGGTGTGCCAAGGGGATTGCGGAGTAGCACCGTTGAACGGCACGTCCAGGAACGGGATGTAGAACCCGGGGAAGCGCTCGAGCAGGCCGCCGACGGGATTGTTGGGATCACCGACCAGCATGAACGACAACTGGTTTGCGCCGGGCTGTGAGCCGGCCGGCAGCGCCAGCAGAGCGTTGATTTCATCAGTGGCGACGGTGGCGCTCTCTGAGTAACCGAACACCACCGCGCTATTGCCATGCGTGATGACGCCGCCGGGACCCAGAAGGGCATTGTTCAGCGCGGTGACGCCCTGGGCGACGGATTGTGCGAACGTCAAGTTGCCGAGTAGCGGGGTGACCGGCCAGAACTGCTCGGGTGTGAAAAGGCCCGTTTTGATGGCCCCCGAATAGAGGGGATTGGGGTTGATGTAGGACCTGAAAATGCTGTCCACATAGTCCGACTCGGGTGTGGGATTGTTGGTGCCGCCCATGATCAACGCATAGAGGGGGTCCCCGGACGACGACTGCGCTATCGACGTCAGCATGCTGGACCCGCCACCGGCGACGGGCGCTTGACCGAACAGCGTCTGCACGGGCGCCCCGACCGCGTTCGAGACCTCGGACAGCACAGCGGTGTTGGCGGTTTCCGCTTGTGCGTAGGCGTTCGCCGCGGCGGCCAGCGCCTGGGTGAATTGGCTGTGGAAGACCGCGCCCTGGGAGAGGACCGCTTGGTATTCCTCGCCATATATGCCGAACAGGTTGGCGATTGCCGCCGAAACCTCATCTTGGGCCGCCGCCACTAAACCGGTCGTCGGGCCCGCCGCACTCGTGCCCGCGGCGCCGATCGTCGACCCGATGTGTTCCACGTCGGCGGCCGTGGCAGCCAACAGCTCAGGCCTGGTGACCATGTATGACATCGTGCCGGTCCTTCCTAACCAGCCGGCCCCCCGGTCGAGCGCAACCCGCGACCCGAGTCTTGAGTATTGACAGAGAGTAGAGCGGTCGCACCGGGAAATCTGGCGTTCGCGCAAACTTGCGACTATGCGCGAATGCCCTTCAGGTGCTTATCGAGGAACGCGAGTTGGTCGGCGACAACCCGCTCGAAAGCGTCGTCGACATAGATCGCGAAATGCCCCTCGGGATACATCCTGACTTCACCACGCGGCGCCTTGGCCGCATACCGCAGTGTGGGCAGCGCCGGCGCCACCGAGTCCCGTTCGCACACGCAGAACAAGATTGGGCAGCTGATCTTCGCGGTCACGCGGCCGGGTCGGTAGGTGATGATCTTCAACGCAATGCGGGCCGCCACCTCGTTGAGCAACTCCGCACCCTCGGGTACCAGTCTCAGGTAGCCGGGGTACGCGTCGGGTGCGTTCATCAACGCGACCTCGCCCGGCCGCCCCGCCGTCGGCACCAGCACCGGCGGTCTGCCCAGCCGGGCGGCGACAAGGTCGCGTGCGGCCAGGATGCCGACCCGCGCAAAGATCAACGGGTTCAGCGTGCGCGCGGAAGCGATGCCGTCGGTGAAGGGGCATTGGGCCACGGCTGCGGCGATGCCCGGCAGCCGGGCCGCGGTGGCGATCACATGTCCGCCTCCAAAAGACGTTCCCCACAGAACGATTCGGCCGGGGTCGATGCCGTCCAGGGTGCGCGCGTAGGACACCGCCGCGGCCCAGTCCGCCAGTTGCATGCCGATGTCGAGCACCTGACGCGGCCGGCCCTCGCTGTCGCCGAAGTTGCGGTAGTCGAATACCAGGCAGGCGTAGCCGGCCGCGCTGAATCGTTCGGCGTACGCGTCCAGTCGCATCGTGCGCACCGCCCCGAGGCCGTGCGCCATCACCAGCAGCGGCGCAGGACCGGGCCCGGCCGTCCGGTAGAGCCACGCGCTGATGCGGTCGGCACCGGAGGTGAAGTGGACGTCGTCACGCTGGGTCATGGGCGATTCCATTCTGCCGGGATGTCAGTCGGCCCGGTAGGCGCGCCAGCAATTGTGGACTAGTGTCTAGAAAGTTTCGCACGGTTCCGACGGACGGAGGAAGTCATGGCAATCCGCGTCGCGCACGTCGGCACCGGCAATGTCGGAGGGCTGGCCCTGGCCGAACTGATCACCAATCCGGCGTTCGAGTTGACCGGTGTCTGCGTGTCGTCTCCCGAGAAGGTGGGCAAGGACGCCGGAGCGCTCTGCGGAGTCGGCCTGGACCCCGCCACGGTCACCGGTATCACGGCTGTCCGAGACCTCGACGCGCTTCTGGCCACCCGCCCCGAATGCGTCGTCTACTGCGCCATGGGCGACACCCGTCTGCCCGACGCGATGGCTGACGTGATGCGCATTCTCGCCGCCGGCGTCAACGTCGTTGGATCTTCGCCCGGGCTACTGCAATACCCGTGGGGCGTGATGCCCGACAAATACATCGCGCGCGTCGAAGATACCGCCCGGCAAGGTAATTCGAGCATCTTCATCAGCGGCGTCGACCCGGGATTCGCCAACGACCTCATCCCGTTCGCGCTCGCCGGGACCTGCCAGCGCATCGAGCAGGTGCGCTGCATGGAGATCCACGACTACGCGAGCTACGACGGCGTAGAAGTCATGCACTACATGGGGTTCGGCCGGCCCATGGACGAAATTCCGATGCTGCTGCAACCGGGCATCCTCAGCATCGCCTGGGGGACGGCGATCCGTCAGCTGGCGGCCGGCCTTGGCATCGAGATCGACGAGATCAGCGAGTCATACCAGCGCGAGCCCGCACCGGAAGACTTCGATATCGCCGTGGGACGGGTGGCCAAGGGCACCCCTGCCGTGCTGCAGTTCGAGATCCGCGGCATGGTCAAAGGCCGCCCCGCCATCGTGATCGAGCACATCACCCGGTTGCGGCCCGACCTGCGGCCCGACCTGCCCCAGCCCGCTTCGGGTGGCGGCTCGTACCGCGTCGAGATCACCGGGGAGCCTTCGTATGCCGTCGACATCGTCCCGAGCAGCCTCAAGGGCGACCATAACCACGCCGCGATCGCCGGCGCGGCCGGGCGGATCGTCAACGCCATCCCCGCGGTGATCGCCGCACCGCCCGGCATCCGGACCACGCTGGACCTGCCGCTGGTCACGGGCAAGGGCCTTTACGCAGGCCTTGACGCAGCGAACAACCTGGTGACCACGTAACCGAAAGGAGCTCGGACTAAATGGGACGAGCAGAGGGCCGCGTAGACGGGAAAGTCGCAATCATCACTGGCGGCGCTCGCGGGATGGGGGCCTCGCACGCCCGCCTGCTCGTGGAAGAGGGCGCCAAGGTGGTGATCGGAGACGTCCTCGACGACGAGGGCAAGGCACTGGCCGACGAGATCGGTGACGCCGCCCGCTACGTCCACCTCGACGTCAGCCGGCCCGACCAGTGGGACGCCGCCGTCGCCACCGCGACCGGAGAATTCGGGAAGCTGAACGTGCTGGTCAACAACGCCGGCATCGTGGCGCTCGGGCAGTTGAAGAATTTCGACTTGGCCAAGTGGCAGAGAGTGATTGACGTCAACCTGACGGGCACGTTCCTGGGCATGCGGGCAGCTGTCGAGCCGATGACCGCGGCCGGCGGCGGCTCGATCATCAACGTGTCGTCGATCGAAGGGCTGCGCGGGGCCGCGGCGGTGCACCCGTATGTCGCGTCGAAGTGGGCCGTGCGCGGCCTGGCCAAGTCAGCGGCGTTGGAGCTGGGTCCGTTGAACATTCGCGTGAACTCCATCCATCCCGGCTTCATCCGCACCCCGATGACCGCCAAGATGCCCGACGATATGGTGACCGTCCCGCTCGGCCGCCCCGGGGAGTCGAGCGAGGTGTCGACTTTCGTGGTGTTCCTCGCCAGCGACGAGTCGTCCTACGCCACCGGCGCCGAGTTCGTCATGGACGGCGGACTGATCTGCGACGTCCCGCACAAACAGTTGTGAGGCGCCGTAGCAGCGCGGACATCTGTGCGGTGCTATAACCGCGAGCATGCTGCGCAGCCTGGCGAGTGCGGTCGGGTCGGCTCACGTCGTCACCGACCCGGACGTGCTGGCCGGCCGCGGCGTCGACCACACCGGCCGCTATCGCGGGCGGGCCAGCGCGCTGGTGCGGCCCGGGTCGGCCGAGCAGGTGGCCGAGGTGCTGCGGGTGTGCCGCGTCGCCGGGGCGCACGTGACGGTGCAGGGCGGGCGCACCTCGCTGGTGGCCGGCACCGTTCCCGAGCACGACGACGTGCTGCTGTCGACCGAGCGGCTGCGCGACATCGCTGACGTGGACACCGTCGAGCGCCGCATCGAGGTTGGCGCCGGGGCCCCGCTGGCCGCGGTGCAACAGGCCGCCATCGCCGCCGGCCTTTTGTTCGGCGTGGACCTGGCGGCCCGCGACACCGCAACCGTCGGTGGCATGGCGTCGACGAACGCCGGCGGCCTGCGCACGGTGCGGTACGGCAACATGGGCGAGCAAGTGATCGGCCTGCAGGTGGCGCTGCCGGACGGCTCGTTGTTGCGCCGGCATAGCCGCGTCCGCCGGGACAACACCGGCTACGACCTGCCGGCGCTGTTCGTCGGTGCCGAGGGCACCCTGGGGGTCATCACGTCACTGGATCTGCGGCTGCACCCGACGCCGTCACACCGGGTGACGGCGATCTGCGCGTTCGACGACCTGGAGGCGCTGGTCGACGCCGGCCGGACGTTCCGCGACGTGGACGGCATCGCGGCGCTGGAACTGATCGACGGTCGAGGCGCGGCGCTCACCCGCGAGCACCTCGGAGTCGGCGCCCCCGTTCAGTCCGACTGGCTGTTGTTGGTGGAGCTGGCCGCCGATCATGACCAGACCGATCGGCTCGCCGGCCTGCTGGGCGGCGCGCGAATGTCCGCGGAGCCCGCCGTGGGTGTGGACGTTTCTGCGCAGCAACGGTTGTGGCAGGTTCGCGAATCGCTGGCTGACGTGCTGGGCGTGCACGGGCCACCACTGAAGTTCGACGTGTCACTGCCGCTGTCGGCGATCGGCGAATTCGCAAGGCGAGCAGTCACTTTGCTCCACGCACACGTTCCCGGGGCGCTGCCCGTCCTGTTCGGTCATATCGGCGAGGGCAACCTGCATCTCAACGTTCTGGGGTGCCCGGTCGACCAGGAACAAACGGTTTACCCGCCGATGATGGACCTGATCGCGCAGTGCGGGGGCAACGTCAGCTCCGAGCACGGCGTCGGCAGCCGCAAGCGCCGCTACCTCGGCATGTCACGCGAGCCCGCCGACATCGCAGCGATGCGGACCGTCAAGGCTGCCTTGGACCCCACCGGGTACCTCAACGCCGCGGTGCTGTTCGACTAGCCGACGGCTCGTTGGGTGCAAAAAGGCCTCATCGCGAGTTCCCTGTCAGTGAACACCAGGCGAAACGGCTCTCGCTCAAAGCCAACCCCCGGAGCGTCACCTTCCCGCGAGTCGGCGTTGGCGAGGCGGATGCACGAAAGTGGCGAACCAGTCACCACCATCGCTGGCACACTCGGCGTTAGCAGTGCAACTGTGTATCGCGTGCTCGCCGAGGAGGCGGGCAGCAGCAATACGTCCTCTTAACATGCGGAGATGTGCCGCTGATAGCGACCTGATCAAACCTCTTCTACGAATCGTCTAGCGCCCTATGCTGGTGAACTGGGACCTCGGGGGCCGGAAGCGGCGGAGGGCCGGATGATCGCAGCGACCACGTGCCGCACATGTGGCACCGGGCCGCGGGAGGGCGCGCGGTTTTGTGACGCCTGCGGTTCCCCGATCGCACCGGCTACCGAGCATGCCGAGTACAAGCAGGTCACGGTGCTGTTCGTCGACGTGGTGCACTCGATGGACATCGCCGCGACCGTCGGGTCGGAGCGGCTCCGGGAGATCATGGCCGACCTCGCCGACCGCGCTTCGGCAGTAGTGCAGTGTTATGGCGGCACGGTGGACAAGTTCACCGGCGACGGAATCATGGCGGTGTTCGGCGCGCCGGTAGCTTTGGAGGACCACGCTTTTCGCGCCTGCTTGGCTGCCTTGGACATCCAGTCGGAGGCAGCCAAACTTGGCAAAGCGGTCGAAGCGCGCGACGGCATCGCATTGCAGCTGCGGGTGGGACTTAACTCCGGTGAGGTCATTGCCGGTGAGATCGGTTCGGGCGCTTTGGGTTACACCGCCGTTGGTGAGCAGGTGGGGATCGCGCAGCGGATGGAATCCGGCGCGCCGCCGGGTGGGGTGATGCTGAGCGAGTCCACGGCGCGGCTGGTCGAGGGCGCAGCGGTGCTCGGTGAGTCAGAGATGGTGCGCATCAAGGGGGCCGAGGATGCGGTTTCGGCGCGGCATCTGCTGAGCATGGCCGCGCAGCCCCGGCGGACCGGTCCCTCGGAGTCGAGGTTGGTGGGCCGTGAGTGGGAAGTGGCCACGCTGGCGGCGATGCTGGATCGGTCGATGGGTGGACGCGGGTCGGTGGTTGCAGTGGCCGGCCCTCCCGGTATCGGCAAGACCCGACTGGCCCGGGAAGCCTTGCAGCTGGCGCAAAGCCGTGGTGTCGAGGTGTTCTCCACCTTTTGTGAATCGCATGCCACCGACGTCCCGTTCCGGGTGGTGGCGCGTCTGCTGCGCGCCATAGGGCAGCTGAGTGGTCTGGATGATCAGATGGCCCGGGCACGTCTACGGGAGCGGTTTCTAGACGCCGATCCCGAGGACCTGGTGCTGCTGGATGACCTGATGGGCATCGGCGATCCCGCAGTGGAGTTACCCAAGATCGACCCGGACGCGCGGCGGCGGCGGTTGACCGCGTTGATCAACACTGCCCAGCTGGCCCGCACCCAACCGGCAGTCTTCGTCGTGGAGGATGCGCACTGGATCGACGAGGCCAGCGAATCCATGCTCGCCGACTTTGTTGCTGTGGTCCCCCAGACCCGCTCGCTGGTGCTGATCATCTATCGCCCCCAATACCACGGAGCCCTGGCTCATGTCGCCGGCGCGCAGACCATTGCTCTGGCACCCCTGAGTGATGCGGAGACCTCAACGCTGGTCGCTGAACTGTTGGGCTCGGATCCGTCGGTGGGTGAGATTGCTGCGATCATCGCCGGGCGTGCGGCCGGTAACCCGCTTTTCGCCGAGGAGATCACCCGTGAGCTCGCCGAAC
The DNA here is from genome assembly GCA_031292665.1 of Mycobacterium sp. Classification (GTDB taxonomy): domain Bacteria; phylum Actinomycetota; class Actinomycetes; order Mycobacteriales; family Mycobacteriaceae; genus Mycobacterium. The sequence continues at coordinate 17,619 of JARLGR010000033.1, read as the reverse complement.
GTGGCGTGCTGGTCGGACAGCGCGGCAGCTACGCCTGCCATATGGATGTCGGCGAGGTCCACGTGCCGGCCACGCTGCAGGCCACCATCGCCGCGCGCATCGACCGGCTTGAGCCGAAAGCGAAACACACGCTTGCCGCCGCGGCGGTCATCGGGTTGCGGTTCAGCGCCGATCTGCTGGCGGGCCTGGGAATCGATCCCTGCGTCGAGGAGCTGATCAGTGCCGAGCTCATCGACCAAGTTCGGTTCACACCGGGTGCGGAGTATGCGTTTCGGCATCCGCTGATTCGCACGGTGGCCTACAAATCACAACTGAAATCCGATCGCGCCCAGATGCACCGGCGGCTGGCCGCCGCGATCGAAGCCCGCGAGCCACAATCGGCCGACCAGAACGCTGCCCTGATCGCCCAACATCTGGAGGCCGCCGGTGACCTGCACGCCGCCTACGGCTGGCACATGCGCGCCGCAAGCTGGGCGAGCAACCGTGACATCGTCGCGGCGCGACTGAGTTGGGAGCGTGCCCAAAAGATCGCCGATGCATTACCCGCCGAGGACCCGAACCGAACAGCCATGCGCATCGCGCCTCGCACGATGCTCTGCGGGACCGCCTGGCGAGTCCATGAACGTGTTGCCGGCGCCCGCTTTGATGAATTGCGGGAATTGTGCGTAGTCGCGGGAGACAAGGCGTCACTGGCCATCGCAACTGCGGGGCTGGTGATCGATCACGCCTATCAGGCGCGGATACGCGAGGCGTCGCAGCTGGCATCGGAAGCCTGGGCCCTCGCCGAGTCGGTCGGCGATCCAGCCTTGACGGTGGGGCTGTCCACCGCTGCCATTTACGCAAAAGGTGAAAGTGGTGAGTGGGGTGACGTGCACCGCTGGTCGCAGAGAGCGATCGACCTGGCCGACGGTGACCCCACTACAGGTAGCTTCATCTTCGGGTGTCCACTAGCGCTCGCCCTTACGACGCGAGCTGTTGCCCGGTGTTGGCTGGGTCGTCCCGGTTGGCGCGACGACCAGCAGCAGGCCGTCGCGATGGCGCGCAGCGCCAACCCCGCCGCCTACCCCGGGGTTGTCTCCAACGTCTACTGCCCGGGAATATTCGATGGGGTGCTGAGGCCAGACGATTCCGCAATCGGCGAGATCGAGGATGCCATACAGCATGCCGAACGATCCGGTGACGATCTCGCGCCGGCCCTCGCCCGGCTGACATTGGGCGTTGCGCTGGTGCACCGCCAAACGGCTGCCGAGCGTGATCGCGGACAAACGATTCTGGCCGAGGTTCGCGAAGTGATGGTGCGGCGGGGGCACAACCTGTGCGATTTAGCGGGCGTCGATGTCTACCTGGCACGCGAGCGGGCTCGGGATGGGGATCGCGACGAGGCTATACCGCTCATGCGCGCCGCTGTAGACGATCTGGTTAGCGAGGGACAGCTGCTATCGTGGGGCGTTCGTGCGACGGGTGTTCTGGTGGAGACCCTGCTGGACCGCGGCGCCGAGGGTGACGTGGCCGAAGCCGAGGCCGCGATCGATCGGTTAGCGGCTGCCCACCACGACGGTGGTCTCCCTATGCGCGACATCTGGCTGCTGCGACTGCGGGCTCTACTAGCCCGCACTCAGGGCGATGCCGCGGCTTATGCGCACTTTCGGGATCGCTACCGCGATATGGCGAAAACGCTCGAGTTTGACGGGCATATCGCCTGGGCCGAGGCGATGCCATGACGGCGGTCGTACCCCCATTGATACCTGGCTTCGGCCATCATGGCGCTGCGCGTCTGGAATGCCAACGTCTGACTCTGTTGCGCGACATCAGTTGCGACGCAGTCTCAACTCAGCCAGAAGCGCATACTCGGCTGCGAAAGGCTTCTCCCGCTTTCGTCTGATGGTCTGGGCAGTCACGGGTTTGGTTTGTCGTCGGCCCCCTCGTCGTACCGCACGTAACGTCTGATCGGGGCGTCCATGTCCTGTCCGGACCGCAACCGGCGGTAGTGCGTAGTGCACCAGCCAGACGTGTATGCCCGCCGGGTGCAAGCATCTTGGCTTACAGCGCATAGCTTCTCCTGTCTTCTTGACTTACTTGGGTATGGGGATGCCTGGGGGGACCCCACGCGACGCGAGCGCCGGACACGTCGGCCAAATGAGGGCCTCTCTCCCCACGAGATTTCAACCCGAACCTTGCAATTGCAATTCACATCCGGGGCGGTGCAACCGATAACGGTGCGCACAAGGGGAAGGAAACGCCGCGTCGGCGCAGCTGGGCGCGGGTAGCCTAACTCGAATAGGCCTTGTCGCCGCGGACGCGATCGGGACGGGTGCGTGGTCGGCGATGCGTGGCGCCGGTGACTTCCAGATGCGCCTAGCCACGGGCCGAACACCTCAGGCACATCCCGCCACGCGATTCCACACCGGGCCCGGTAGATGATCCCCCCGACCACCTGACGGGCATCCCGAAACGGCCTGCCCCGCTTACCCGTCCGCGCCGGCAACAGATCCTCGATCAACGCCCACTGAGCATCAGACAACAATCGAAACCGCGACATACCCTTAAGCCTCAGGCACAACACCTGAAAATTTTGTCCGACCCGCCCTAATCCGATCCGCCCTTGATCCCGACCGCGTGCCGCAGCTGCGCCAGGAACTGGTCGGCGTCGTCGCTTCGGACGATGTAGTGCGAGAACGCGATTCGGATCACCGTCGCAGCCTTCACCGCGGCGTTGGGCCCGGAGAGGTGGCGCTGCAGTCCGTCGCGCATCTGCGGGATGACGCGGGAGAACTGGGCAATGGTGTGCTCGGGCTCGACGTCGACCATGCGCACGCCCGAGTACGAGTGCTGGTAGTCGACGATGAATCGCAACACGGCGTCGAGCTTTTCGACCCCCTTGAGCCCCGTCGTCGCTTTGATCAGGCCGCTTTCGAAGACCTGTCGCTCGTAGCTTGAAAACGCCTCCAGCAAACCCTCTTTGGACGCGAACCAACGGTAGAGCGTGGGACGCGACACCCCGGCCTGGGCGGCGACGTCGGACAAACTGAGCTTGGTCTTGCCGTTTCTACCGAGTACCTCGGCGGTGGCCGCGAGGATTCGCTGACGCGTCGAGGCGTCGGTCTCGGTCGCGTCGGCCGGCTGGCTCATATCTGAGACTCTACGAAGTATTTCCGAACAGTCACGCTTATTCGCCTCACGGGTCAGGGCTCACGCGGGTCGCCGGCGCACCAGCACCGACTGCTGGATGGCGCCGACTGCGCCCTGCTGGTCGAAGAGCGTTCCGATCGTGGTTCCGATGCCGTCCGGCCCGTAGCTGGTCTCCGCGCGAATACCGATCCACTTACCGTCCGGAACCCGGAACACGTGCACCGCCAGATCGGTGTTGAGGAACGTCCACTTGGCGATGTCCAATTTGCTGCCTATGCCGTTGGCGCAGTCGGCCACCGCGAAGAGGCGTTCCAGCTGCGTCATGGCCTCGCCGTTGACGAGGTCGACCGTCGGGTTGATCCAGGATTCGCCGGGGCCTTCGTTGAGCGGTTCGGTCAGCCACCGCCAGTCCAGGCTGTGCACGTAGTTGCGGTCCCAGTCCTCATGCAGGTTGCGGCTGCGTGCCTCTGACAAGGGCCGGGGCAGCGGTGCCGTCGCGTGGGCGAGGGACGTCGTATCGAGTTGCTGCAGCCGCCATCCGCTGGCGCGGGCGACGGGCCGCGGCTGACCATCGGGGCCCGGCGCGAGCATCTCCGCGCCGACCAGCTCGATCTGCTTGCCGCTGCGTTGTCGTTGCGAGCGGACCCACATGTCGCCCTCGGCGGGTACCGGTCCCAGCAGATCGATCACGACCCGGCTGAGTCGGGTGTCGTCGCGCTGGGCGCACCGCTCGAGGGCCCGGACCAGCAGCGCCGACACCGGTCCGCCGTGCTGCATCGCCGCGGCCCAGGTGCTGCGCACCAGGTCGGTGGCCGTGAACTTCTCACCCAACGGATCGTCGGCATCGATCAGTTCGTAGTAGGAGTCCGTCACTGGTGCGCCTTTCGAACGTCAGGGCAGGCCGGCGCCGGGGGTGGCGACCCTGACGGCGTCCAGCTGGGACAGCCGGGTGCCAATCAGGCGCTGAGGATACGCGTCGGTGGTCGACAGCAGGAACAACGTGCGGCGCTGTGGGCCGCCGAGCGCGCACGCGATGGCGATCCGGTCGCCCATGTCGATGCGGTCGGTCACGGCGCCGCCCGCAACGATCCGCTCGAACTGGTGGGCCAGCGTCATGGACGTCCACACCCCGCCCTCGGCGTCCAGGGCGATGCCGTCGGGCGGCCCGTCGAGGCCGTCGGCGAACACCCGGCGGTCGGACAGCGCGCCTTCACCGTCGCCGGGGCCGGCGATGGTGAAGGCGCTCAGCCGCCGGCCGGTCGACTCCGCGACGATGAGCTGCCGGTTCGGTGTGATCACCATTCCGTTGGGGAAGTCGAGGTCCTCGGCGACCACACTGGCGCTGCCGTCGGGATCGAGGCGGATGATCACGCCGCCGGAGAAGGCCTGGCAGCCGATGTAGGCGCAGCCCTTGTCGTCGACGACCATGTCGCCCAGGTTGGCCGGCGCCAGGTCGGCGAGATCGGCGATGGGTGCCACGGTTTCGCCGTCGTAGCGCAACACCTGCCGGCTTTCGGTCGAGGCGATCAGCAGTGAGCCGTCGGGACGGAACCCCAGGCCGGCCGGGCGGTGACCGGGCAGCGGCAGCGTGGTCAGCGAGCCGCGCAGGTCCGCCGTATGTACGGCTTCACCCAGCATGTCGGAGAACCACAGCAATCCCTCGAACCAGCGAGGGCCCTCGCCGAAGCAGAATCCGTTGGCAAGAGGTTCGGGGTTCATCCGCTCCCGCCTTTACAAATCATTGCAAAAGTGTCACGCACGGCTGCCGCCGGTGTCAATTTCCGGACTGGCTGAGTTCGCTTCTCAAGCCCTCCGACCGAAGTGAACGCGAAGGGGGTCGGCCGCATGGCGATGTGCATGCTGCCCGGGTACGTCTTCGTCCAGATCACCGGGCTGGTGACGAAGTCGTAGACGGTTTCGGAGGTCTGGGTGAAGGCGGTCTCCGAGGTGCTGGTCACGATGCCCAATTGCGTTGCCTCTCTGCGGTTTCCATCACCCGGCCCCGGGCGATTGAGGGTGGCTTTACAAATCTTACTCAAAGTGTCACGCTGAGCCGTGAGCTGCTAGCACGAGAGGTGGAGCGGATTTGACCACAGAATCTGAGCAGACTGAGTGGACGGTGCAGGGCCTGCTGGATCTGTTCGACGCGCGGGCCGACGGGCAAGACCGGTTCACCGCCGAGACCGGCATTCCGGGTGGCGACGAACGGCAGGTGGTGGAAGGCACCCAGGTGCTCGCTCAGGCGATTGTCGCGGTGGCCAAACGATTCCCGGACAAGTCGGTGCGCTCGGCACACGCGGTGTTCTCGCGTGCCGTGGCCGTCGGCCCGCCGATCGAGTTCGTGCTCGACGTCGTGGCCGAAGGCCGGTCCACCGCCACCGCGATTGTGGCCGTGCACCAGAACGGTCGGCGCTGCTTGAGCGTCACGGTGCTGGCCGACGTTCCGACGGGCGATGTCATCCGCCACCACCTGCCGCGGCCCGAGGTGGCGGCGCCGGCCGATTCCCATGTGTCCGAGATGCCGATGATCGGGCGCCAACTGCGACTCGTCGACGTCGTCGACGTCAACAGTCCCGACGAGGTGGGACCGCCCGAGCTGTACGCGTGGCTGCACTACGACCCCGTCCCGACCCGTGACGACCTGGCCAAGGCGCTCCTCGCCTATTTCACCGGCCATCTGGGGATTTCCACCACCATGCGCGCCCACCCCGGGATCGGCACCAGCCAGGCGCACCTGACCGTGTCCACCGCGCCGATGAGTATCTCCGTCGCGTTCCACGAACCGGTGCGCTGGAACGGTTGGCTGTTGTACACCCACGAGAGCACCCAGGTCGGTGCGGGGATGTCGTATGTGCGCGGCACGGTGCACAGCGAGGAGGGTGAGCTGCTGGCCTCCTTCGCCCAGGAAGCGCTGATCCGCCCGCTGCGCACCAGCGATACCTCGATCGACGCGCGCTCACGCTTCTGACGGGCCGCCGATGCATTTCACGATCACCCACCCGATGCACACCCATCCCTACAATCCGGAGTTGGTGGCTGGTGAGGGCATCGCGGCGGTCGCAGCGGCGGCCGAGGCGGCCGGCTTTCACGGGTTCGGCTTCACCGATCACCCCGCGCCGTCACAGCGCTGGTTGGACGCCGGTGGTCATGACGCGCTGGATCCCTTTGTCGCCCTTGGTTTCGCGGCGGCCCGCACGACAACGCTGCGCCTGATCCCCAACATCGTGGTGCTGGCGTATCGAAATCCGTTCGTGGTGGCCAAGTCCGGCGCGACGCTGGACTTGCTCTCGGGTGGCCGGTTCACGCTGGCGGTCGGTGTCGGTTATCTCAAGCGAGAATTCGCGGCGCTCGGGGTGAACTACGACGAGCGCGCCGAACTGTTCGAAGAAGCGCTGCGGGTGATCCGGGCCGTGTGGACTACCGATGACGTCTCTTTCGAGGGCAAGCATTTCAACGCGCGGGGCATCACCGCTCACCCGCACCCGATCAGCCGGCCGCATCCGCCGATCTGGATCGGTGGCAACACCACGTCGGCGCGTGAGCGAGTCGCCCGGTACGGTGACGGCTGGTGTCCGTTCCCCGCGCCCGCGATGCTGGCAAAGACGGCGGGCACCGCGACCATCGAATCCGAGGACCGCCTGGCCGCGGGAATCGACGACCTGCGCCGCCGTTGCGACGAAGCGGACAGGGACTGGTCGGCAGTCGACATCACGTTCACCAACTTTGAGGGCGGCAGCCCGGCGAACGAAGGGTTCAACGCCGACGCATACCTGAGCGGCCTGGAAAAGCTTGCGGCACTTGGGGTGAACTGGGTCCAGGTGGGGTTGCCCGGCGACGGCCTGGCGCATGCGCTGGAAAGCATCGACCGTTTCGGAAAACTCGTCATCAACGTGGTCTGAATGGATTTCTCACCGGTCACGTTCTCAGCCGAGGACAAGGCTTTCCTCGAGCAGACACGGGCATTTCTCGCCGAACACGTCACCGACGAGGTGCGCGGGCGCGATCGGGAGTCGGGCGAGAACTTCGATGAGGGTGTGCATCTGGCGTTGGGAGAAGCGGGATATCTGGCCGGGGATTGGAGGCTCGAGTCCGAAGGCGGATTCAGCCCGGTCGGCCGGCGGATCTTCGCACTGGAGATCGCCCGGGCGCACACGCCCTGGTACCACTGGGGCACCACGTCCGTCGTCGCGCGGATGGTCCAGCAATTCGGCGCGCCGGAACTCACCAGCCAGGTGTTGCCGGGGGTGCTGTCCGGCGACATCCGGCTCTGCCTGGGCTACACGGAGCCCGAGGGCGGCTCCGACGTCGCCACCTGCAAGACCCGGGCGGTGCGCGACGGTGACGTGTGGATCATCAACGGCTCCAAGATGTTCACCTCGAACGCACAGAACGCGAAGTACGTCTTCCTGCTCACCAACACCGACCCGCAAGGACCCAAACACAAGAACCTCACGATGTTCCTGGTGCCGCTCGCGTCACCGGGCATCGAGATTCAGGGCATCCGCACCGTGGACGGCGACCGCACCAACATCGTCTACTACAGCGACGTGCGCGTCGACGACCTGTACCGGATCGGCGAGGTCAACGGCGGCTGGACGGTGATGCGGTTCGCGCTAGACGCCGAGCACGGCGTTGTCGATCCGGAAGACCATGGCTTGCAGGATGTTGCGACCATGTCGGGCCACGGCGCCCTGATGGCAGAGGCAGTGGACACGGTCGCGGGGCTCGTACCGGACGCGTCCGAGTCCGTGAAATACCGGCTTGGACGTAGCTTCGCACGGATGGAGGCGGCGCTGTCCACTCCAGGCATGTACGGTCGCGTCGCGCTGGCGCAGACGATGCGCGACATCTCGCCCGATTTGATGGATATTTTGGGCACCGCGTCGGCGTTGCCAACCGAGAATCCCGGTTCGGCCGACGATGGAACCACGGAATATCTTTTCCGGCTCGCTGTCCCGACCGGGATCTACGGCGGCACCTTGGAAGTCTTCCGCAACATGATTGCCCAGCACGAGCTGGGGCTGGGACGCCCTAGCTACGGGTGACCGGCAGCTCGGCGACGACATCGGCGTGGGCAGCGTCGAAACTCAGGAACCCTTTGATCGGAAGGCTTTCCGACGGCGGATCCTCGTAGCTCCAGGCGACGTCGTTGACCACTGGGCTACTAGAGGGGTCGCCCACGGCGGCGGACCAATAGGTTGCGAATCCCTTGTAGTTGCAGTAACTCGACGTCCCGGAGCGCCGGAGTAAATCCGTGCGCACGTGGACGGGGTCCACGTAGAGCCGGGGTTCGAGCGCAGTCTCGAAAACGATCATCGTGTCGTGCGTGTCCACCAGCGTGGTGCCACTGACCGCTACGCGCAGGTGGCGTTGCGTCGGGCGGCAGTCGACGCGGTGGTACGGGTTCGGCGGGTAGTGGACGAGTTCTCGGCCTTCCTCCAGCCACGTGTCGACCGCTTCCCACGGCACACGAACGAAACCCGGTGCCTCCGCCTCTGGGTCGGCCGGTAGATCTCCGACCTCGTCGACGGGGAAGACATAGCTGAGTGGGTGGCCGCGCCGGTGCACCATCAGCGCGCGCTCGGTGTCGATCACCTGCCGCCCGTCCTTAAAGGCCTGGACGCGCCGGGGGTGCGGTTCGATATAGACCCCAATGTCGACGCCGGCGGGTACCGCGGGCGAAAACCGGCCGGCCGGATCGCTGCTGAGCGGACCTCGCCCGGCTACCAGAGTCATGACGTTAACTCTTCCAGACCGCGTCAGGCTGGTGCTGATGGCCTTGATGCAGCCACACGAATTCATGGATTCCGGCTAACCGCAGAAGGATTCGCGATCCTGTTGGCCAGGCTCGGATCGCGTCGGTTCCATTGACCAACTCGGGCCGCTCGAGTTGGTACGTGCGCCCTTTCCAGGCGAGCGTGCCTGCCTCGGCGGCCGTCAGGTTTCGGTACCAGTCCGTGTGCGGGCCATAACCCAACGGCAACAAGAAACCGTCGCCGTAGGCAGCCGTGCCGAGCGACGTCTGGTAGACGCGCCCGCTGCTGCGCCCTACGTGGGTCAATAGCGCCCATGACGACCGCTCACTCCCCGAGATCTTGCGGGTCATGCCGTTATAGCGAGTCAAGAAACTCTTGAACGGGCCCCGCTTGAGCAGTGCGTCGCGGTGTCGCCTGAAGATCCTCGGCAGCAACACCAGCCATGCCAGCGCCAGACCGCCGACGCCGAGCACGGCGACGATGAGCCTGCGGCGCGCGTCAGCCGTCATCCTCGCCTCCCTCGGCACCAAGCTCACATCGAGTGCGTCGCGGTGCAACAGGGGCGAAGGTCATCGCCGCGGTCGGGACAACCGTCGGATCGCTGCTAAGCGGACCCCGGCGGATTATCCACAACCGGCCGTTCACGACGATCATTGTCGTACCCTGGTGGCATAGTCGAACAGATGTTCGATGATCTGCGAGGGCTCGATCCTTCGGCCTTGGTGGCGGTGGTGGAGTCGACGCATCGGCAGGAGTCGGTGTTGGTGGCGCCGCGGTTGGCGGCGGTGGCGGCGTTGCTGCGCCATCGGGTCGCGGCCGCCGAGAGGTCGGAGCGCGGGCGCGGGTACGCCGAGATCGACGGGTGTGAGCAGACCGCCGCCGAGGTGGCCGCGGCGATGAATCTGTCCCCGGTGGCGGCGGGCTATGTCGTGTCGTACGCGGAGGCGCTGGATGTCCGGTTGCCTGCGTTGGCGGCCCTGCTGGCCGAGGGCCGCACGGATTGGCGCGCGGTGCGGTTGATCTTGAGCCGGACCGATCTGGTCACCGACTAGACGCTGATTACCAAGGTTGACCAGTCGCTGACCGCCCGTATCGGCGCCTGGCGGGGCTGGTCGAGGCAGCGGATCGTCAACGCGGTGGACGCCGCGGTGCGCGCCATGGATCCCGACGCGGCCCGTGAACGCCGCTAGGCCGCCGACAAGGACCGCTACCTCGCGGTCGACGCCCGAGACAACGGGATGGCCGACATCTACGGCACGGTGGCCGCGGCGGCCGCAAAGGCGTTTGACCGGCGGCTGTCTCAGCTCGCCGCGGGGGTGTGCCCGGCGGATCCGCGGACACTGGATCAGCGCCGCGCTGACGCGTTGGCCGCGTTGACCGAAGGACGTCGGCTGGCCTGCGCCTGTGGGCAGGCCGAGTTCCCCATCAGATCCGGCGACGAAACCACCGAGCCCGATGCCGGTGGGGTCCGGGTGGTGATCAACGTGGTGGCCAGCGAGCAGACCACGCACAGTGAGGGCTGCGCGCCGGGGTATCTGGAGGGCTACGGGCTCATCGACGCCGAGCAGGTGCGCGCGCTCGCCCAGGCCGCCTCGGTGCTGGTTGCGGACCCGGTCACCAGTCCTGTGGAGGCGCTGCGTTATCAACCGTCGGCGGCGCTGGAGCGGTTCGTGCGGTGCCGGGATCTGACGTGCCGGTTTCCCGGGTGCAGCCGGCCGGCGGTGGCCTGTGACCTCGATCATACGGTTCCGTTCAACCACCACAATCCTGAAGCCGGCGGACTGACGGTGGCAGGCAATCTGAAATGCCTGTGCCGCCAACATTAACGGCTGGCTAAACGACACACAAGAGGCTAGGGTCACTTCCCATGACCACCGCCGTCTACCTGCGACAGTCGCTCGACCGGCATAAGAACGCCGTCGCGATCGACCGGCAGCGCACCGAGTGCCGCGCGCTGGCCAAGCGCAAAGGCTGGAAGAACCTCGCGGAATACGCGGACAACGACTGCTCGGCGTCCAACCCGCGAAAGTCGCGACCCGAGTATCAGCGGCTACTGCGCGACATGGAGGATGGCCGCGTCACCGCCGTGATTGCCTGGGACCTGGACCGCCTGCACCGCCGCCCGATCGAGCTTGAGCGGTTCATTCAGGTCGCCGACGCCAAGCAGATCGCGCTGGCGACCGTGAGCGGCGACGTGGACCTGGCAACGCCGCAGGGCCGCATGATCGCGGGAATCATGGCGAACGTGGCCCGGCACGAAGTAGAGCACAAGGCGGCCCGGCAGATCGCCGCCGCCAAACAGTTGGCGACGAACGGCGCCCCGAAGTGGAAGGCGGCGTTCGGCTACACCGATGACCACCAGCCGCACCCCGTCGAGGCTGAGCTGGTCCGTCAGGGCTACGAGACCATTCTCGGGGGAGGGTCGCTGTCCGGGCTGGCGCGGGAATGGAACAAGCGCGGCTACTACGGGCGCACCGGCAAGCCGTGGTCCGCATCGACGCTCAGCCTGTTTCTGCGCTCGCCGCGCAACGCCGGGCTGCGCGCCCACAACGATGTCATCGTCGGGCCGGGGACGTGGTCGCCGCTGGTGGACGAATCGACCTGGCGGGCAACGCAAGCCCTGCTCAACGATCCGGCCCGTAAGCCGGGCCCTAAGACGGTGCGCCGGCACTTCCTGACCGGCGTCCTGCGCTGCGGCAAGTGTGCCGATGGGGGCCGAATCGGCGGTTACCAGGGGTCCAAGGGGCAGGAACGCTATCGGTGCTGGAAGTGCTTTGGGGTGGCGATTTCCAAGCCCGACGCTGACGAGACGATCCGCGGCGTGGTGTGTGCGCGGCTGGCACGCGAGGATGCCAAGGAATTACTCATCGACCGGGATGCCCCGGACTTGGACAAGCTGAGCGCCGAGGCCAACGCGATTCGTGCCCGCCGGATCGAGCTGGCCACCGACTTCGCCGACGGGGAACTGTCCGCGGCCGAGCTGCGGGCCGTGCGGGAACGACTCAACGCGAAGCTTGACGCGATCGAGGCGAAGATGGCCGACGCCAGCGTGAAACGGGTATTCGCCGACGTGCCGTTGGGCACCGAGCGCGTGTATCAGGCGTTCGCCCGGTTGGACCCTGACCGTCAGCGCGCCGTCATCAACGTGTTGATGACCGCGACGATATTGCCAGTCGGGAAGCATGGCCGGGTGCCGTTCGACCCCGAGCGGATTGCGATTGAGTGGCTGCGATGAGTCGCGAAGTTCTCAAGGTGTTCTGCCCGCGCCGCCACCGCGTCGGCACAGTCCGCGCCGACGTGGACGGCTTGCTGGTCGACTACAGCGCCGAGGCGTGGCACAACGGCTTATTCGGAACCCGCGCCGTCGACCAGCTCTTTGACGACGAGGCCGGCGAGCTCGGCGGCTACTGCAAGCCGTGCAAGAAGCCGGTGCAGCTCGACATTCAACGGCTCCGCGCCGCCGCCCTCGCAGGGGAGCGCGACATTCAGGCACCCTACGGCGACACCGCCGATAGAGGGTGGACCGACGCTGGTCGCCCGCCGATGTACCCGCCTGGCACGACACGCCATAAAACCGATCCCAGATCATCCAGCGAATGACCCGCCCTGGCTGTTAATGTATAGACAGAAGCGCCTCGCGCATTAGGTCGCGAAACCGACTCTCTGGCACGAGTCTCCAATTTCGACGGAGACATTCTGTGCCCGGAAAACTCATCACTATCCGTGATGTCTGCGACCGTTACGGCCTGTCGGACAAGACAATTCGCCGCAAGATCAAAACCGGCCAGCTCACCGCGTACCTCGTGGGCGAGCGCCTGATCAAACTCGACGCCGAGCAGGTAGAGGCCGCGCTGCTGCGGCCCGCCAACGGCAATAACGTTGAGTTTGAGTCGTATATTACGAAGGTTCTGGCCAAAGCCCCGCCGCTCACCCAAGAGCAGGTCGACCGGCTGCGCGTCCTGCTGGAGCCGGCCCGCCGCGACCTCGCTAACACTCGCCCAGGCGGCGGTGATGCTGCGTGATGCGCCGCGATTCGGGGCCGCCTAGACGCGACGAAGGCCGGCCCCGAGGGGAACCGGCCAACGTCGAAAGAGCGGTTACCAGCCACTCCGCAACATCCCACAACACCAGCCGCCACCAAACGGCCGGCACTTCGCATTAACGTGCGGCGGCCTAGGCCCGGTGCATACGCCTCCGGATGGTGTGACGGATTTGCAGCCGGTGCCGCGGATGCATTGCGGGTTGCGGCCCGCGAAGTCGGTGAACCGCACGCTTGGGCGGTGCTGTCGAAGCTGGCCGACGAATACGAGCTCGCACGGTGAACGCCACTGCCTATGAGCGCCTGGTGGACGTGCTGCGCGACCACGGCAGCCACGTCAACGCCAACGGCACCCGCGCCGTGGCGCAATGCCCCGCCCACAACGACGGCCGGCCATCACTGAGCATCACCGGCATAGACGGCCAAGTCCTCATCCACTGTCACGCCGGATGCCCCACCGAGGCCGTGGTCGAAGCGGTCAACCTCGGGATGGCCGACCTGTTCGACACTCGCAAAGGCGCCGATTACCGCTACCCGGATGGCCGCATCGTTCACCGCAAGCTCAACAAGACGTTCCCGCAATCAGGCAACACCAAAGGCGCTGACCTGTTTCACGCCGACCGGATCGGCGACGCCGCCACCGTCTATATCCCCGAAGGGGAAAAGGACGTGCTGGCGATCGAGGCTCTCGGCGGTGCCGCGGTGTGTTCGGCGATGGGTGCAGGCAAAGCCCATAAAGCCGATTGGTCGGTGTTGAAGGGCAAGACCGCGGTCGTCATCGCCGACAAGGACAAGCCCGGCCGCGACCATGCCACCCAGGCCGCCGGGCTGCTCGACGGCGTCGCCGCGTCGGTGCAGGTTGTGGAGGCCGCGGCCGGCAAGGACGCCGCCGACCACATCGCCGCCGGCCACACCCTCGACGAACTCGTTCCCATCACCGACGGCCGACCGAGACGATGGAAGGCCGCCGACCTCAAACCCGCCGCCCAACCCCGCTGGCTCGCCAAAAACCGGATCCCCCGCGCCGCGCCCAGCCTGCTCATCGGCGACGAAGGCCTCGGCAAAAGCCTGCTGTGGGTCTGGCTGGTCGCCGCCGTCAGCACCGGCGCAGAACTGCCCGGGTTCGGCATACCGGCCCGCGCCCCCGGCCGGGTCATCATCGCCGCCATCACCGAAGACGATTGGTGCAGCGTCGTGCGGCCACGCCTCGAGGTCGCCGGCGCCGACCTGTCCATGATCGACGTGATCTGCGTCGACGACGACGGCAGCGGCGCCCCCGTGTACCCGCGGGACATGCACCTGATCAGCCAAGCCGACCCGAAACCGGACCTCGTCATCGTGGACGCCTGGCTCGACACCGTCCCCGCCGCCCTCTCAGTGCGCGACCCCCAACAGGCCCGCCAGGCGCTGCACCCCTGGAAAGAGATCGCCACCCTCACCGACGCCGCAGTGCTGCTCCTCTGCCACACCAACCGCGTCTCCACCGCCAACGCCCGCGACAAATACGGCGCCACCGGGGAACTCCGCAAAAAGGCCCGGATGACCCTGTTCGCGCAGGCCGACGACGATGGCAACCTCACCGTCGGACCGGAGAAGATGAACACCGCCGCCCCCATCCCGGCGTCCAAGTTCACCATCACCACCGTCCAACACTTCGAGCCCACCGAGGACCACGACGGCGCCGTGCCGCTGCTGACCTACCTCGGCGAGTCCACCCAGACAGCGCGCGAACAACTCGCCGACAACTACGCCGCCGACCACAGCGCCGGCGCCGGCGCCGACGACGTCGTGGCATGGCTGGCGACCTATCTGGCCGCCGGGCCGCGTTGGGCCAAAGACACCCACAACGCCGGCGAACGGGCAGGCTTCAGCCAACGAAAGAGATACGCAGCAAAGAAACGCCTCAGCGTCGAGGCCACCCGGGCGGACGGCGACGGACCGTGGTTCTGGCGGCTGCCCCAGCACGCCGACCGCGCCCCAGATGATCAAGATGACGCCGTCTCGGTCATCTGGTCATCTGGATCATCTGGTGATCATCTGGAAAACCCACATAACCCCCCTACCAGCCAAGACATCCTGATGATCAATAGAGAGACACGGTGGTCATCTGGACTCCCGAAAACCACCCCCGAACAACACACCGCCTACCGAAACGGGCTCTGCATCGACGGCTGCGGCCGAAAACACTCCGCCGGCCGACCCCGCTGCAACGACTGTCACCGCCTCTGGGCAAACATCGCCGCCGGGTACGACCAGTGAACCGCCGTCAGCGCCGCACCCACCGCGCACCCACCCGAATCACAAAACTCGTCGCCTGCCCCGACTGCAACAGCGACGTCACCCTCAGCGACCGCGGACACCTCGAAGTGCACCACGACGCGACATGCCCCTGGTACGCCAACCTCGAAGCCACCGGCGGCTTCGGCATCCGCTACAGCCGACACGAAGGAGACACATGACCGACGACGACCCCCGCGAAATGCTGCGGACTGCGATGACCCAGCCGCGCTCCGCGTGTTGCGTCTGCTTTAGATCGTTCCCCGAGATCGGGCAGCGCAAATGCCCGGGCTGTCTAGGCCGGCTAGTACCTAACAACACAGTGACGAAGCACCCCACCCCGACGCCGTCGCAGTTGCCCACAAACGACACTGTTGGCCGCTACGAGGTTTCCGACACGGTCGACGCCAACGACGCCGATAAGCAGGCTTGGCACCGCGCCGCTGCCAAGGCGGCATCCGGGACTGCCGGAAATCGGTGCCGGCCGTGGCGCATATACCGGATTGCCGCCCCTGAAATGGCCGGCCCGGAAGTGACGGAGATCCCCCGAACACCAGCGACAAGGCACACGCGACACCGTGTCATCGCCAGGCCGGAAGTGAGGAGATCCTTTCGCAGACCGCCAGCAAACACCGGCCAGTCCCCAGCAAACACCGGGTCAGCTGAAAGTGATCACCCATCCCGAACCACCCCAGCCAATCCCGCCGGACGGTCGCCGAACACCACGGTCACCGCTGCATCATCGCAGCTCAGAGGGGGGGGGCTTTTTATCGCTGATGCAGGTCACCATCCGCGACCCCGCTAGGCGAAAGTATTTGCCGCCAGAGAATACAGATCGAGAAAATTCCAGCATTTCAGCAAACTGGCAAACCCACCCAGCAAAATTAGGAGTTCGAAATGGGTAGTCGGAGCAGCGGGCGCAGGCCGCGCCCGAATCATCTGAAGGCGCTTGAGGGCGCCAGGGAGAGCCGCGTCAATCGCAACGAACCAATCCCAGGGGAGGCCGCGATTGTGCCGCCCGTGGAGTTGGAGCCCGACGCGCGGGCGGTGTGGGATCGCCTGGCCCCCGACCTCATTTCCAAGCGCGTACTCACAGCTTGGGACGTCGACGGTTTTGGCGCGTACTGCCGGTCGGTGGCCCTGTTCAACCGGGCCGCAACCGAGGTGGAGTCCGAGGGCGCGTCCACGGAGCGCCCATATAAGGGGCTGGTGCCCTCACCGGCGTTCCGGGCCATGGTGGCCGCGGAAAAGATGATGACATCTATCGGTTCACGGTTCGGGTTATCCCCAACCGACAGGGCGCGGATCCAGATCGATTCCAGCGGGCCGAAGACAGGCGCAGAGAGGTACCTGACATGAGACCTGACTTTTATCATTTTGGAGGTTCTGGCGATTCTGTAGGGCTATGACCTGCGAGTTCTTCTGGTGGCTGGTGCGGATTTGTGCACTAGGCGTGGGCACGTAGGGTGCGGCCTTGGCGTGGTGCGCACAGTGAAGACAAGTTCTGGGGGGCAGTCCCGTGGTGATCATCGCTCGAGCGTGGATCTCAGGACTTTTGATCCTAACGTCGCGTTACAGTCCCCATTCGCGACGCCGACGATCTATTTTTCGAAACCGTAGTAGACCTGACCATTGCAGATCTTGGACATTAGCAAAATGGCTTGTTCTTCGGAGATTTCATCCTGAGTCTCATCGAACCAGCCTCTCTGGACCTCATGGAAAAGACGTTCGCGCTGACTACCGTGCCAACTGCCGCCTCGCGTAAATACTTCGACGTCAGCGAGGTTTTGTTCGAATAGTTTCTTGCCATTCGCAGGACATCGATACAGCCCATGCAAAAGGTTTGTTCCTGGATATAACGCGAAACCTGACGACCTATCGAATCGCCATAAGCAATTAGCACTAAGTACGAAGAATTCCTCGCCCAGGCGTACTTCCAGTTGACACCGGTGTGATGTGCAGTTGACTAGGCGTGGTCTCCCGGTTGATAAGGACGGCCACGGAGCCTGCTGGCCCACATGCTCGACTGTGGCTAACGGGCGCTGACCCGGTAGTTGTCCTCTCGGCTGGGCGGGCCGCTTCCCATTCCGGTGCACCCCTAGTGGGGGCATTCCGGCGTGCATAGCTGGGTCAAACGACCCTATTGGGGGATGCGGGGGAGGCGGAGCCTGAAATGCGTACGGCCAGACCTCGAAGCCCGAATGCGGGCGGCCGGGCACGAGGGGAGGAGAAGGGGCTTAGTCCATGATGACTGGCTGTAGAACTAAGACCGGGGTCTCAAGGAGGTAGTCATGTCCGCCATAACGAAGGTCTCGGCGTTTGACCACGCGATGCAAACCGCGCACACCTGGATCAACGACGTGGCCAGGGAGTTCGACACCGAGGATCGGGAGTTCGCCTACCGAGTGCTGCGCGCGT